>NZ_JBEYFY010000030.1:0-82893 GCF_040703595.1 Streptomyces sp. NPDC007084
GGGCAGTGCGCGGACCGTCCGCCGCCCGCCCGGCGGATGTCCGCCGCACCCGCGCCGGACGTCCGACGGATGCCCGCCCCGGTGGCGCGCGCATGCCACGGCGTGGGCAGGTGGGCCGGGTTCGTGCGTCGACCGGCCGCCGCCCGTCCACCGGGCGCTTGGTCGGGCCGGCCGCTGTGCGTCCGCCGCACGCCCGCCCCTTATCCAGCCCACCGCACGTGCGCCGGACACCCGCCCCGGCGGCCCGGCGCACGCCATGGCGCGGGCAGGTGGGCCGGGTTCGTGCGTGGGCCGGCAGCCGCCCGTCCGCCTGGCGCATACCCGTCCGTTACCCGGCCCGGTGCCCGCCCGGCGGATGTCCCCCCGCCCACCGCACGTGCGCCGGAATGCCCAGCCCGGTGGCGCGTCGTACGCCACGGCGTGGGCAGGTGGGCCGGGTTCGTGCGTTGACCGGCAGCCGCCCGTCCGGCAGCCGCCCGTCCGGCAGCCGCCCGTCCGGCGGGCGCCGGGCGGCGGGCCGTTGCGCGCTCGCCGGATACCCGCCCCCCGTCCGCCCCCCGCCACATCGCGGGCCGGTGGGCCGGGTTCGTGGTGGGACTCGTGCCCGCCCGTGCGGCGGAAAACCGGTACCGTCGTCCGGACGGGGTATCCAACGCACCCGCCCCGGAGGGGACTTCGTGGGGATCGAGAGCGACCAGCTGGTCTTCGACTATCTGAGCCGGGTCGGTGACCTGGCTCAGCAGCGGAAGCTGCCGTCGGCGGCCCGGATGCGCCTGGTCACCGAGTTGCGCGGCGAGATCGACCGCAGTCGGGCCAAGGACACCGACGACAGCACCACCGCCGTCCGCCGCATCCTGGACCGCCTCGGCACCCCGGACGCGGTCGTCTCGGCGGCCGGGGCAGGCGCGGGCGGTGCGGGCGGAGGCCCGGGCGCGGGAGTTCCCTCAGGCCCGAGCGCCGGCTCCGGTACGGGATCTGGTCGCGGCTCCGGTACGGTATCCGGTCGCGGCTCCGGTGCGGGATCCGGTCCGGGTTCCAGTGCGGGTTCCGGTGTGGGCCCCCGCTCCAGTCCCGCCACCGACACCTGGGCCGGTGTCCCCGGCCCCCGCTCCGAGGCGCCGGCGGACCGTCCCAAGGGGCTGCGCCGCGTCGTCCCGCGTCCGCGCCCCGCCGAGGCCGGGACCGTCGAGGACACCGGGGCCGACGTCCCGTCCCCGCCCCACCTCGCCAGCGCGTACGAGCTGGGCGACAGTGCCACCCAGCCGGACTGGTGGCGGGTCACCGGCAGTTCCTTCGGGCTGGGCGACAGCGTGCCGGGGTTCACCGGCGGTGTGGAGATCCCCGAGCTGCTCAGGCCGCCGCCCGCCGAGCGGGACCCCGTGGCGGAGGCGGCGGCGCCGGTCGCCCCGGCGGACGAGAACGCGGGCAGGCGCGGACGCTGGGCCCGGCTCCGGAGGAAGGGCGCCGCGAAGGCGGCGGCGCCGGCGGCCGTGGACGCGGCGGTCGTCGCGCCCGTCGTCGTACGCCGCCGCCCGCGCCTCGCCGGATACACCAACCCGCTGCTGCTGCTCGCCGCCGTCCTGCTGGTCGCCGGCGCCGTCCTCGGCAATTGGTTCGCCCTCGGCCTCGGCTGGCTGATCGCCTACGGCTCCCGCCGGCTCACCCCGGCCGAGTCCAAGTGGGCGGTCCTCGTCCTGCCCGGCCTCGCGGTCGGCGCCGGAGCCGGCTGGCTCTGGGGGCGACAGGACGGCCGCTGGGGCGAGCCGATCGCCCAGGGGCACATGAGCGACGCGATGGCCGACACCTGGCCCTGGGTCGTGCGCGGCGCGGCGGTGGCCTCCGCCCTCTACCTGGTCTGGCGCTCCCAGCGCCGCCGCTGACCCACCTGGGGCGGGCCCGAAAGCCGCCTGCACCGCTGAACCCACCCGGGGCGGTCCCGAAAGCCGCCCGGGCCGTTGAACCCACCCGGGGCGGTCCCGAAAGCCGCCCGGGCCGTTGAACCCACCCGGGGCGGCGCCGGAAGCCGCCCGGTGAGGGGGTCCCGGACCCGGTGCCGGGGGCCCTGGGGACAATGACCGGTATGACTGCCCCCGCGCTGACCGTCGGCTTCGACCTCGACATGACCCTGATCGACTCCCGCCCGGGAATCCACGCCTGCTACACGGCGCTCGCGGCGCGGACCGGCGTGTCCATCGACGCCGATCTCGCCGTGACCCGGCTCGGGCCGCCGCTGGCCGACGAACTGGCCCACTGGTTCCCCGCCGAGGAGATCGCCGAGGTCGCCGACCTGTACCGGGAGATGTACCCGGCGCACGCCATCACCGGCACGCTCGCCATGCCGGGCGCGCGCGAGGCCGTCGAGGCGGTGCGGGCGGCGGGCGGGCGCACGGTCGTCGTCACCGCCAAGTGGGAGCCCAACGCCCGCCTGCACCTGGACCACCTGGGCATCGCCGTGGACGAACTCGTCGGCAACCTCTGGGCCGAGCAGAAGGCGCTGGCCCTGCGCGAGCACGGCGCGGGCGTGTACGTCGGCGACCACACCGGCGACGTACGCGGGGCGCGCACGGCAGGGGCGTACGCGGTGGCCGTGGCGACCGGGCCGTGTGACGCGGACGAGCTGCGCGCGGCGGGCGCGGACGTCGTCCTCGGTGACCTCACCGAGTTCCCGGACTGGCTGGCCCGCGCGGAAGCGGCCCGCCAGGGCCTGTCCGGCAGGGCCTAGGAGTTAGCGGCGCGCGCCCTGCGGCGGCCCTCCGCCACCGACTGGAGCACACCGGCGCCGGCCAGCAGGAAGCCGACCCCCATCAGCATGCTCAGGCCGAACATGTAGGTCGGAAAAGGATCCGTGCCGAGGAACAGCGGGGCCACGGTGACCAGTGTGGCCACCGCTCCGATGAAGAACACGACGGCACCGGCACGGATCAGCCGGTCCCCGGCTTCGCGGGAATTCGCTTGGGTTTTGTCACGCACCCGACCAGGGTAGTTCCCTGCGCGAAGGAACAATCCGGCGACGTCTTGTCACCGGCCCCCGGACCATTAGCCTTGGTACCGGCGGGTCGGGCGACCCGCTGTAGTGCTGTCCAGGGCCGTTTCACCGGCAGTTGCCCCTGCGACGAACCGGGGCGGTCGCCCGAGCAGTGACCCGCGCAGTTTCAGTTTCCCGAGCAGTTCCCGACGAGTACGAGGACGAGGACAGACGGTGCCCACCGGCAAGGTCAAATGGTTCAACAGCGAGAAGGGCTTCGGCTTTCTCTCCCGCGACGACGGCGGCGACGTCTTCGTCCATTCCTCGGTCCTGCCCGCCGGAGTCGAAGCTCTCAAGCCCGGCCAGCGGGTGGAGTTCGGAGTCGTCGCAGGCCAGCGCGGCGACCAGGCGCTGTCGGTGACGCTCCTCGACCCGACCCCGTCGGTCGCGGCGGCCCAGCGCCGCAAGCCCGACGAACTGGCCTCCATCGTCCAGGACCTGACGACCCTCCTGGAGAACATCACGCCGATGCTGGAGAAGGGCCGCTACCCCGACAAGGCATCCGGCTCCAAGATCGCGGGCCTGCTGCGCGCGGTCGCCGACCAGCTCGACGTCTGAGGAGCAGCAGACCGCGATCCCGTCGGATCAGGGGAAGTCGAGCGCGTCCGGGCCGAGGGGTGGTACCAGTCCCTCGGCCGCCGCGCGGGTGAGCAGGGCGCGCACCGCCGCGTACCCGTCCTCGCCCAGATCGGCCGTGAACTCGTTCACATACAGCCCGATGTGCTGGTCCGCGACCTGCGGGTCCATCTCCTGGGCGTGCTCCAGGACGTACGCGCGGGAGGCCTCCGGGTCGTCCCAGGCGGCCCGAACCGAGGCGCGGGCCGCCGCGGCGAGCGACCGCAGCCGCTCCGCGCCCAGCGAGCGCCGCGCGATGATCGCGCCCAGCGGGATCGGCAGCCCGGTGGTCCGCTCCCAGTGCTCGCCCATGTCGGCCAGCTTGTGCAGCCCGTAGTTCCGGTAGGTGAAACGCGCCTCGTGGATGACCAGGCCCGCGTCGACCTTCCCGTCCCGCACGGCGGGCATGATCTCGTGGAACGGCATGACGACGATCTCGCCGACCCCGCCGGGCACGGTGTCCGCCGCCCACAGCCGGAACAGCAGATACGCCGTCGACCTCTCGCTCGGCACCGCGACCGTACGGCCCGTCAGATCGGCGCCCGCCTCCCGGGTCAGCACCAGCGGCCCGCAGCCCCGGCCCAGCGCCCCGCCGCACGGCAGCAGCGCGTACTCGTCGAGCACATACGGCAGCGCGGCGTACGACACCTTCAGCACGTCCAGCTCGCCGCGCTCGGCCATGCCGTTGGTGATGTCGATGTCCGCGAAGGTCACGTCGAGCGGCGGCGCCCCGGGAATCCGGCCGTGGGCCCAGGCGTCGAAGACGAAGGTGTCGTTCGGGCAGGGCGAGTAGGCGATCCGCAGGGCTTCGGAGGCTTCGGGCAGGGGTGCGGAGGCTTCAGTGCGTACGGTCATGTCCGTTCCAACTCTCCAGGAGGGGCGTCAGCTTCCCGAACGCCGTGGTGAGTGCGGCGAGCGCGTCCCCGATGCGCCAGGCGGCACGGTCCCGGGGGCCGACGGGATTGGACACCGCGCGGATCTCCAGCACCGGCACCCCGTGCGCGGCGGCGGCCTCGGCGACCCCGAAGCCCTCCATCGCCTCGGCGAGCGCCCGTGGATGCCGGGCGCGCAGTTCGGCGGCGCGGGCGGCACTGCCGGTCACCGTCGAGACGGTGAGCACGGTGCCGGTGCGGGCGCCGGTGACGGCAGCGGCCTCTCGTACGAGTGAATCCGGCGGCCGGTGGCTGACGGTCCCGAAGCCCAGCTCGGTGACCGGGAGGAAGCCCTCCGGGGACTCGGCGCCGAGGTCGGCGGCCACGATGTCGTCGGCCACCACCAGCGATCCGACCGGCGCGTCCGGCGGGAAGCCGCCCGCGACACCGGCGCAGACGACCAGCCCGTACGGCGTGCCGCCGAAGGCCGCCGCGGTGAGCGCGGCGGAGACGGAGGCGGCGGCGAGGGCCGGCCCCACACCGGCGGCCAGCAGGTCGAGGCCGCCGGCCCGGAGCAGGGTCGCGCCGGGAACCGGTGTCTCACGGCCCGGCGCGTGGCGGGCCCCGGCCACCGCGTCCCGCTCGGCGGGGACGGCGGTGGCCACGAGCACCCGGCGTCCAGCGGCAGTGATCAGGCGTCCTTCTTGAGCTTGAAGGTCCACAGACCGGTCGCGGCCTTGTCGCCCTCCTTGATGGAGACGACCGTCGAGTTGCCGGTGGCGCCGTACTGCTCGTTGAAGAACACGCTGCCGGGGATGGTCCGGTACGTCTTCGTGCTGGAGTCGGTGAGCGGCTGACCGTTCATCAGGATCGTCCAGCCCTTGTCCGCGATCTTCGGGTCGACCCCGAAGCGCACGGTCTCGTCGGGATCGACCTTGATGGACTTGACGTCCTTGGACCGCAGGCACTTCGCCAGGTCCGCGGCCTTCACCGCGTCGCCGTCGTTGTAGCAGTCGGTCTCGGAACTCACCGAGTTGTCGCCGACCGTGATGGTGGCCAGCGGCGTCGGCTTGTCGCAGGCGGACAGGGCGAGGAGTCCGGCGGAAACGGCACCGACGGTGGCGACGGCGCGACGGCGGCGGGCGGCGCGTTGTCCATTAGCGGCTCTGCCGCGGGGCAGGGAGGTCATGGCGGAAGGCTATCGGGCACGCCCACCAGTCCTCCCACGTGGGGTACGGCGTGCCGTGAGCCGGGGGACCGGGACCCGCCCGGCTCACGGCACCGCCGGAGGCGGCTCCGGGCCTCGCCGGGGCGGCTTCGGGCGTCGCCGGGGGCGGTTCAGGACACCCGCTGCCGGGCCGGACCCCCGTGCCGGGCCACGGAAAGCAGCCCCCGCACGGTCGTCAGCCAGCCGAGGGCGACGATCCCGGCGGCCACCGACAGGCCCAGCGACCCGTTCAGCGGCATCGCGATACCGATGGCGCCGCCGAGCACCCACGCCATCTGGAGCAGGGTCTCGGAGCGGGCGAAGGCGGAGTTGCGGACCAGCTCGGGGACGTCACGCTGGATCATCGCGTCCAGGGACAGCTTCGCGAGTGCCTGCGCGAAACCGGCGACCGCCGCCAGACACGCCACCAGCGCCGTGCCGAAGAAGACCGCCGCGGTGATCGCGGCGGCCAGCACGAACGCCACCACCGTCACGACGATGACCTCCGGAGCGCGCTGTTTCAGCCAGGCGCCGACCGCCGTGCCCAGCGCGTTGCCCACCCCCGCCGAGACGGCGACCAGGCCGAGCGAGACCGCCGCGCTCCGGCCGCTGAGCGGGTGCTCGCGCAGCAGGAAGGCGAGGAAGAAGATCAGGAAGCCGGACAGACAGCGCAGCGCGGCGTTCGCGGCCAGCGCGTGCGTGACCGCCGTGCCGACCGTGCGCAGCCCCGGGCGCGGCGGCTTCTTCAGGTGCGGGCCGTGCAGATGGTCCTCGTCGGCGGCGAGCAGCGCCCGGTCCTCGCCCTTGGCGGAGTCGACCTTCGGCGGCAGCGAGAACGACAGGAACGTCCCCGCGATGAAGATCACGAAAGCGCCGTAGAGCGGATAGCGCGCGCCCAGCGACTGGAGCAGGGCGCCGATTGGCGCGGCCACACCGGTGGCCAGGAGCCCGCCCAGGGTGACCCGGGAGTTCGCCTTGACCAGGGAGAAGTTCGGCGGCAGCAGCCGGGGCACCACGGCGCTGCGCACCACGCCGTACGCCTTCGACGCGACCAGCACGCCGAGCGCGGCCGGATACAGCTCGAAGGTGCCGCTCACCACCGCGCCCGCCAGCATCAGCGCGAGCATCGCCCGGGCGAGCATCGAGCCCGCCATCGCGGCGCGCCGGCCGTGCGGCAGCCGGTCCAGGAGCGGTCCGACCACCGGGGCGAGCAGCGCGAAGGGCGCCATCGTGATGCCCAGGTACAGGGCGACCCGGCCGCGCGCCTCGTCGGTGGGCACCGAGAAGAACACCGTGGACGCCAGCGCCACGGTGATCATCACGTCGCCCGCGCCGTTCACCGCGTGCAGTTCGATCAGTTTCCCGAGGCCCGACTCGCCCGCCCCGTGCGCGTGCGTCGCCCGGCGGATGCCGCGCGCCGTCTTCGACACGGGAAAGTTCAGGGCACGGCCCACCGCACGGACGGAACCGGTCATCCGGCCCGATCCGCCACCTTGGTTGTTCCCCTTGGCGCCACCGACTCCGGTGGCTCCCTGGGGCGACCTCGCGGATGCCACCCCGTCATAGTGCCCCGAGATCCGGGTTTGTAGTGCGGTTACCGCACGGATGGGGGCGCGGGCCGCCGCCGCGCCAAGTCGCCCCGGGAACGCGCCCGGCGCGGCGCCGCACGGCCGGGCGGCACGTCGCGGAGCGGCAAAGATCCCGGCGCGGAACGCCGAAGACGCCCGCCGGTGTGGGCCCAGGGGCCGGGAGAAGGTAGCGTGCGTAACGCGCCTGCGGCGATTGTTCTCGGCCGCGCGCCTCTCGGCCATCCCGCAGAATGGATGGCGTAGGTGCGCCCGAGTGCGATCGGGCGCGGACGTCGACGCGGCCCACCGGTCCGCTCCGTCCGCACCCCCGCCGGAGGAATGGCGCACCCGTGAGACGGCGTAGGAGAGAAGCGATACCTGTGAGCGCAGCGACAACGCGAAGCCGCACCCCTGACCGCCTGTGCGCCGAGGCGGTCGACCTCGCCCGTACGGCCGCCGAGGAAGTCGCCTATCCCGGCGTCGTCGGCGAGCACCTCGGGATGGTCTCCGAGGGGGACCGCGTTGTCACGCACTACTTCGAGTGCAAGGAACCGGGGTACCGCGGCTGGCGCTGGGCGTCCACCGTGGCCCGGGCCTCCCGCGCCAAGGTCGTCACCCTCGACGAGACGGTGCTGCTGCCGGGGACCGACGCGCTGCTCGCCCCCGAGTGGGTGCCGTGGAGCGAGCGGCTCCGCCCCGGTGACATGGGCCCCGGGGACCTGCTGCCCACCGACGCCGAGGACCTCCGGCTGGAGCCCGGCTTCTCCGGCGAGGACGAACCCGCGCCGAACTCGGCCATCTCGGACGACATGGCCGAGCTGGTGGAGGCCGAGGACATCGAGGTGACCGCGGGGAGCCCCGCGAACCTTCCGATGGCTCCGCGCCGGGGGTCCATCGCCGCGGTCGCCGAGGAGCTGGGGCTGCGCCGGGCCCGTGTCCTGTCCCGCTACGGCCTGCATGTCGCGGCCGACCGGTGGGAAGAGGCGTACGGGCCCAAGACCGCGATGGCGCAGGCCGCGCCCGCGACGTGCGTGAGCTGCGGGTTCCTCAACCGGATCGGCGGGTCCCTCGGGCAGGCGTTCGGGGTGTGCGCGAACGAGTTCTCTCCGGCCGACGGGCATGTGGTGTCGCTCGCGTACGGGTGTGGGGGGCATTCCGAGGCCGCGGTGATGCCGGCGCCGCCCCGGCCGGCTCCGCCGGTGATCGACGAGACCCGGGTGGACCCGTTCCCCCTTCGTCCCGCCCCCGACTCCGGGTCGGTGTCCGCGTCTCCCGACGACTCCACGTCAGATCTGGGCCACTCCTGACGTTCCCCTTCCCGACGGGGGCCGCTTCCTGGTCCCCGGGGGGACTTTCACCGGGGTTGCCAGCAGCTTTCTTTCGCCCCCTCCGCAGCCTCCTTTCGCCCCTCCGCCCCTGGGGCTCCGCCCCCCCCGGACCCCCGCTCCTCAAACGCCGGAGGGGCTGGATCTCCTGCCCCTCCGGCGTAAGGGGCCGTGGCGGTGGTACATCAGATGGCCGGCGGAGGCGCGGGAGAGTGCGCGGTACCTTCGTGGCGCGAGCCGTGCCCTCGTGGGGCGGTCGCGTCACCCGAGAGGGAGAGTGAATCCGTGAGTAAGTTCGTGCGGCCGGCGGCCGAGGGCGCCGACCCGTTCGGCACGGCGCGTCTGCGCCGCGGCGTGCTCGACGCCTGGGCGGCCAGCCCCGCCCGGTTCCGCGAGGACGCCAACGCGGAGGAGGACCTCGTCCTCGGCGGCTACCGTGACCGCCTCGTCGTGGAGCTGGCCCAGAACGCCGCCGACGCCGCGGCCCGCGCCGGCACCCCCGGCCGCCTCCGCCTCACCCTGCGCGACGGCGTCCTGGTCGCGGCCAACACCGGCGCCCCGCTCGACGCCGCGGGTGTTGAGTCGCTGTCGACCCTGCGCGCCTCCGCGAAGCGGGACGCCCACGACACGGCCGTCGGCCGGTTCGGCGTCGGCTTCGCCTCGGTCCTCGCGGTCACGGACGAGCCCGCCGTCGTCGGCCGGCACGGCGGCGTCCGCTGGTCGCTCGCCGAGGCCCGCGACCTCGCCGCGGGCACCGCGGGCGACAGCGCGGGTCTCGGCGAGGAGATCCGCCGCCGCGACGGCCATGTGCCGCTGCTGCGGCTGCCGTTCGCGGCCGAGGGCACCGCCCCGGACCCGTACGACACGGCGGTGATTCTGCCGCTGCGGGACGCCGCCGCCGAGGCCCTCGCCGAGCGCCTGCTGCGGACCGTCGACGACGCCCTGCTGCTGGCCCTGCCCGGCCTGGCGGAGGTCGTCATCGAGACCGGGGACGCAGAGGTACGTACGCTCCGCCGCGAGCGGCCCGAGGACGGAGACGCCGGTCAGGCCGAGGGCCGCGGTCAGGCCGAGGGCGCCGGTCAGGCCGAGGGCGCCAGTCACACCGAGGGCGACAGCCGCGTCGGCGGTGACGGTCGCGTCGGAGGGGCCCTCTCCGGGGCCGGCCCCCGCGCCGCCCACACCCACGCCCTCGTCACCATCCACGACTCCCGCGACGGCACCACCCGCTACCGCACCGTCGCCCACCACGGCCCCCTCGACCCCGCCCTGCTCGCCGACCGTCCCGTCGAGGAGCGGCTGCGGCCCCACTGGTCGGTGACCTGGGCCGTCCCCGTCGACGCGGACGGCGCCCCGGCCCGGCCGCGTACCGCCCCCGTCGTACACGCGCCGACCCCCAGCGACGAGGCCCTCGGGGTGCCGGCGCTGCTCATCGCGTCCCTCCCGCTGGACACCACCCGGCGGCACGCGGCCCCCGGGCCGCTGACCGACTTCCTGGTGGAGCGGGCGGCGGACGCCTACGCGGAGCTGCTCGCCGCGTGGCGGCCGGTCGGCGCCGTGATCATCGACCTGGTGCCGGGGCCGCTCGGCAAGGGCGAGCTGGACGGCGCGCTGCGCCGGGCCGTCCTGGACCGGCTGCCGCGCACCGCGTTCCTGCCGCCCGCCGCCCCGCCGGACGAGACGCCCGTGGCCGAGTCCCCGGCGGACTGGCCGGGCAGCGGCCCCGCGGAGCAGCCGGCCGCGCTGCGGCCGCGTGACGCGGAGGTGGTGGAGGGCGCGGGCGCCGAGACGGTCCGAGTCCTCGCCGAGGTGCTGCCGAGCCTGCTGCCCGCCGGCCTGGAGCGCCGCGTCGAACTGCGGACGCTGGGCGTGGCCCGGGTTCCGCTCACCGAGGCGGTGGACCGGCTGGCCGGCCTGGAGAAGGAACCGGGCTGGTGGCACCGCCTGTACGACAGTCTCGCCGGGGTGGACCCGGACCGGCTGACCGGGCTGCCCGTGCCGCTGGCCGACGGCCGCACCACGATCGGGCCGCGCCAGGTGCTGCTGCCCACCGCGGACGGTTCGCTGGTGGCGCCGGAGACGCTGGCCCGGCTCGGCCTGAAGGTCGCGCACCCGGCTGCCGCGCACCCGCTCCTGGAGAAGCTGGGCGCGCTGCCCGCGACGCCCCGCTCGGTGCTCACCACCCCGCAGGTGCGGGCCGCGGTGGCCGCCTCGCTGGACGACGACGGCGGCGGCTGGGACGAGGACACCCCGGACACCGAGGAACTCGCGGACACCGTACTGGCGTTGGTGCGCGACGCCGGTCTCGAACCGGGCGACGAGCCCTGGCTCGGCGCGCTGGCCCTGCCCGACGAGGAGGGCGAACTCGCCCCCGCCGGTGAACTCGTGCTGCCGGGAAGCCCGTTCGCCCAGGTCATGCGCGAGGGCGAACTCGCCTTCGTGGACGCCGAACTGGCCGACCGCTGGGGTACGCGGCCGCTCGCCGCCTGCGGGGTGCAGGCCGGCTTCGCCCTGGTGCGGGCCACCGACGTCGTCCTCGACCCGGACGAACTGGAGCCCCGCGAGGGGGACTTCGCCGAACCCGACGACGCGGGCCTGCTGGACGCGGTCGACGTGTGGTGCGAGGACGTCCTCGACCGGCTGCCCGACTCGCCGGTGCCGCCCGTCGCCACCGAGATCGTCGCCGTACGGGACCTGGACCTGGTGGACGACGACCGGTGGCCGCAGGCTCTCGCGCTGCTCGCGAAGCCGCCGCTGCGGGACGCCATCACCCAGCAGATGCGCGTCCTGCTGCCCGACGGCACGCACGAGGTCGTGCGGCCGTACACGGCCTGGTGGCTGCGCGGGCACCCGGTGCTCGACGGGCGCCGCCCGGCCGGTCTGCGCGCCGCGGGCGGCGACCCGCTGCTGCGCGGACTGTACGACGAGGCCGACGCGACCGGCTTCGACGACGAGCAGGTGCTGCGCGCTCTCGGCGTGCGCACCACGGTCGCCGCCCTGCTGGACGAGCCGGGCGGCGCGGCCGAACTCCTGGACCGGCTCGCCGACCCGGACCGCGAGGTCTCCGGCGCCCAACTGCACGCCCTCTACGGCGCGCTGGCCGACCTCGACCCCGAACAGGTCACCCTGCCGGACGAGTTGCGGGCCGTCGTGGACGGCGAGGTGCGGGTGGTGGACGCGGCGGACGCCGTGGTCGTGGACTCGCCCGACCTGCTGGCCTTCACCGAGGGCGTGCCGCTGCTGCCGGTGCGCCCGGCGCGGGCCGCGGAGCTGGCCGAGCTGTTCCAGGTGCGGCGGCTGAGCGAGTCCGTGACCGGCGAGGTCACCTCCGAGGGCGTCGAGCACGAGGTGCCGGAGTCCGTACGGCTCCTGCTGGGCCCGGCGACGCCCGCCTCGTACGTGGAGCACGAGGAACTCGTCGTGGACGGCACGGAGCTGGACTGGCGGCGCACCCGCGACGGGGTGCTGCACGCGGCGACCCTGGAGGGCGTGGCCGCCGGGCTCGCCTGGGCCGCGGGCCAGTGGCCGCGCCGCTTCGAGGTCGCCGCCCTGCTGGAGGACCCGTCCCGCACGGAGGAACTGGCGCGGGACCGCTGGTTCGACTGACGCCCCGGGGCCGTGTCCCGGGAGCTTTCGCGAAAAGGGGCGGGCGGTTTCGCCGCCCGCCCCGCCGTGATCTCCGTCACGTCCACACGAAATCTCCATCAGCCGTACAACTATTCACCCGGGTCGCCGATCTGATCATCCGAGTCAACAGACTCCACGATCACTTGGGCCCCTGGTGCGGACGAACCGCGAGGGACGACCACCGGCGACGACCACCGGCCGGGCCCCTTTCTCCACCTGGGGATCGCATGCGCATACGTGCCACCGTGGCCGCCGTCACCGGCGCCCTGGCCCTGTCCGCCCTCGCCGTTCCGGCCGCGCAGGCCGACGGCTCCGCGTCCTACCGCGCGGACGTCGCAAAGGTGCGGGAGGCCGCCGGCCACACCGGCGCCGGCAAGTCCGTGTACACCGGCAAGACCGGCCCCACCGGCGTCCCGTACGACCTGGACGTCACCTTCTCCGGCGTCAAGGTCAACGGTGGCAAGGCCATCCCCGTCGGCACCACCAAGCAGGTGACCATCCCGGTCACCTACACCCTCAAGCACGGCGCCGACGTCGACATCACCGCCGACGACTTCCTGACCGGCCCCTACCTCTACAAGGGCGCCTTCGACACGCCGGACAACATGCTCTTCGGCGACTACCCGGCGACCTGCACCGCCACCTCGGCGACCGCCGCCTCCTGCAAGGGCGACATCGACATCTACCCCGAGGACCTCATCAACGCGGACGCCGGCGCCTGGAAGGCCGGCGCCCTCGCCATCGCGTACAACGGCCAGCCGCAGAACGGCAACGCCGACCTGAGCAAGGTCGGCTACGCGGACCAGGGCGGCTTCACCTCGCCCAACGTCCAGCGCTACTCCCGGCTCACGGTCAACGCCTCCCCCGAGCCGGTCAAGAAGGGCAAGACCGTCACGGTCACCGGCCTGCTGTCCCGCGCCAACTGGGACACCGCCAAGTACGCGGGCTACACCGCCCAGTCGGTGCAGCTCCAGTTCCGCAAGAAGAACAGCACCACGTACACCACGCTCAAGACGGTGAAGTCGGACTCCAAGGGCAACCTGAAGACGACCACGAAGGCCACCGTCGACGGCTACTTCCGCTACAGCTTCGCGGGCACCTCGACCACCCCGGCCGTCAAGGCCTCGGGTGACTACGTCGACGTGAAGTAACCCCTTCTCACGCGGGAACGCGGCGGTCGACCCACCTCCACAGGAATTCGAGGACGGCCGCCGCGACCACCGAGATCAGCACCGCGATCCACGGCATCGTCGTCCCCACCAGCTTCAGCGCGAAGAAGTGCTGGAGCCAGGGCACGACGAGCACCAGCAGGAACGCCCCGCCCATCGAGGCGACGAGGCAGACCCGCCACCAGGTGTAGGGGCGGGCGATGATCGCGAGCACCCACATCGAGATCAGGAACAGCGTCAGCGTCGCCGCGCTCGTCTCGGCGTCCAGCGAGCCGTCCCCGGTGTAGTGGTGCCGGGCGATCAGATACGTCACGAAGGTCGCGGCGCCCGCGACGACCCCGCCGGGGACCGAGTACCGCATCACCCGCCGTACGAAGTGGGGTTTCGCGCGCTCCTTGTTGGGCGCGAGGGCGAGGAAGAACGCCGGGACGCCGATGGTCAGGGTGGACAGCAGGGTCAGATGGCGCGGCAGGAACGGGTACTCGACCTGCCAGCACACCACCAGCACCGCCAGCAGCACCGAGTAGACCGTCTTGACCAGGAACAGCGTCGCGACCCGGGTGATGTTCCCGATGACCCGGCGGCCCTCCCCGACCACCGAGGGCAGCGTCGAGAAGCTGTTGTTGAGCAGCACGATCTGGGCCACCGCGCGGGTCGCCTCGGACCCCGAGCCCATGCTGACCCCGATGTCGGCGTCCTTGAGGGCGAGCACGTCGTTCACGCCGTCGCCGGTCATCGCGACGGTGTGGCCGCGTGACTGGAGCGCGCCGACCATGTCCCGCTTCTGCTGCGGGGTGACCCGGCCGAACACCGTGCCCTTCTCCAGCGACTTCGCCATCTCCCGCTGCTCGGAGGGCAGCCGGCGCGCGTCCACGACCTCGCCGGTCAGCCCGAGCTTGTCGGCGACCGCGCCCACCGACACCGCGTTGTCCCCGGAGATGACCTTGGCCTTGACGTCCTGCTCGGCGAAGTAGCGCAGCGTCTCGGCCGCGTCGGGGCGCAGCCGCTGCTCCAGGACGACCAGCGCGGCGGGCCGGGCCGCCTCCTTCACCCCGGGGTCCTCCAGGTCCTTGGTGGTCGAGGCGAGCAGCAGCACCCGCAGACCGGCCTCGTTGAGCCGCTCGGTCTCCGCGAGCGCCGGGTCGCCGTCGGCGAGCAGTACGTCGGGGGCGCCGAGCAGCCAGGCGCTCGACCGTCCGTCGCCCTCGTCGAACGCGGCGCCGCTGTACTTGCGGGCGGAGGAAAAGGGCAGGGCCTGGGTGCGGTGCCACTCCCCGTTGTCCGGGTAGGCGGCGATGATCGCCTGGAGGGAGGCGTTGGGCCGTGGATCGGAGGCGCCGAGCGCGCCGAGCACCCTACGGACGTAACCCTCGTCGGCGCCGTCCAGCGGGCGCAGCTCGGTGACGTCCATGCCGCCCTCGGTGAGGGTGCCGGTCTTGTCGAGGCAGACGGTGTCGATGCGGGCGAGGCCCTCGATGGCGGGGAGTTCCTGCACGAGGCACTGTTTCCGGCCGAGCCGGACGACCCCGATCGCGAAGGCGACGGAGGTGAGCAGCACCAGCCCCTCGGGGACCATCGGCACGATCCCGCCGACCGTCCGCGCGACCGAGTCCTTGAAGCCGTGCTCCTTGACGACGAGCTGGCTGATCACCAGGCCGATGGCGGTCGGGACCATCATCCACGTCACGTACTTGAGGATCGTGGAGATGCCGGTGCGCAGCTCGGACTGGACGAGCGTGAACCGGGAGGCCTCCTCCGCGAGCTGCGCCGCGTACGCCTCCCGGCCGACCTTCGTGGCGGTGAACGCGCCGCCGCCCGCGACCACGAAGCTGCCGGACATCACGGCGTCCCCGGGGTGCTTGACGACGGGGTCGGCCTCGCCGGTGAGCAGCGACTCGTCGATCTCCAGCCCGTCGGCCTCCGCGCAGGTGCCGTCCACGACGACCTTGTCGCCGGGCCCGATCTCGATGAGGTCGCCGAGCACGATCTCGGAGGCGCTGACCTCGGCGGCGGCCCCGTCCCGGCGGACGGTCGGTTTCACCTCGCCGATCACCGCGAGCGAGTCCAGGGTCTTCTTGGCCCGCCACTCCTGGATGATGCCGATCCCGGTGTTGGCGATGATCACGTAGCCGAACAGGCTGTCCTGGAACGGCGCGACGGCCAGCATGATCAGCCAGAGCACGCCGATGATCGCGTTGAACCGGGTGAAGACGTTGGCCCGGACGATCTCGGCGACGGAGCGGCTGCTGCGCACGGGGACGTCGTTGACCTCGCCGCGCGCGACGCGTTCGGCCACCTCGGCGGCGGTCAGCCCCGCCGCCCGCCGGGACGCGGGTATGGGCACGGGGTGTACGGGATCGAGTCCGGCGCCCGCGTCGATATGGGTCATGCATTCGACGGTACGTGCGCGGATACGGCTTCACCCGCCGAGCGCCGCGAAGATCCGACCTGGGGATGACGGGCCCGCCGGGGAATGCTGCCCTGGGCGTAGGGGAGTCCCGGGGGGTGCCGGGCGGGGGCGCGTTACTCCGTCACGGGGGGCGTCGCGGGGGAGGGGGTTCCCTGGGAGCGCTTGATGGCGGCGTCGCGCCTGCGGACGTACCAGATGCCGATCAGGCCGAGGCCCGCGCCGGCCAGGCAGGTCCACAGCCACCACAGGTGCCCGTGGTCGTCGAACCAGCCGTAGAACGGGAGCTGCACCAGGAAGAGGACGAACCAGAGGATCGTGCCGCCCGTGATGGTGGCGACGACGGGGCCCTCCAGGGGCTCCGGCGCCTCGTGCTTGGGGGTCCACTTCGCCATGCGCACAGCTTACGAGGAGCTCGCTCCGGCCCTTCGCCCGCACCCGCGCCGGCCCGGTTTCCCGCCCGATTCCGGGCGCCTGCCCTTGTATACCAATGGTCTACGCGCGGAGATAGCGATTTCGGACTCATATGTTCATACTGAAACCGTCCACGCCTGGCTGGTTGTGTTCGTACGAAACACCAACGGAAACCTGGGGGAAACCCGTCGGTGATCCGACCCCGGCCAGACTTGATCATGTTCCCCCTTCCCCCGCACGTTTGAGGACCCGCATGTCCACCTCGGCCGCCACCAAGGCCCCCGCCCCGCAGGAGCCGGAGTCCCGGTCCGCGCAGAGCGCCCTCGACCGCTACTTCAAGATCTCCGAGCGGGGCTCCAGCCTCCCGCGCGAGATCCGCGGCGGCTTCGCCACCTTCTTCGCGATGGCCTACATCATCGTGCTGAACCCGATCATCCTGGGCAGCGCGAAGGACATGTACGGGCACCACCTCGACAACGGGCAGCTCGTCACCGCGACCGCGCTGACCGCCGCGTTCACCACGCTCCTCATGGGCGTCATCGGCAACGTGCCGATCGCGCTCGCCGCGGGCCTCGGCGTGAACACCGTCGTCGCCCTCCAGCTCGCCCCCCGGATGTCCTGGCCGGACGCCATGGGCATGGTCGTCCTCGCCGGCTTCGTGGTGATGCTGCTGGTCGCCACCGGCCTGCGCGAGCGGGTCATGAACGCGGTGCCGCTCGGCCTGCGCAAGGGCATCGCGATCGGCATCGGCCTGTTCATCATGCTGATCGGCCTGGTCGACTCCGGTTTCGTCTCCCGTATCCCGGACGTCGCCCAGACCACCGTGCCGCTCCAGCTCGGCGGCGACGGCCACCTCACCGGCTGGCCGGTCCTGGTCTTCATCCTCGGCACGCTCCTCACGCTCGCCCTGATGGTGCGCAAGGTGCCGGGCGCGATCCTCATCTCGATCGTCACCATGACCGTCGTCGCGGTGATCGTGAACGCCGTCGCCAAGGTCCCGTCCTGGGGCCTGACCACCCCCAAGTGGCCAGGCAACCCGGTCGCCACCCCGGACTTCGGCCTCGTCGGCAAGGTCAGCCTCTTCGGCGGCTTCGGCAAGGTCGGCGTGCTGACCGGCGTCCTCTTCGTCTTCACCGTGCTGCTGTCGTGCTTCTTCGACGCGATGGGCACGATCATGGGCATCAGCGACGAGGCCAAGCTGACCGACGCCCAGGGCAACATGCCCGGCATCAACAAGGTCCTCTTCGTCGACGGCATCGCGGTCGCCGCGGGCGGCGCCTCCTCCTCGTCGGCCACCACCTGCTTCGTGGAGTCCACGGCCGGTGTCGGCGAGGGCGCCCGCACGGGCTTCGCGAACGTGGTCACCGGCGCGCTCTTCGCCGTCGCCCTCTTCCTGACCCCCGTCGCCACGATGGTCCCGTCCCAGGCCGCCACCCCCGCGCTCATCGCGGTCGGCTTCCTGATCCTGTCCCACTCGATCAAGGAGATCGACTGGGCGGACTACACGATCGCCATCCCGGCCTTCGTGACGATGATGATGATGCCGTTCACGTACTCGATCACGAACGGCATCGGCATGGGCTTCATCACCTTCGTGGTGCTGCGCCTCGCGGCGGGCCGCGGGCGGGACATCCCGGTCGCGCTGTACGTGGTGTCGGCGGTGTTCACCTTCTACTACCTGATGCCGGCCCTCGGCCTGACCTGAGCTGGCCCTCGGCCTGACTGAGCCGGCCCTCGGGCTGACCTGAGCCGGTACCGGCGGGGGTCGCCGGTACGGAGGCGCCGGCTCAGGTGACCCCGTAGAACTTCTCCGTCTCCTCGACCGCGGTCTGGAACCGCTCGTCGAAGTCGTCGCGAATGAGCGTCCGGACCACATAGTCCTGGACGCTCATTCCGCGTTTGGCGGCATGGTGGCGGAGCCGGTCGAGCAGCTCCCCGTCTATACGCAGGCTGAGCACGCTGGTCCCCATGGAGTCGAGGGTCGCCGCACGCCGCCCGGCGTCGCGTCGCTTTCCGGATCCGGCTCACTCATATGAGTGACGCGGGGATTCGGTGGCGTGGTTCACGGGCACCCCGTTGGTCCTTAGCGAGAGTAATGAGTTACGCTAAAGAACATGCCTGACCTCACCCAGGGCGACGACGAGGCCGCCGTGAACGCCTTGCGATCCGCAGTGATGCGGTTGTCGCGCCGACTCAAGCACCAGCGGGTCGACGAGTCGCTGAGCCCGACCGAGATGTCGGTGCTCGGCACCCTCGCCCGCTGCGGCACCGCCACGCCCGGCGAGCTGGCCCGCAAGGAGCACGTGCAGCCCCCGTCGATGACGCGCATCGTCGCGCTCCTGGAGGCCAAGGGCCTGGTCAGGCTGGAGCCGCACCCCGAGGACCGGCGCCAGAAGGTCGTGACGCAGACCGACAAGGCGGAGGCCATGCTCGAAGAGAGCCGCCGCCGGCGGAACGCGTTCCTGGCCGGGCTGGTCGAGGCCCTCGACGAGGACGAGTGGGCCAAGCTGCGCGAGGCCGCGCCCGTCCTGGAGAAGCTCGCCCACATCTGACCCGCAGCACCGGCCCCCGCCCGTCCCGACCGGCGGGGGCCGCCCCCCCAGCAAGCGCCGACGCCCCCCATGACGCCGACGTCCACGACTCCCCGGAGGCGAGCCCTTTTGAGTACGGGACCCGGAGCAGACTCCGCCCCCGCACCAGCCACCCACGACTCCCCGCCCACCCACGACTCCCCGGCCCCGGCGGTCACGTCCCCGTCCGGCGCGGGCACACCCCCGGACCCGGCGGTCACGCCCCCGTCCGGCGCTGGCACACCCCCGGCCCCGGCGGTCACGCCCCCGTCCGGCGCCGGCACACCCCCGGACCCGGCCGAGACCTCCTCCCCGGCGGACGCCGGGACCTCCCCCCGCGCCCCTCGGGCCGGCTCCCGTTCCGCCTCCTCCATGTTCAGTTCGCTGAAGGTGCGGAACTACCGGCTCTTCTTCATGGGGCAGGTCGTCTCCAACACCGGCACCTGGATGCAGCGCATCGCCCAGGACTGGCTGGTGCTCAGCCTGACCGGCTCCTCCGCGGCCGTCGGCATCACCACCGCCCTCCAGTTCCTGCCGATGCTCCTGTTCGGCCTGTACGGCGGTGTCCTCGTCGACCGGCTGCCCCGGCGGCCCACGCTGCTGGTCACCCAGTCCGCGATGGCCCTCACCGGCCTGGCGCTCGCCTTCCTCACCCTCTCCGGACACGTCCAGGTCTGGCACGTCTACCTCGCCGCGTTCGCAGTCGGTCTCGCCACCGTCGTGGACAACCCGGCCCGCCAGTCCTTCGTCTCCGAGATGGTCGGACCCGGCCAGCTCCAGAACGCGGTCAGCCTGAACTCGGCCAACTTCCAGTCCGCCCGCCTGGTCGGCCCCGCCGTCGCCGGACTCCTGATCACCGGGGTCGGCACCGGATGGGCCTTCCTCCTCAACGGCCTGTCGTTCGTCGCGCCCATCGGCGGCCTGCTGCTGATGCGCGCCCGCGAACTGCACGTCGTGGAGCGGACCCCGCGCGGCAAGGGCCAGCTCCGCGAGGGCCTGCGCTATGTCGCCGGGCGCCCGGACCTGATCTGGCCGATCGTCCTGGTCGGGTTCATCGGCACCTTCGGGTTCAACTTCCCGGTCTGGCTGTCGGCGTACGCGGACGACACCTTCCACGCGGGCGCCGGCGCCTACAGCCTCTTCAACACGCTGATGGCGGTCGGCTCGCTGGCCGGCGCGCTGCTCGCGGCCCGGCGCGGCACCGCCCGGCTGCGCGTGCTGATCGCGGCGGCCGTCGCCTTCGGCGCGCTCGAAGTGGTCGCCGCGACGGCACCCTCGCTGTGGCTGTTCGCCCTGCTGATGGTCCCGATCGGCATCGCGGGCCTGACGGTCAACGTCACCGCGAACACCTCGGTCCAGATGGCCACCGACCCGGCCATGCGCGGCCGGGTCATGGCGCTGTTCATGATGGTCTTCATGGGCGGCTCCCCGCTCGGCGCACCGCTGGTCGGCTGGGTCACCGACGCCTACGGCCCCCGGGTCGGCTTCGCGCTCGGCGGCCTCGTCTCGATGGCCGCGGCGACCGCGATCGGCCTGGTCCTGGCCCGCCTCGGCGGCCTGCGCGTCTCGCTCGGCTGGCACCGGGGCGCACCGCGCGTCCGCTTCGTGCCGCGGGCCGGCGCCCGTACCGAGGAGCAACTCGCCACCGTGTGAGACGCCGGCCGGCCCTCTCGTGGTGAGGGGGCCGGCCGTCTCCTACCGGAGCGGGTCCCTTTCCGTCCGGCTGACCGCCGTTCTCCGACCGCCCGCCGCTCCCTGATCGCCCGTGCCCGATCGCCCGTGCCCGATCGCCCGTACCTGGGAAAGTGGCCGTATGAGACTCTTCGCGGCCGTGCTGCCGCCCGCCGGCGCGGTGCGTGAACTCGCCGTGGCGGCCGACCGGTTGCGGGGCGTGCCGGGCGCGGAGGCGCTGCGCTGGACGGGCCGCTCCGGCTGGCACTTCACCCTCGCCTTCTACGGGGAGGTCGCCGAGGCCACCGCGGCCGGTCTCACCGAGCGGCTGACCCGGGCCGCGCACCGCACCGCGCCCTTCGAGCTGGCCCTGCGCGGCGGCGGTCACTTCGGCGGACGTGCCCTGTGGGCCGGGGCGACCGGGGACCTCGACGGCATCCGGCTGCTGGCGGCCCGCGCGGAGGCCGCCGGACGCAAGGCGGGCGTCGCGATGGAGGAGCACCGCGCCTACCGGCCCCACCTCACCCTGGCCCGCAGCCGCGCGGGCGCCGACTTCACGCCGTACCTCGCCGCCCTGGACGGCTTCACCGGGCGTACCTGGACGGTGCGGGAGCTGTGTCTCGTCCGCAGCAACCTGCCCGCCTCCGGAACCCCCGGCGAGCGGCCCCGCTACGAGACGCTGGCCGCGCTGCCGCTGGGGGCGGGCGACAGCGCCGGGCGGACGGCCGGTTAACCTCGATGCCGTGAACCCGAAGACCCGAAACCGGATCATGGCCGGTGTGCTCGTGCTGATGTTCGTCGTGGTGGCCCTGGCGGCGGCGGTCAGGTAACCCCCGCCACCGCCAGACCCGGGCGCGCCCCGGCCGGTTCGCGCCCTACCGGGCGAACGCCTCGCGCCCTACCGGGCGAACGCCTCGCGTCCCTACCGGGTGAACGCCTCGCGTCCTACCAGGCGAAGGCCTCCGGAGACGGCCCCGGGCCCGGGAAGATCTCGTCGAGGCCGTCCAGCACCTCTTGCGACAGCTCCAGCTCCACCGCCCGCAGCGCCGACTCCAGCTGTTCCGCCGTGCGCGGGCCGACGATCGGGCCGGTCACCCCGGGACGGGTCAGCAGCCACGCCAGGGCCACCTCGCCGGGCTCCAGACCGTGCTTGTCGAGCAGGTCCTCGTACGCCTGGATCCGGTCGCGTACGGCCGTGTCGGCGAGGGCGTCGGCGGACCGGCCGCTCGCTCGCCGGCCGCCCTCGACCTGCTTCCTGATGACCCCGCCCAGCAGCCCGCCGTTCAGCGGCGACCAGGGGATCACCCCGAGCCCGTACTCCCGTGCCGCCGGGATGACCTCCATCTCGGCGCGCCGTTCGGCCAGGTTGTACAGGCACTGCTCGCTGACCAGGCCGATGGTGCCGGAGCGGCGCGCGGCGATCTCGTTGGCCTGCGCGATCTTGTAGCCGGGGAAGTTGCTGGACCCGACGTAGAGGATCTTGCCCTGCTGCACGAGGACGTCGATCGCCTGCCAGATCTCCTCGAACGGCGTCGACCGGTCGACGTGGTGGAACTGGTAGATGTCGATGTAGTCGGTCTGCAGCCGCTTGAGGCTGGCGTCGACCGCCCGCCGGATGTTCAGGGCGGACAGCTTGTCCTGGTTGGGCCACGGCTCGCCCTCGGCGCCCATGTTCCCGTACACCTTGGTGGCGAGGACCGTCCGCTCGCGCCGGTCGCCGCCCCGCGCGAACCAGCTCCCGATGATCTCTTCGGTACGGCCCTTGTTCTCGCCCCAGCCGTACACGTTGGCCGTGTCGAAATAGTTGATGCCCGCGTCCAGCGCCGCGTCCATGATGGCGTGGCTGTCGCCTTCGTCGGTCTGCGGTCCGAAGTTCATGGTGCCGAGGACGAGCCGGCTGACCTTGAGCCCTGTGCGTCCGAGCTGTGTGTACTTCATGGGTCCCCAGCCAACGCCTTGGAGCCCGCTCGAAGCAAGGGTGCCGCCCCGGCCGTCCAAGGCACCCCGGGCACTTCGGGCACTCTCAGGACGTGAGCGCCGCGTACGGCTCGCCCAGGTCCCAGGCCTGGTACATCGCCTCCGCGAAACCCTCCGCGATCTTGTGCTCGCCGCTCGCGTTCGGGTGGGTGCCGTCGTAGGTGTCGAAGGTGATGTCGTACGACGGGGGCGGGGACGCGAGCAGCAGCGGGGAGCGGGGTTCGTCCAGGTCGGCGACCGTCTTGGCGAGCAGTTCGTTGAACGCGGCGACCTCGGCGGCGAAGGGCGCGTCGGACTCGGCGCGGACGTTCGGTATCACCGGCAGCAGCACCATCCGCACGCGCGGGTTCGCGGCCCGCGCCTCGGTGACGAACACGCGGGCGTTGTCGGCCGTCTGCACGGCGTTGGTGTAGAAGCCGAGGTCGATCAGGCCGAGGGAGACCAGCAGGACGTCGGCGCGCTGCGCGCGGACCGTCTCGCGGATGACCGGCGCCATGTGCTGCCAGCCCTCGCCCCAGCCCGCCAGGTGGGCGCGCGGGAAGTCCGGGTCGGCGTACTCGTAGGAGTCCGGCGCCCCGGTCGCCTTGTCGTAGAGCGTCTCGCGCGGCCCGACGATCTTGAACGGGCCCCCGTAGGTCGCCCGCAGGTGCTGCCACATCCGGTAGCGCCATGTGTGTTCGCCCGCGCTACCGATCGTCATGGAGTCCCCGACGGGCATGAACCTGAGCATCCGCTCATCATGGACGATCAGTGGGGGCGCGATGGCCGCTCCCGGTGTGAGGCCTGCCACTGTTCTGGCGCGGTCCCGCGACTGTCCTGGCGCGGTCCTGGCGCCGGCGGGCCTTCGCCGACGGGTTGCCCCGGGGGCGCCGCTGACGTGAACGGGCCGGTGGGGTGGCAGGCTTGGGCCATGCGCCGATCGCCCTCGTTCCGTCTCGGAACCCGTCCCGGGACCGCCGCCGTCGCCCTCGCCTCGGTTGCCGCCGCCGCGTCGGTCGCCTTCGCGGCACCGGCCCTCGCCGACGGCGGAGACGGCGGTTTCACCATCAAGGACCCCCGGATCACCGAGTCCAGCGGCCTCGCCGCCTCCCGCGTCCACCCGGGCGTGTACTGGACCCACAACGACAGCGACGACGGCCCCTACCTGTACGCGGTGGACGGCCGAACGGGCGAGACCGTCGCGCGGGTCACCATGAGCGGGGTCGGCGCGCCCCGGGACGTCGAGGCGATCTCGCTGGGCCCCGACGGCGACCTGTACGTCGGTGACATCGGCGACAACCTCGGCGGCAAGTGGGACCACGTGTGGATCTACAAGCTGCCGGAGCCGAAGGTCCTCAAGGACCAGACGATCCGCGCCACCCAGTACGTCGTGAAGTACTCCGACGGCCCGCGCAACGCCGAGGCGCTGATGGTCCACCCGAAGACGGGCCGGGTGTACATCGCCGACAAGGACGAGGACGGCGGCCACCTCTACGAGGGCCCCGCCCGGCTCTCGGCGACCGGCACCAACGTCTTCAGGCCCGTCGCGCCCGTCGACCTGTGGGTGACCGACGGCGCGTTCTCGCCGGACGGCCGACACCTGGCCGTACGCGGCTACTTCGGCGGCATCCTCTACGACTGGAACGGCGGCCGCATCAAACGCGAGGACCGCCTGAACGTGCCCCTCCAGCGGCAGGGCGAGTCCATCACGTACACCACGGACGGCACGAAGCTCATGTACGGCAGCGAGGGCGCGGACAGCTCCGTACAGCCCGAGGACGCCCCCGGCGCCGGCGGCTCCGGCGGCTCCGACGGCAAGTCCCCTTCCCAGGGCGGGGGTTCGGCCTCCGGCGACGGGGGCGGCGGCTCGATGAGCGGAAGCGCGAAGGTGGGCGCCGTGGCACTGGCCGCGCTGCTCGCCGCGGTCTTCGGTTTCCGGCGACTGCGCCGCCGACGCTGACCCCCTCCGGCCCTCCTCAACTCCCCAGCGGGCAGCGCAGATCGGGCCGGGAACGGTTCGGGGAACAGGCCACCAGGGCGAGCGACAGGAACGAGGGGCGTTCCAGGTAATACCCCAGGGCCAGGTCGCCGCCCGACCTCAGGTGCCCGGCGAGGGACGCGACGAGAGCGGCCTGCCGGCCGGCGTCCCGGTCGGCCCGTGCGGCGAACCGGGGCGTATGCGCGGCCAGTTCGCGGCCGAGCCAGGCGGCTGCTTCGTCCGGGTCCGGCCAGGTGCCGCGAACCAGCGAGCGCGGCTTCACGAGCCAGTACGCCGTCTCGGCCGGCGGCAGGTCGCAGCGCGGGAACTCCGCGGCCACCTCGCGATGGCGCTGGATCAGCTCCGGCCTGCTTCCGGGCGGGGGCGGTTCGGGGTGAGGGGGCCGACGCAACGCCTCCTGGTCGAAGGCGGCCTTCGGGCCGGTCCACAGGTAGCCGTGGTGGTGCACCGGGATCCTGCCGGGTGTGGGTGTGGGTGTGGGTGTGGGTGGGCGTGTGGGTTCGGGTGTTGGGCCGGGCAGGGGCGGGGGCCCGCCCTGCCCGGCCGGGAGACGGAGAAGTTCAGAGAGCCAGGCCGAACCGTGCCGGGGAGCGGGGTGATCGCCCTGGGGTCGAAGGCAGGGAGAGCAGCGAAAGAGCCGAGCCGAATATTCTCGGTTATTCTCGTGTGCTCACTCTGTATACATGGACATTCACCCAGAGGTACCGACAGGCTGTGCCTACCAACATCGTCGACACCTAGGGGGTGCTGAACGTGGTGCGCAGGTTGCGGTTCAACGGGACGGGAAGCGGAGTGAAAGGTTGTCCCTCCGTGCACGAGGACCTGGACACGGGGGAGGTGATCGTGCATGGGCCACCCCTCGCTGACCCGGATGACGTCGCTCAGCTTCAGCGCCTGTCGGAGGGTGAGGTCGCGATCGTCGTCCCACGGGACTTACTGGTCGACTGGGCCCCGAAGGAACGGACGCGACAGGTGCGTACGATCGATCTGGCCGAGTTCGACAGTCTGTTCACCAAGTTCGAGCACACCGCGTGGCGGTTGGAGACGCGTCGACGCTATGCGAGCGACGAGACGAGCGACCGTTGGCAGAGGTTCATCACGACCGGAAAGGTCGGCGAGGACACGGAGCTGAACGCCCTGTTCAGTTGGTGGAGTGACACGATGCGCGCCCACACCCGGCAGGGAAGGCGGATCGAGCGGGTACGCATTGTGGACCAGCCCGCCACCACTGGGCAACGTTTCCTTCTCGACAACGCGAGCTGGAACATCGGCCTCGGCGAGGACATCCGGAACATGTGGCGAGCCGACGCGGACCGACTCCGGCTGCCCGCAGAGGACTTCTGGCTGTTCGACAGCCGCCTCGTCGCTTTCCTCCGGTTCGATGACGACGACCAGCTCACGCACGTGGACCTCGTCACGGAACCCGCGGAGGTGGTGCGCTGCGCGATGATCCGGGATGCTGCGTGGCATCACGCCGTACCGTGGGAGCAGTTCACGGCCGAGATGGGCGGCGACATGTAGGAGCACGAGCGGGTACCGGTGAGCACGGACTATCAGAGAGCGCGCGAGGAACTGGGCCGGAGGCTGCGGGAGTTGCGCGCCGAGAGTCCTGGCCGGCTCACCGGTACGGAACTGGCCCAGCGGCTGGGCTGGTCCCAGTCGAAGGTCAGCAAGCTGGAGAACGGCAGGCAGACGCCCACCGACGACGACCTTCAGGCGTGGGTCGAGGCGGTGGGGCAGCCTGCCGTCCTCGATGAGCTACGGGCCCGGCTGAAGGGCTTCGAGAGTCACATCCGGTCCTGGCGGCGACTGCTCGCGGCAGGACATGCCCCCGTGCAGGAGACGTGGAATACCCTCGTCGGCGAGTCTCGGACGCTTCATGTGTGGGACGACCACGTTGTCAACGGTCTCCTGCAGACCGCCGACTACGCCAGAAGCCTCTTCGTGTCGCATGCGGGGCTCCGCCGCTCCCCGCAGGACACGGAGGAGGCGGTGCGGGCCCGTATGAAGCGGCAGGAATGGCTGTACCGCCCGGGTAAGCGGTTGAACCTGGTGATGTGGGAAGCCGCGCTCCGGTCCCAGGTCTGTGCGCCGGAGGTGCTGGCCGCGCAATTGGACCGGCTCCTCGGTGTCGTGGGTATGGACACCGTCCACCTCGGGATCGTGCCTCTGGAGGCTCCACTGCGCGTGCCGGCCGGGAACGGGTTCTGGATACTGGACGACCGTCTGGTCACGGTCGAGGACTGGCACGCCGAACTCTGGCTCGACGATGCCGAAACGATCGCTCTCTACCGCCGGGCCTGGGACGCACTGGCCGAGTCCGCCGTCTACGGCGTCGACGCCCAGCAAGTGATCGCCCGCGTCCGGCGGAGCCTCAAGGTCTGAGGACGTAGAGCCGCACCACGTCGTCCGAGGTCCCCCAGGGCTGCGGCGCTCCGGGCGGGGGCGGGGTCCGCCAGCACTCCTCCTCGCGCGGGGACGCCAGACGGTGGCCCACCGCGCGGTTGCGCCTGTCCCAGCGGCGCCAGCGGGCGTCGTACGGGTCCGGGAGCCGCCACACGTACGGGTCCGGGGCCCGTACCTCCCGGGTGAGATCGCAGCAGTCCGGCACGTGATCCGGCGAGCGGGGGCGGCCGAACAGGCGGGTGAGCGCGTCATAAGCCCGCCGGAACATCGGCCCTCCGCGGTTGTCCGGTGAGCGTGAAGCGTGCCCACACGCACTTGGTGTACGGCCCCTGCCGATGCCCCCACGCGTCGGCCAGCTCCGCGACGAGCGCCAGCCCGCGTCCGCCTTCCGCGTCGGGGCCGGCGGCGTGGAGGCGGGGGAGCCGGTCCCGGTCCGGGTCGGAGACCTCAACGGTCAGTTCCGCCCCCTTGAGGGCCAGGGTCACCTCGATCACGGCTTGAGAGACGTGGCAGTGGGTCACGGCGTTGGTCACGAGTTCGTTCGCCAACAGGGTTACGGCGTCCGCCTTTTCGGCGGGGGCTCCCCAGGAGGCGAGGGTTTCGCGGACGCGCCGACGGGCGATGGCCACGTGGCCTTTCCGCTTGGACATACGGAAGGTTCTGGTTGCGAGCATGGGGCGAAGCTAGGACCGATTCCAGTACTTGCGCAATGCGCTTGAGTGAATACATTCAGTAGGTCACTCGATCGAGTGATGACCGTCAGGTGTGTCGTCCCGTGTGGCATCGTTGCCGCAGGAGAGGGGAGGCCCCATGCCCGCAGGTGGACGACCGACGGTTCGCAGCAGGCGACTTGGCACGGCGCTCAAGCAGTACCGCCAGGCCGCCAAGATCGATCAGCCGAAGGCTGCCGAGATCATCGCGGCGAGTCAGGCCAGGATCAGCCGCCTTGAGAGCGGGCATGTCACCGCACGTGTCATCGAGGTGAGACTGCTCCTGGACGCGTATGGCGTCGATGACCCGGAAGTCCGTTTCAAACTGGAGGAGTTGGCCAAGCACTCCAAGAACCGGGGCTGGTGGCTGGAGCATGCCGCGCACCTGCGTCCGGACTACGTGGATCACATCGCGCTGGAGGACGACGCGACCTACATCCGCGAGTGGCAGCCGGTCATGGTGCCGGGGCTCTTGCAGACACCGGCCTACGCGGAGGCGGTGATCGCGGCTTCGCCCCACGACATCGAGCCGGAGCGGGCTGCCCAGTTGGTGAAGGTGCAGGCCGGACGCCAGGCGAAGATCGAGGAGGGTGGCGCGTCGTACACGGCCATCTTGTGGGAGACGGTCGTCGCGCATCCGCTGGTGGGCGTCGAGATTCACCGCGAGCAGTTGGCCGCGATCCTGGCGATCGGCAAACGTAAGAACGTCACCGTGCAGGTGCTGCCGCTCAGCGCGGGCGTTCTGGCCGGTTACTCCTCCGCCTTCTCTTCCTTCAGTTTCGACGAGGAGCCGACGGTCGAAGCGGTCACCCTGGACAATCTGCGAGGCACCTCGGTCCTCGAAGGCGCCGAGGACCTTGTCGCTTACGCCAACGCGTTCGACCTACTACGATCGGTGGCGTTGGCGCCGGAGGCGAGTGCGAAGTTCGTCCGGGGCGTACTGCGGAGCTTGAAGGAAGACACATCATGACCGAGGTCGTAAGCCCGTTCTGGAAGTCGTCGTACTCAGGCGCGGAGAACAACTGCGTTGAGGTCGCCGATACGGCTCCCGGCGGTCGGGCCGTGCGCGACAGCAAGCGGCACGACAGTCCCCTCCTCGTCGTCTCCGGCGAGAGCTGGCAGGCGTTCCTGGGCCTCGTGGGCCGGTTCGCGTAGGCGATAGGCAGATGTGAAAGGGCGCCCGGCGGATCATCCGCCGGGCGCCCTTCGCTGTCGTACGGGACAGGGTTACAGCTTCTCGATCACGTAGTCGACGCAGCGGGTGAGTGCCTCGACGTCCGCCGGGTCGATCGCCGGGAACATGGCGACGCGGAGCTGGTTGCGGCCGAGCTTGCGGTAGGGCTCGGTGTCGACGATGCCGTTGGCGCGCAGGGCCTTGGCGACGGCCGCCGCGTCGATCTCGTCGGCGAAGTCGATCGTGCCGATGACCTGCGAGCGCTTGGCCGGGTCGGTGACGAACGGGGTGGCGTACTTGCTGTCCTCGGCCCAGCGGTACAGCCGCGACGAGGAGTCCTTCGTACGGGCCGTGGACCAGGCGAGACCGCCCTGACCGTTGATCCACTCCAACTGCTCGTTGAGGAGGAACAGCGTCGCGAGGGCGGGCGTGTTGTACGTCTGGTTCTTGCGGGAGTTGTCGATCGCGGTGGGCAGCGAGAAGAACTCCGGTACGTGCCGGCCCGACGCGTGGATCCGCTCGGCGCGCTCGATGGCGGCCGGGGAGAAGACGCCGATCCACAGGCCGCCGTCGGAGGCGAAGGACTTCTGCGGGGCGAAGTAGTAGACGTCGGTCTCGGCGATGTCGACCGGGAGGCCGCCGGCGCCGGAGGTGGCGTCCACCAGGACGAGGGAGCCCTCGTCGGCGCCCGCGACCCGCTGGAGGGGGGCGGCGACACCGGTGGAGGTCTCGTTGTGGGTGAAGGCGTACACGTCGACGCCCGCCTCGGCGACCGGCTCGGGGTGGGTGCCCGGGTCGGAGGCGACGACGGTCGGGTCGGCGAGCCAGGGCGCGAGCTTGGCGGCCTTCGCGAACTTGGAGGAGAACTCGCCGAAGGTGAGGTGCTGCGACTTGTTGTCGATCAGTCCGTGCGTCGCGATGTCCCAGAACGCGGTGGAGCCGCCGTTGCCGAGGACGACCTCGTAGCCGTCGGGCAGGGAGAACAGGTCGCGCACGCCCTCACGGACGCTGCCGACCAGGTTCTTGACCGGGGCCTGGCGGTGGGAGGTGCCGAGCAGGGACGTGCCGGTCGCGGCCAGCGCGTCGAGCGCCTCCGTCCGCACCTTGGAGGGGCCGGCGCCGAATCGTCCGTCGGCGGGCTTGAGGTCAGCGGGGATCTGGATGTCAGCCACGCGGGGAGCCTAGCGGCTCGGGGAAACCTGGTCGAAACGTCGTCCGGCGGGTGAGACGGTCAGTGGCCGTATCAGTCGGGTCGCGCAGAAGCTGTCGGGTCGCGCAGAAGCTGGTGAGTGTGGGCGGCGAGGCGTCCGGTGCTCGGCACGCAGGAGAAGGCCGGAATCGAATGTCGTGTGGGGGCCTCACGTGGTGGTGTCCAGGGGGCAGCCCAGCTCGGGGTGGTGTCGATTCGGGCAGCACACGACGGAAACGGACAGGACGTTGCCGGACCTCGTGTAGTGCACCCAGCTCACATCGTTGCCGCCGGCCAGAGTCCGAAGCGCCTGGCCTCGCTTCTCTTCCAGACCGAGGTACGTCCTGGAGTCGGCGGCTTGCTGAATGGGCGGATTCTCCGAGTAGTGCTTGGTCAGCCACTCCACGGCGATAGGAGCGTCGGCCCACGTCCGATCGCGCGATGCCTGGCTCCGCTTCATCAGCCAGTGCCCGGTCCCGCCCTCGCGACCATCGATCGTGCCGAGCAATCCCGAGCAAGGCAGCGGATGGGAGACCAGCCATGCGGTTACGGTTCCTTGGGAAGAACTCCACTCCTGGAGACAGCCCCACCCTGTACGCCAGTGACCAGGACAGCTATGTCATCCAAGGCTGGAAGGTGTACGCAAACGATCTGCTCATGCAGCTCGAAGTGCCGGAGGGGCAGACCGCCATCGAAGTGCCCACCGAACTGTTCGAGCACCTGGCGAAGGACGGTCGGCCCTCGGGGGAGATCAAGAAATTCGCCGCCCCGATCATGCTCGTCACCGAGCAGGGAACGTGTGTCCTCCAAGGCCCGGAAATACGCGATCCTGAAGCCTTGAGCCAGATGCGCATGCCTGACTACGAGACCTGCATCGAGGTGCCCAGGTCCTCGATCGCGGCTCTCCTGGAGGAAGACAGTGGACCTGATCACTCCCGCACAGCGTGACCGGCTCTTCGACCACTTCGAGCGCGACGCCTTCCACCTGGAGCTACGGGACGACTACGGCTCGCCCGTCGAGGACACCCCGTACGCCCGATGGCAGCGGGGCGAGCCTGACGACTACGCGTGGCTGGACGCCTGGACGGAGTTGATGAAGCGCGTCACGGCCGAGGGCAGGACGGTCCGCCGGGTCCGTGTGGTGACCGAGCCGCACAGCCGGTACGTCCGGTGGGAGCACTCGCTCACTCACCTCAACATCGCCATGGGCGAGGACATCCGGTGGCTTCCGAGACACCTGCTTCCCGAAGGAGTGGACTTCCCGGTGCACGGCAACGACTGGTGGCTGTACGACGACCGTCTCCTGGCGGTGGGCCACTTCGACGCCGAGGGCAGGGTCCTTGGCTCGGAGATCGTCGAGGACAGCGGCACGGTCGCGGAGTGCGCCCGCCTGCGCGACCTGCTCTGGGCCGTAGCCATCCCCCACGCCGAGTACCAGCCCTGAACCATCCGTGAGCACACAAGCAATCGAAGCACGCGAGGCGTTGGGTGCCCGGCTGCGTGGATTCCGTAAAGACGCGGGATTCGCGAGCGGCCGGGCATTCGCCTTGGCCACCGGCTGGGCGGAGTCCAAGGTCTCTCGCATCGAGAACGGTAAGCAGAACGCCAGCGAAGAGGACATTCGAGTCTGGTGCAGGAAGACCAATCGACACGATCAGGTCCCGGACCTGATCGCGACGTTGCGGCACATCGATGAGCTGTGGCTCGAATGGCGCCGGCAGTTGCAGGACGGCGCTACGAAGCGGCAGAAGCAGGCCCTGCCGGTTTACTCCAGGACCAAGCTGTTCCGGATCTGGCACCCCACACTGATCTGGGGAACCCTCCAGACGTCGGAGTACGCCGCGGAGACGTTCAGGCAGGTAAGGGACTTCTATGAGATCCCGGATGACACAGACGCCGCCACCGCCAAGCGGCTCGAACGGCAACAGTACTTGTACCAGGGCGACCGGATCTTCAACGTGCTCCTCGCGGAGCAGGCGCTCTACACCAACTTCGGCGGTCCGGAGGTGATGCGGGGGCAGCTTGACCGCTTTCCGGCGGTCATGGGGCTTGCCCGCATGAGTCTGGGCGTCATCCCCCGGTCAGCGCCCACACGTATCTGGCCGGGCAACTCGTTTTCGATGTTCGATGACAAGCTCGTCCTGGTCGAGACCTATTCCGCTGAGTTCTCGGTGACTCAGCCACGAGAAATCGATCTGTATGCCAAGGCTTTCGCACTCTTGAAGCAGTCGGCGGTCTACGGAACCGCTGTTCGGGAAATGATTCTTTCTGCTCTACGGCATTTCGAGCGGATTCCCAATGAGCAGTAGGAGGGGCGCCTCCTGAGGACCCTGAGGACCCTGAGGAGGCGCCCTCTGGGTTACTTCAGGGCCCGGAGAAGGCGCCCCCAGGGTTACTTCGTCGTCAGGCGGACCGGGAGTTCGTAGAGGTCGTTCTGGGTTACCACCGGCTTGTTGCGCAGGGCCGACGGGGGGATCGCCAGGTCCAGGGACGGGAAGCGGGTGTACAGGGCCGGGAGGGCGACGCCCGCCTCCAGGCGGGACAGGGCCGCGCCCGGGCAGACGTGCGGGCCGTGGCCGAACGAGATGTGCCGGGGGCTCCCGGAGCGGCTGATGTCGAAGTCGCCCGCCGTCGGCCCGTGCGCGTTCTCGTCCCGCCCGATCGCCCCGTACGACACGATCAGCGCGTCCCCCGCCCGGATCACCTTGTCGCCGACCGGCACGTCCTCGGTCGCGAACCGGATCAGCACGTGCGAGGTCGGGGTCGAGTAGCGCAGCGTCTCCTCGACGACCGCCGACCAGTCGGCTTCCCCGGCCAGGACACGGGCGCGCTGCTCGGGGTGGGTGGACAGGTTGACGACCGCGTTGACGATCAGGGAGATCGTCGTCTCGTGGCCGGCCGCGACCATCAGCTGGAGGGTGGAGACGATCTCCTCGTCCGTGAGGTGGTCACCGTCCTCGGAGGCCAGGATCAGCGCGCTGGTCAGGTCGTCGCCCGGCTCCGCCCGCTTCGCCGCGACGGTGTCCGCCATGATCCCGGCCAGCTCGGTCAGCGTCGCGATGACCTCGGCGGGCGGCGTCTGGGTGGAGAAGAACTTCTCGAACAGCTCCTTGAGCCGCGGCAGCCGCGCCTCCTCGATGCCCATGAGGTCGGCGATGACGTACATGGGCAGCGGGTACGCAAAGTCGGCCTTCAGGTCGACCACGTCACCGGTGAGCCCGTCGAGCAGCCCCTCGGTCAGCTTCGCTATCCGCTCCCGCATCTGCTCCACCCGCCGCGGCGTGAGCGCCTGCGCGACCAGGGTGCGCATCCGGCGGTGGTCGGCGCCGTCCACGGTGAGCATGGACCGGCCGGGGTTGGCGAGACCGATCAGCGGCCAGTCGGGGGCGATCTCGCCGCGCTGCCAGGCGCCCCACACGTTGATGTCCTTGACCAGGCGCGGGTCGGTGAGCAGGGCGCGCGCCTCGGCGTGGTGCGTGACCGCCCACACGGGCACTCCGCCGGGCAGTTCGACGGCGGCGAGCGGACCCGCGGCGCGCAGCGCCTCGCTCTCGCCGTCCAGGTCGGTGACAAAGGGGTCCAGGACGATGCGGGTCTCTTCGGTACCGGTACCGGTGGTCATGCGGGGTCCCTCCAGGGCAAGTACGGGCAAGTACGGGCGAGTACGGGCGAGTACGGGCGAACACGGGCGAGTACAGGGCGGGTTCGGGTGCGTCGGGGCGCGGCGGGTACGGGCGGGCCGGTGCGTCGGGTCGGCCACGGGATGCCACGGGGCGCACGGGCGGCGCGTACATGGGCGTGCGCGCATGTGGGCGTACGTGGCGTGCGCGTGCACGGGGGTGTACGTCGGCGTGCACGGGTGTACGCCCATGTGCGCGCCGAGGGTCAGAGGACCGGTACGGGCGTGAACGTCACGGGCAGTTCGTTCAGGCCGCGCAGCCAGGGGGAGGGGCGCCGGGTCAGGGACTCGGCCGGCACCGCCAGGTCGATGTCGGGCAGCCGGTCGAGGACCACCTCGATGCCGGTCCGCGCGATCACCTCGGCGACCTCCTGCGCCGGGAACGGGCACCGGTGCTCGCCGTGCCCGAACGAGAAGTGCGCGTTGTTGCCGCCGGTGAGCGCGGAGCTGTCGGTGCGGACCTGTGGGTCGGAGTTGGCGCCCTGGAGCCCGAGCAGCACGAGGTCGCCGGTGCGGATACGGCGCCCGCCGAGCTGGGTGTCGCGCGAGGCCCACCGCCCGGCGACGTTCTGCGTGGGCGTGTCCTCCCACAGCACCTCGTTCATCGCCTCCGCGACGCTGTGCCGGCCGCCGAACAGGGAGGCGGCGAAGCGGTCGTCGGTGAGCATCAGGCGCAGCGAGTTGCCGATCCAGTCGGCCGTCGGCTGGTGCCCGGCGGCCATCATGACCATCAGGTCCTGGGCGATCTCCTCGTCGGTGAACCCGGACGGGTCGGCGAGCATCCGGGAGACCACGTCGTCCGCCGGGGTCTCCTTGCGGTCCGCGAGCAACTGCCCCATGGAGGTGGCGAGATGACGCTGCCCTTCGAGCGCGCCCTCCCGCCCGTTGATCATGTCGTTGAGGGCGGTGACCAGACCGGGGCCCTGCTCGTCGGAGAACCCGTAGAGCGTGGCGAGGACCCGGACCGGGAGCAGCGACGCGTAGTCCGCGATGATGTCCGTCTCGCCCTTGGCGCAGACCGCGTCGATCAGCTCGTCGGCGAACTTCTCGGCGTGCGACCGCAGTTCGAAGGGGTCGACGGCTTCGAGGGCGTCGCTGATCATCGCCGCGCGTTCGCGGTGCCGTTCGCCGACGGTGTAGAGGATGGAGGGCTGCTTGCGGCCGATCATCGGCAGCAGCGGCCAGTCGTCCGGGATGCGCTCCCACTGGTTCCACAGGTCCGAGTCCCGGCTGAACAGCTGCGGGTCGCCGGTTACTTGGTGGAGTTCGCGGTAGCCGAGGACGAGAAAGGCGGGGATGTCCCCGTCGAGGACGACGGGCACGACCGCGCCGTGATCGCGCCGCATCTCCCGGTACAGCGCGGCGGGATCGGTCTGGAACCGGGGCCCGCCCAGCGGGACGGGCGCGGGGGTGGGGACGGGGCTCACAGCGCCAACTCCGGTGCGTTCAGGGCGCCTTCGGTGGCAGCGCCGGGACGGGGGGCGCCTTCGGCCTCGGCACCGGGGCGGGGGGCGTCTTCGGCGGTGGCGCCGGGGCGGGTGCTGTCTTCGGTGGTGTCGCCGGGGCCGGTGGTGGCGCCAGGGCGGGTGTGCAGGGTCTGGAGGTGTTCCACCAGCGTGATCAGCACACGCTTGCCGGACTCCCGGGAGCGGGCGTCGCAGTCGATGAGCGGCACGTGCGGGTCGAGGTCGAGGGCCTCACGGATCTCGGCGGGGGTGTGCGCGGGCCCGCCGAAGTCGTTGCACGCCACGATGAACGGCGTGCCGTGGTGCTCCAGCCGGTCGATCGCGTACCAGGAGTCGTCGATCCGGCGGGTGTCGACCAGCACGACGGCGCCGAGCGTGCCGGAGAACAGCCGGTCCCACAGGAACCAGAACCGCTCCTGGCCGGGCGCGCCGAACAGGTAGAGCACGTTGCGGGCGTCGAGGGTGATGCGGCCGAAGTCGAAGGCGACGGTGGTCGCGGACTTGCCGCGCACCTCGCTGATGTCGTCCACGGCCTCGCCGGCCTGCGTCATCGTCTCCTCGGTGTTGAGGGGACGTATCTCGCTGACCGAGCGGACCAGGGTCGTCTTGCCGACGCCGAAGCCGCCCACGACCACGATCTTCAGGCCGTTGTCGGCCGACGCCGACAGGGGCGCACGAGCGTCAGAGGTTACGGAGTCCAACGAGCACCTGCTCCAGGATGTCGGGATCGGGAAGGCCGGAGGGAACGCTGCTGTGCGGGTGGCGGGCGCTGACCCGGCCCGCGGCGAGCAGGTCGGACAGCAGGATGCGGGTGATCGACACCGGCAGCGCGAGTTCCGCCGCGATCTCCACGACCGCGGTGGGCCGTTCGCACATCCGCAGGATCGCGGTGTGCTCGGACTGCATGCCCGTCGCCGGCTCGCACTCCGCGACCACCAGCGTCACCAGGTCGAAGGGGGTGTCGGGCCCGGACCGGCTGCGGCCTCCGGTGAGGGTGTACAGCCTGTCGGGCGCGTCGTCCCTGCCGGGACGGCTCATGACGTCCGGGGCGGCGCGCTGAGGTACTCGCCGAGCTGTTCGACGAGTTCGCTCATGTTGTGCCCGACGAGCCCGGCGTCGGCGTCCTCGGCGGTGACGACCGCGAGGTGCGCGCCGTCCCCGGCCTCCACGATGAACAGCACCCCGCCGTAGAACTCGGCCATCGCGGAGCGCACGCCGCCGGTGCCGTCGCCGAACTCGACGGACGCGCCGTGCGACAGCGACTGGATGCCGGCGGCGATCGCGGCGAGCTGGTCGGCCTGGTCGACCGAGAGTTCCGGGGTGCGGCACAGCTTCAGGCCGTCGCGGGAGAGCACGAGCGCGTGCCGGGCGCCCGGGGTGCGCTCAAGCAGGCCCTCGATGAGCCAGGTGAGCTTCTCGTCGGCGGTGATGGTGCCGGTCATGAGGTGGTGTCGCCTTCCGGGAGCGCGTGCTGGGCGGGGGTGGTCGTGGGGACGGGGTCGTTCGGCGCGGGCCGCTGTCCGGGGACACGGTCCTCACCCCGGACGCGGGCGGACTCCCCGGCCTGCGGGTCCTTGGTCCGTACGGGATCGGGGGCGCGTACGGCTTCGGGGGCCTGGGCGGTCTCCGGTGTCCGCGCGGCGTCGGCGTCGGCGGCGGCGGCGACTGCGGCGTGAGGTGTCCGTACGGTCTCGGGTGCCTCGGACGCCCGTACGGGCTCGGATGCCTCGGACGCTCGTACGGGCTCGGGGGTCCTAACGGCCTCGGCGTTCCGTACGGGCTCGGGGGCGTCCGGCGTGGTGCCGCGTACCGCCTGCCGGAAGCTGCCGAAGCGGGCCGCCGCCGACCGGGTGCCCGGGGTCTCCCCGTCACGGGTTCCGGTGGTGGCCTGCGCTGCCGGGTGGGAGCGGCCGCGCTCGGCGTGGGCGAGGGTGCGGCCACGGCGGCGCTTGGGCAGGCCGCCGGTGGACGCGGGCGCCTCCTCCCGCCGGGGCGAGCCGTGCGCCGGAACCGGGTCGGGGTCGAGGTCGCCGGGGGCGCGGCCGGCCGCGTACGACACCGGGGCCGCGAGGGACGCCGGGGGCGCGAGGGATGCCGGGGGCGCGGAGTGAGCCGGGGTGTCCGAGTCCGAGGCGGGCCGGGCGCCGTGCCCGCCGTGCTCCTCGTCTGAACCGGCCTTCTCGTGCGGGTCGTTGGGGCCGTGCTGCTCCCGGGGCCCGCCGGCTTCCCGGAGGTCTCCGGTGTCCCCGGCCTCCCGGAGGTCCCCCGTGTCCCCGGTCTGCCGGGGCTCCTCGGTGGTGCGGTGTTCGCGGGTGGCGGGCGCGGAGGTGTGGCCGTCTATGGCGGGCGCGGGCGCGGGCGTGGGCGTGGGCGTTCCGGTCGCCGCGGGTGCGGCGGCGGAGGGGGCCGCGGGGGTGCCGGGCTGGGTCAGGAGGTCCTGCGGGATGAGGACGAGGACGCCGGTGCCGCCGCGCGCGGAGGGCCGGAACGACACCTTCAGGCCGTGCTTGCGGGCCAGCCTGCCGACGACCGCGAGGCCGAGCCGGGTGCCGGTGAGGCCGCCGAGCCCGCCCCCCTCCGTGTCCGCCGCCTCGCCGGACACGGCACGCTCGGCGCGGCGCAACTGGACGTCGCCCATCACGAGGCCGCTGTCCTCGACGGAGACGATGACGCCCGCCGGGACCTCCTCCACGTAGACGTGGACCTCGGCGGTCGGCGGGGAGAACGTGGCCGCGTTGTCGAGGAGTTCGGCCAGCGCGTGCATGACGCCCTCGGCGGCGTGCCCGGCGACGGCGGCCTCGCTCGCGGAGTGCACGCGCACCCGCTGGTAGCCGCCGATACGGCCCATGGCGCCGCGCAGGATCGACTCCATGACGATGGGGCGGGCCCAGCGGCGTCCGGAGCGGGCGCCCGCCAGGACGGCGACGGAGTCCGCGAGCCGGCCGGCCTGCGCGGTGCGGTGGTCGAGGTGCAGGAGGTCGGCGAGGACCTCCTCGTCGGAGTGCTTCTCCTCCATGGCCCGCAGGTCGGCGAGCATGCCGGTGGACAGGGCCTGCATACGGCCGGCCGCGTTGGCGGTCGCGGAGATCGCGGCGGCCCGCTCGCCGGCGGCCTTGCGGGCGCGGGCGGCGAGTTCGGTGTTCCGCGCGGTCAGGCGGGCCCGGTCGGCGGCGAACCGCTCGCGTTCCGCGGCGAACTCCCCGGCCAGACGGTCGCGTTCGGCGGTGAACTCCGCCGTGGTCCGGTCGCGTTCGGTGGTGAACTCGGCGGTGAGGCGGTCGCGTTCGCGGGCCGCGTCCTCGGTGAGGCGGGTCCGTTCCCGGTCGGCCGCCTCGGCGGCGTGCGCGCGTTCGCGGGCGGCCTCGTCGGCCAGACGGGCCCGTTCCTTGGTGAACTCCTCCGCCTGCCGGGCCCGTTCGTGCAGGAGCCGGCCCGCGTCCTGGGTGACGGAGTCGAGCCGCCCGCGCAGGTGTCTCGCGGCCAGGACCTGCCGGGCGGCCACCGCGACGGCCGCGCACAGCAGCACGGCGGCGGCGCCGAGACCCCAGGCCAGGGGCGTGCGGGCCGGGCCGGGGGCGAGCAGGACGGCGGCCACCACGGCGATCGCGGCCACGGCGGCGGCCGTCAGCACGGGGGGTGCGGTGGCACGCAGGGCGGGTCGTTCGCCGGAGGGCAGGGGCGGGGTCATCAATCGGTCCTCGGTCGTGTTCCTGGGGGAAGAACGTGTCCTCGGTCGTGTCCTCGGTCGGTCCTGGGCGAGAAGCGACACCTGGTGCTCAACAGGGCGTCACTATATGAGAGTTCGTGATCGGATTGGGAAGGTTCGGAGAGCGGTCTCATGATCGCCCCGGCAAAACGGGGCCTTTCGGATGCGGGAGAGCCGGTCGCCGGGGGCGTCCGGCGGCATCCTGGAGACATGACGGATCTCGGCGGACGCCCCCACGGACAGCCGGAACGACACCCCCGGACCCCGGGCGCCTCACCCCGGCCCCCGGAGGCCTCACCCCGGCCCCCGGAGGCCTCACCCCGGACCCCGGGCGCCTCACCCCGGCCCCCGGAGGCCTCACCCCGGGCCCCGGAGGCCTCACCCCGGGCCCCGGAGGCCTCACCCCGGGCCCCGGGCGCCTCCCGCCGGGCCCCGCGCGCCTCCTCCCGAGCCCCGGAGGCCACCCCCGACCTGCGCGCCGCCCTCACCCGCGCCCTGCGCGGCGACGTCTCCTTCGACGTCACCGCCCGTGCCCTCACCACCATGGACGCCTCCAACTACCGCCGCGTCCCCCTCGGTGTCGTCTCTCCCCGGGACGCCGACGACATCGCCGCCGCCCTCGCCGTGTGCCGCGAGCACGGCGTCCCGCTCGTCGCGCGCGGGGGCGGCACCTCCATCGCCGGGCAGGCCACCGGCACCGGCATCGTCCTGGACCTCACCCGGCACATGAACCGGGTGCTCGACCTCGACCCCGGCACCCGTACCGCCCGCGTGCAGCCCGGCGTCGTCCTGGACCGTCTTCAGGAAGCCGCCGCCCCGCACGGACTGCGCTTCGGCCCCGACCCCTCCACCCACAGCCGCTGCACCCTCGGCGGAATGATCGGCAACAACTCCTGCGGCACCCACTCCGTCGCCTGGGGCACCACCGCCGACAACGTCCGCGCCCTCACCGTCATCGACTCCACCGGCCGCACCGCCCGGCTCGGCCGCGACGGAGCGGGCGCCCCCGACGGCCTCCTCGACCTCGTGGCCGGCGAACTCGCCCTGCTGCGCACCGGATACCCCGACCTGCCGCGCCGCATCTCCGGCTACGCCCTCGACGCCCTGCTCCCCGAACGCGGCACCGACGTCGCCCGCGCGTTCTGCGGCACCGAGGGCACCTGGGGCATCCTCACCGAGGCCGAGGTCCACCTCGTACAGACGCCTCCGGCCCGCGCCCTCGCCGTCCTCGGCTACCCCGACGAGAGCGCCGCCGCCGACGCCGCGGCCGGTCTCCTCCCGTACCGGCCCCTCACCGTCGAGGGCATGGCCGCCGACCTCGTCCCCGACCAGGCCGGCCTGCCCCGGGGCGGCGCCTGGCTGTTCGTGGAGACCGGCGGCGCCACCCCCGCCGAGGCCCGCGCCCACGCCGGCCGCGTCGTCCGCGCCGCCGACGTCACCGACGCCCTCGTCGTCACCGACCCCGCCGCCCAGCGCGCCCTGTGGCGGCTGCGGGAGGACGCGTCCGGCACGGCGACGCGTATCCCCGCGACGGGGCCGGCCGGAGCTGCCGGGACCGCCGGGGCCGCCGGGACCGCCGGGGCCGCCGGTTTCGTCAGCGAGGCCGGAGCCGCCGGTTCCGTCAGCGCGGCCGGACCTGGCGGCGGGACCGGACCCGGTGGCGAGGCCGGGTCCGCCGGGGGTGCCGGGTTCCCCGGCGTGGCCGGGTCCACCGGGGGCGCCGGGTCCGCCGGGTTCGCCCGTGTGGCCGGTCCCAGCGGTGAGGCCTGGCCCGGCTGGGAGGACTGCGCCGTACCCCCGGCCCGCCTCGGCGCCTACCTCCGCGACTTCCGCGCCCTCCTCGCCGACCACCACCTGCGCGGCACCCCGTACGGCCACTTCGGCGACGGCTGCATCCACGTCCGTATCGACTTCGACCTCGTCACCGAACCCGGCATCGCCCGCTTCCGCCGCTTCTCCGAGGACGCGGCCCGGCTCGTCGTCTCGCACGGCGGCTCCCTGTCCGGCGAACACGGCGACGGCCAGGCCCGCGCCGAACTCCTCCCCGCGATGTACGGGCCCGATCTCGTCCGGCTCTTCGAACGCGCCAAGGACCTCTGGGACCCGCACAACCTCCTCAACCCCGGCATCCTCGTCCGCCCCCACCGCCTCGACGAGAACCTCCGCTTCGCGCCCCTGCCGCGCCGCCCCGTCGACGTCGCCTTCGGCTACCCGGACGACGCCGGCGACTTCACCGCCGCCGTCCGCCGCTGCGTGGGCGTCGCCAAGTGCCGTACGGCCGGGCCGTCCGGCCATGACGTCATGTGCCCCTCCTACCGCGCCACCGGCGACGAGACCCACTCCACCCGGGGCCGCGCCCGCCTCCTGCACGAGATGCTCGCCGGCGAGATCGTCACCGACGGCTGGCGGTCCACCGAGGTCCGCGACGCCCTCGACCTGTGCCTGTCCTGCAAGGGCTGCCGCTCCGACTGCCCGGTCGGCGTCGACATGGCCACGTACAAGGCGGAGTTCCTCCACCACCATTACGCGGGCCGCCGCCGTCCCCTCAGCCACTACACCCTCGGACGCCTGCCCGGCCTGCTGGCCGCCGTCACCCGTACCCGCACCGCCCGGCTCGTCAACGCCCTCGCCGCCGTACGCCCCCTCGCCGGCCTCGCCCGACGCCTCGCCGGGATCGCCCCCGGCCGTGCCATCCCCCCTCTCGCACCCCAGACCTTCACCCAGTGGTGGGCCCACCGCCTCCGCACCCGGACCACCCCCACGGACGCCCCACGCCCCACCGACGCCCCGCGTCCCCCCGATGGGCCGCGTCCCACGGACGGCCCTGCCCGCCCCGATGGACCTCGCCCCGCCGACGTACCTTCCCTCACCGGCGCCCCGCGTCCCCCTGATGGCCCTGCCCGCGTCGACGCCCCGCGTCCCGCTGACGCCCCGCATCCCACGGATGGCCCTGCCCCCGCCGGCGTCCCGCGTCCCACTGACGCCCCGCGCCCCACGGACGGCCCTGCCCGCCTCGGCGCCCCTCAAGTCGCCCCCGCCGCCCTCCACCCCACCGTTCTCCTCTGGCCCGACACCTTCACCGAGCACCTCGCCCCCTCCGTCGGGCGGGCCGCCGTGCGGGTTCTGGAGGACGCCGGGCTCACCGTCCTCCTCCCCGCGACCACCGGCCGGCGCCACGGACCCGTCGGCGACGGCGTCACCCGCGGTCCCCTGCGCCCTCGGCTGCTGCTGCCCCGCCCCCGCCGCCGCGTCTGCTGCGGGCTCACCTACATCACCACCGGCCAGCTCGACCACGCCCGCGCCGTCCTGCGCCGCACCCTCGACCTGCTCGAACCCCAGCTCGCCGTCGACGGCCTGCCCGTCGTCGTCCTCGAACCGAGCTGCGCCGCGGCCCTGCGCACCGACCTGCCCGAACTGCTCCCCGACGACCCCCGCGCCCACCGCCTCGCCGCCGCCGTCCTCACCTTCGCCGAGACCCTCGAACGCCACGCGCCCCACTGGACGCCACCCCGCCTCGACCGCCCCGTGGCCGGCCAGACCCACTGCCACCAGCACGCCGTACTCGGCGACGGACCCGAACAACGCCTGCGCGCCGCCGCCGGTCTCACCGGCACCCTCTCCGGCGGCTGCTGCGGCCTCGCCGGGAACTTCGGCTTCGAGAAGGGCCACGAGGACGTGTCGCGGGCCTGCGCGGAGGAACAGCTCCTGCCCGCCGTACGGGCGGCCGGCCCCGGCGCCGTGATCCTCGCCGACGGCTACTCCTGCCGCACCCAGCTCGCCCAGCTCGGCGACCGTACGGGCCGCCACCTGGCGGAGGTCCTCGCCGAGGCGCTGGAGACCCGCGCCGAGGACACCGGCTCCGGCACCGGCTCGGGCACGGCCCCCGGCACCCCCTGATGCGTACGCTGACGGGATCCGCCGGACACCCCACCGGACCGAGGACCCGAGGCCCCCCGAGGAGAGCCCCGTATGACCCGCACGACCCTCCGCCTCCAGACGATCTCCCGCGACGACCACCTCGCCTTCGTCCGCTCCCGCCCCTCGGTCAGCCACATGCAGGTCCCGTCCTGGGGCGACGTGAAGCCCGACTGGAAGGCCGAGAGCCTCGGCTGGTTCGACGAACAGGGACACCTCCAGGGCGCCGGACTCGTCCTCCTGCGCCCCCTGCCCAAGCTCAGGCGTTATCTCGCCTACCTGCCCGAGGGCCCCGTCATCGACTGGCAGGACCCCGACCTCGCCGAGCGCTGGCTCCGCCCGATGCTCACCCACCTCAAGGCGCGCGGCGCGTTCACGGTCAAGATGGGGCCGCCCGTCGTCGCCCGCCGCTGGAGCGCGGACACCGTCAAGACCGCCATCGCCGACCCGGCCGTACGGCGCCTCGCCGACGTGCCCCCCACCTCGGAGGACCCCGCCGCCGCAGGCATCGCGGACCGGCTGCGGGCGATGGGCTGGCAGCGCACCGAACCCGGCGGCGAGGACGGCTTCGCCGCCGGCCAGCCCCGCTACGTCTTCCAGGTCCCCTTCGCCGGCCGCACCCTGGACGACATCCACCAGGGCCTCAACCAGCAGTGGCGGCGCAACATCAAGAAGGCCGACAAGGCGGGCGTCAAGGTCGTCCGCGGCGGCTACGACGACCTCCCCGCCTTCTACGAGCTGTACGCGGAGACCGCCGAGCGCGACCGTTTCATCCCGCGCCCGCTGCCCTACTTCCAGCGCATGTGGACCGCCCTCACCGGCGAGGACCCCGACCGCATGCGGCTCTACCTCGCCCACCACGACGGCGAGGTCCTCGCCGCCGCCACCATGCTCACCGTCGGCACCCACGTCTGGTACTCCTACGGCGCCTCCACCAGCCGCCGCCGCGAGGTCCAGCCCAACAACGCCATCCAGTGGCGGATGATGACCGACGCCCACGAACTCGGCGCCGCCGTCTACGACTTCCGCGGCATCACCGACACCCTCGACGAGACCGACCACCTCGTCGGGCTGCTCCGCTTCAAGGCGGGGGCGGGCGGAGAGGCCGCCGAATACCTCGGCGAATGGGACTTCCCCCTCAACCGGCTGCTGCACAAGGCACTCGACCTGTACATGGCGCGCCGCTGAGCGGTGTCCCGGTGTCCGTGGATCTCGGCCGCGCGGTTCCCCCCGGGGGGGCGCCGCGAGGCTCCGTCCCCCCCCGGTCGACATCAGCCCCTGCCGGTCTCCCTCCGCTCCCTCCGCTCCCTCCGCTCTCACCGCTCTCTCCGGGGCGGCACTCCCGCCGCACGTCTGCGACAGTGGCATAACAGGTTCACACGCCTGACCCGGTCCATTACTCTGGACCGGCAGGTGCAGCACGATGAACGAACCTGCGATGGACGAACCTGAGCCGAACCCCTGGAAGGCCCCGTGAACACGCCCAGCGCCGCCCCCGCCACCCCGGCAACGGCCGCCCCCGCGACGGCCGGTGCGCCCGGAGCTGGTACCGCCGACGCCCGCGGTCCCGCCGGTACCTCCGGTCCCGGCCGGCGTGGTGCGCTCGGGCCGGTGGGTCTGGTGCTCGCGGGCGGGATCTCCGTCCAGTTCGGCGGCGCCCTGGCGGTCAGCCTGATGCCCCGGGCCGGCGCCCTCGGCGTCGTCACGCTGCGGCTGCTCGTCGCGGCGATCGTGCTGATGGCGGTCTGCCGCCCCACCCTGCGCGGCCACTCCCGCGCGGACTGGAACACGGTCGTCGTCTTCGGCCTCACCATGGCCGCGATGAACGGCCTCTTCTACCAGGCCGTCGCCCGCATCCCCCTGGGCCCCGCCGTCACCCTCGAAGTGCTCGGCCCCCTCGCGCTGTCGGTGCTGACCTCGCGCCGCGCCCTGAACCTCCTCTGGGCGGGCCTCGCGCTCGGCGGGGTGTTCCTGCTCGGCGGCGGAGGCTTCAGCAGCCTCGACCCGGCCGGTGTCGCCTTCGCCCTCGGAGCGGGCGCCATGTGGGCGGCGTACATCGTCTTCAGCGCCCGTACCGGCCGGCGCTTCCCCCAGGCCGACGGCCTCGCCCTCGCCATGGTCGTCGCCGCCGTCGCGTTCCTCCCCCTCGGCATCGCCGAATCGGGGCACCGGCTCCTCGTCCCGACCACGGTGGCCCTCGGCGCGGCCGTCGCCCTGCTCTCCTCCGTCCTGCCGTACACCCTCGAACTGCTCGCGCTGCGCCGCCTGCCGGCCTCCACGTTCGCGATCCTCATGAGCCTCGAACCGGCCATCGCCGCCACCGCCGGCTTCCTCGTCCTCGACCAGGCCCTCTCCCTCACGGAAGCCCTGGCCATCGCCCTGGTCATCGCGGCCAGCATGGGCGCGGTCCGCACCCAGATATCCCGCCCCCACCCCAAGCCCCTGAAACCGGCCCCGGAGGCGTAGCCCTCTTGGCCGTCGGGCGTGCGCCCCTCGACGGGGAGGCGCAGACCCCCCGGTTCGGGAGGTGTGCCTCTCGGTTCGGGAGGCGTGAGCCTCTCCGCCCGGCCCGCCGAGGATCAGCTCAGCGCCTTGGCGACCTCGGGGAGGGTCGGCCTGTCCTCGGGCGCGTGGCTGAGCATGGCCTCGATCAGCGCACCCAGTTCCCCGGGCACCCTCACATCCCGTCGCCTGCCGTTCGCCACGGCCTCCCGTTGGACGCGGCGCGGGGCGTCGTCCGGGTACGCGACCGCCCGCCGACCGGTGGCGGAGATCAGCAGCGACGCGCCGAGGGCGTAGACGTCGGCTTCCGGCGTCGGCTCGGCCTCTCCGGTGTCGAGCACGCTCCGGGAGATCTCGGGTGCCTCGTAGTGGACGAGGCAGCCGCGGAACGGGAAGTCGTACCCGCTCGGCACGTGGCCCCCGCGGGCCAGGGCGAGGTCGATGAGCCGCGTCCGTTCGGGCCCGACGATGAAGTGAGCGGGCTGTACATCACCATGCGCCCAGCCCTTCCGATGGAGTTCGGCCAACGCCTCGACGCACCCCAGCACGACGCTGGTACGGGGGACGACGGACGACCCCTGCTCCCGGCAGGGCGCCCACAGTCCGTACAGGTCCGGCCCCTCGTACCAGGGCTGCATGTTCCATGTTCCGCGCTCCCATTCGCCGTACGCGATCGTCTGCGAGCCGAGGCGGTGCAGTACGGCCCCTTCGCGGGCCGGTGCGAGAGCCGTCCAGGGCTGGGCAGGCCAGTCGGCCGTCGCCTCGATGGGGTATCCGAGCTTCACGGCGTAGCGTCCTCGGTAGCTCTCCACGTCCCAGACCATCGAGCCACGCCGGTCCAGGACCAGCCGCCGGGCCGTGGGCATGAGCGCGTCGAGCACCACGATCGGCAGTTCGGCAGGTGAGCCGGTCACGTCACTTCTCCTTCCTGGCGAACACGGCCGGCCCCGGACCGGGGCCGGCCGCATCGCTGGTGTCGTCGCTATCCCCGACCGTACGGGCGGCCACAGTCCGCGTCGCACTGCGCGAGGTTCCCGCCGTCCACGGTCCAAAGGTCGTCGAAGACCAGGAACCCGGCCGCCTTCATGGCGCGGACCGAGGCGCCGACCATCTCGGGGTCACGGCCGCCGCCGCCCGGCTTCGGGTTGTGGTGCAGGAAGCGGCCCGCGTGCGTCGCGCACAGTTCGGCGTACTCCTTCGTGTGGAGGATGAGGGCGTGCAGCCCGAGGTCCACGTCGTCCGACGGAACCATGGGGACGGTGGCGGTGGCCGCCGTGACCAGGAAGGCGACCGCCTGGTCCGCGATCCGTTCGGCCCGCTCGGGCGACTGCCCGCTGTGGCTGACCACGAAGTGGGCGAGGCTCTCGAACAACTCCTCCCCAGCCACCGCCCGGCCGGACTTCTGTTCGTTCGTTGTCGCCGTCATTTCTGCTCCTTCGCGAGATGTGACACGGCACTTGCTTCCCGCCCAGGCCCCAGGGCGCCGAGCCCGGTTCATGGACGACCAGACGGCGGGCATCACAGACCGCTCCGGCTGTTGCCGTTCTTCACGGTCAGACGCGCGCTCAGTTCCTCGCGCGCACTGAGCGGCACCACTCGGTCCGGCATGGCATTCCACTCCACGCCGCCCCGGACCGGACGCATCTGTACGCGACCGCCGAGTTCGCCCATGACGACGCCGATACGGTCTCGGGCGCTGTCCTTGGCCAGTTCACCGATGCCTGGCCTGGTCTGCTGATCGCTCGCCATGACCACGAGCTTCGCGATCCGGGCACCGCTGCGGAAAGGCCAGGCTGATTAGCCAACTTGGGTAATATCGCGGCCAGTAGAGAGTCAGCGACGTTGCGTAGCCCTCGCCGTGTGGGAGCTTGCCGATGCCCGATGCCGACCCGCCGCCGGAACTGCCGGCCAGGCTGCTCACCGACCCGGAGATGATCAACGCGTGCACGGTCCGCGACTTCGCCGTCGTCTTCCGGCTGGTGAAGGCCCGAGCGGGCGTCTATCCGTCGATGATCGCCAGGCGATGCGACCTGACACCGAGCCGTGTCGGCGAAGTCATCTCCGGGCGGCGCCAGTTGCTGCACATGGACGTTGTCGAGCGCATCGCGGACGGCTTACGTATCCCCGGACACATGCTCGGGCTTGCCCGGCGGTCCTGGGAGACACCGCAGGCACTCGTCGCCGCGGACCGCGAAGCCCCTCACTCGCCGCATCCGGACCAACCGGAATTCGCCTCCCTGCCGGGGGCGGACGTGGACGGCATCCTGGCGTTGGCTTCACAGAACAGCCTCAGCACAGCCACGCTGGACGCCTTCCGGTCCTCGATCGAAGACTACTGGCGACGTGACGACCAGCACGGCGGCGAGACCCTGAGGCCGGCCATCGTCGGACAGCTCCGCCATGTGGTCGGACTCCTGAAGGAGAGCCGCCCGCCGATCATCCAAAGCGGCCTGTACGCGATCGCGGCCGAGCTGGCTCGCCTGACCGGCTGGACGTACTTCGACGCCCGCCAGTACAACCAGGCCCGCGCCTACTTCACCGAGGCACTGCACCTGGCCAAAGAGATCGATGACCGCCAGTTCATGGCCAACGTCCTCGCCTGCATGAGCTTGCAGGGCACATACCAGGACAAGCCCGGTGACTCTCTCGCCTTCGTGACCGCCGCCCAGGACCGGGCCCGCTCGGACCTGGCCACCACACCCCGGGTCCTTTCCATGCTCTCCATGCGCGAAGCCTTCGCCCACGCCACTCTCGGCAACCGGGAATCCACCCACCGGGCGATCGGAGAGGCACACCGCCACTTCGAGCTGATCCGGGGGAATGACCCGGACCCGTCGTGGGTGACGTACTTCGACGACACGAAACTGATCGTGGACACAGGCATCGCTCACGGCCGACTCGGCGAAGCGGCCACTGCCGAACCGCTGATCGCGGACGCGTTACGGCGCGAGGCCCGGACCAACCAGCGCGGCCGGGCATTCCACTCGTTCTGGCTCGCCCGTACCCAACTGGACCAGGACAAGATCGACCAGGCCTGCCACACCGCCACGCAAGCACTGGAACCGGCATCGGCCGTGGCGTCCGAACGCGTCGCAGGCCATCTCCGCGAGTTCTACGCCCAATTGGCGCCGCACCGGACCGAGCCCGTAGCCCTGGCCTTCGAGGCGCGACTACGGACACTGCTCCCACCGGTCAGCGGACCGCCTCGTCCATGAGCAGATACAGCAAGCCGACGAGTGAACCGCTGCTCACGATCTCGCGGCGGTCGATCATGCCGCGTACCTCCGCCAGAGGGATCCACTCGATACGGTCCGACTCGTTCTTCTCCGTCGGCGGGCCGGCGTAGGTCGCACCGTCCATGCGGAAGACGTGATGCTGCGAGTCGGTGATCCCGTTGGCCGGCTCGGCGTAGATGAGCGGCTTGACGGGGCCGGGGCGCCATCCCGTCTCTTCCAGGACTTCACGGGCCGCCGCCTCTTCAGGAGTCTCGCCCTCCTCGACCAGGCCCATGGGCAACTCCCACGCCCACGAGTCCGTGATGAAGCGGTGCCGCCACATCATCAGGACCTCCTGGCGCGAGTTGACCACCGCCGCCACGGCCAGGTGCCGCAGGCGAACGACGTGGTACTCCCACCTGCGTCCGTCAGGCTGCTGGACGTCAACCAGGCACAGATTCACCCACTGGTTGGTATAGATCTGCCGTTCGCCATGGGTCTTCCACTGCATGAACGCCGCCCCTCTCACCCGATGCGACCCAGCATCTCAGATCGGGTCGGAGACGGACACACTATTCGCGTCAAGATGACGAGATGCCGGAGACCGTTGCCGCGTAACCGACTTGGGCCGCGCGGCGGTACGAAGGACAACCGGACGGCGGCCTGCGGACCACCGTCTCCAAGATCGGTGGCACCGCCTCTGTGACCCGCGTGGCAGCTCCCGGTCGAACACAATGCTTGAATGGTCCGTCGATTCCCGGCCGATCAAGGAGAGCGCCGTGCCCCTGGTGTCCGTTGTGATGCCCGTCTACAACTCGGCGGCCACCCTCGGTGCGGCCGTCCGCTCGGTGCTCACGCAGACCCACAGCGATCTGGAGCTGCTGGTCACCGACGACCAGTCGTCCGACGGCTCGCTGGACCTGCTCATGGAGTTCGCCCGCCAGGACGAACGCGTCCGGCCCGCGACGGCGCCCGAACGCGGCGGCGCCGGACGAGCCCGCAACCTCGCCATCGAACGAGCCCGCGGCGACTACGTCGCCTTCCTCGACAGCGACGACATGTGGCTGCCGGAGAAGACCGAACGGCAGCTCGCGTTCGCCGCGGAGGGCACCGCCCCCCTGACCTTCACCTCGTACTTCAAGATGGACGCCGACCACGACGGCGAAAGCACCGACTTCGTCCCCAACGGCCGCGTCATCCGCGCCCGCGAACACGTGGACTACCGCGCCATGCTGGTCCAGGACCACATCGGCGCCCTCACCGCCATGTACGACCGCAACGTCCTCGGCACGAGACTCATGCCGGAGATGCGCAAGCGGCAGGACTACGCCCTGTGGCTGTCCATCATGCGCGACGGCGCCGACGCCCGCGGCCTCCCCGAACCCCTCGCCGTCTACCGCGCCCACCAGGCGAACTCCCTCTCCTCCAACAAGCTCTCCCTGGTCCCGTACAACTGGGAGCTGTACCGAACCCACGAAAACCTCTCGGTCCCCCGAGCAACCCGAGCCCTCGCCGGCGCGGTCTGGCAGTCCCTGCGCAACTCCCGGATCTAGGAATCCGGGGAGCATCCGACTTCCCGAGGCTGTCGTCGCTCGCAGTCACACCGGCAGCGACGGGGACCACGGGGACCTCACCGGTGTGGGGGCCGTTTGGTGAGCGGGCATCCTGCACAGCTCGGCGTGAACCGTGATGTCGGTTCCGCCCGCCGACGCCATGTCGATCGGATACGTCAGGGTCGCCTCGCCGGGCCGGACGGGTTCGTCGCACCGGGCGCAGATCATCGCCTGGCGTCCCTCATCAGGCGACGCAGAGCGAGCCCCCCGGCGCATCGGCCCCCGTCGTCGACACATTGCTCGCACGTCGGTGCGTGCGCGGGCAGAGCCCGGAGGGCAGCCTCGGACACACAACGGGGACAGCCTCGCGGAAACCAGCGCACCGGTCGGCCCCCGCGCAGCGCGTGGCGCCCGCCCAGGTCGACGGCGGCCACTCCCGCGAGCGGCACTGCGTCCCAGACGCACGCCTGCCCGCGCACCTGCTGCTCGGTAAGCCGCGGCGAAGCCGGGTAACGGCAGGGCGGCAAGCGCCTCAGCGGCGATGGTCGCACTGCTGCTGGGTGCCATGGGTTACGCCTCCACGGTCGAGGTGACTGGGCTCTCGCACCCGACCGTAGTTCGGGCTCAACGAATCGAACCGAGCTGACAGTCCGGGTGGACCACAGGCTCGCGGACTACACAAACCCCATGCGCACGGCCAGTTGCTCGGCCTGCCGCGCGTGCATCGCGCGCGCCCGGCGGATCACGGTGAGGACCAGTTGTCGCGCAAGGGGCGTCCGGGCCAGGTCCTCCGGAGCGATCGCTTCCAGGCCGAGGAGAGACAACAGAGCCGCGGCGTCGTCCCGGCGCTGACCATGGCAGGCCGCCACCTCCAGACCGAAGGTGAACTCCCGCTCCAGACTGGGCAGGCCGCTGATGTCGACGGCGTCCGCAGTCCTCAGTGCCTCGCCGGTCTCGCCCGCCGCCATCTCGATGGACAGAGCATGCAGGGCGATGTTCGTCGGCCCGAACACCGTCCAGCCGACGTTGCTGGCACCCGGCACCCGGCACGCGGCGGGCCCGGCATAACGCTCCAGCCGCTCCCGCGCCTCCCGCCAACGACGACGACGCGCCGCCCCGACCACCGCAACGAGCTGAAGAGCACCGCCCAGCGCCGCCCGCTCGATCTCGGGCAGCCGCGCCGCGCCCACCCGCTCGGCAGCACGTAGCGCCAGCTCCTCCGCCTCGGCCGGCTGGTCGGCGGCGAGCAGCACGTGTCCCAGATTCCACTGCGCCACCGCGATACGCAGAGGATCGTCGGCGTCTTCGGCGGCTCGCGTCGCCCGTTCGGCGGCGAGGGCGGCGAGGTCCACACGGCCGACGCGACGCAGGTACGAGCGGAGCAGGCAGTACAGGTCGGCGGCCGTACGCAGAACGGCACGGCGTTCCAAAGCGTCGGCGCCCGCACGTGCGATACGCAGAGCGTGCTCCATGTCGGCCACCAAGCCCGGCAGCGCCTCTGCGGCACGGGTGAATCGCTCGCCGCTGGTCTGCCAGTCGTGCCAGGCCGCCTCGACCCGATCCCGCAACACGCTCGCCGGGATCGGGGCGCCGCCGAGCGCGGACCCGCAGCCGAGGAGGGCTCGGCCCACCGCCGTCTCGGGACCGGCTGCCGCCTCGCCGCGGGGCGGTGACTGCGCGAGCAGAGCCGAGGCGGGGACGCCCAGCTCCTGCGCCAGGGCGTACAGGATCGGCAACGAGGGCAATTTGAGGCCGCGTTCGATCTGCGAGAGGTAGTCCGGTGTGATGCCGACCAGTCCCGCGACGGCGTCCTGACGGCGCCCGCCCCTGTAGTGCCGGATCCGGTCGCCGATGGGGAGGTCCGCTGCAGCCATTCACCCACTCCTCGCTCCGTGTTCTGAGCGTAGGGTGCCCGCTACGTGGGGACACGGGAATCCACCGAGAGAGGAGGCGCCGTGCCGGAGCTGGTGCTGTGGGACATCGACCATACGCTGATGGCGACGGGCGGCCTCGGGCGTGAGCTGTGGGCGCAGGCCTTCCGTGAGGTGACGGGGCTGACCATGCGGCGGCAGGCCTCCGTCACCGGGTCCACCGAGCGAGTCATCCTCCGCGAGACGGCCAAGCTCCACGAACTGCCCTACAGCGAAGCCCTGTTCGAGGAATTCGCCTCCGCCCTCGGCGCCGTACACCTGCGGCGCGCCGGGGAACTGCGCGAGCGCGGGCACGCGCTGCCGGGCGCCGCCGCCGTCCTCGCCCGCCTCCAGGAGCGGGGGGTGCCCCAGACCGTGGTGACGGGCAACGTCCGCGCGGCCGCCGAGGTGAAGGTCGCCGCCTTCGGGCTCGACGGATACCTGCGGCTCGAAGACGGCGCCTACGCCGAAGACGGCGAGCAGCGCCCCGAGTTGCTGCGCGCCGCCCTCTTCCGCACGGCCACCCCGCCCGGCGGCGCGGTGTTCCTCGGAGACACCCCCGCCGACGTCGCGGGAGCCCGGAGCGCCGGAGTCCGGGTCATCGCCGTCGCCACCGGCAGCACCTCCGCGGACGAACTGCGCGCGGCGGGCGCCGACGTCGTACTCGACGGCCTCGCCGACACCGGGCGCGCGCTCGACGCCATCGGGTGAAGGGGAGTTGAGAGGTCTCCGCGACCCCGTGACTCCCTGACTCTGTGGCTCCCTGACTCCGCGAACCTGTGACCCCCTGACTCCGCGACCCTGTGACTCCCTGACTCTGTGACTCCCTGACTCCGCGAACCTGTGACCCCCTGACTCCGCGACCCTGTGACTCCCTGACTCTGTGACTCCCTGACTCCGCGAACCTGTGGCTCCCTGACTTCGCGACCCTGTGACTCGGTGACCGTGGAGCCTAAATTAATGCAAGCACGCTTGCTTGTTTCTCCGGGCGCTGGCATGCTCCCACCCACACACCGCCGTGTCCCGAGGGGAGCGCACCGTGTCCGACGCTTCGTCCGTGGTCGCCGTCATCGACGACCTGCACCGCGAGAGCGAGGAACTCGACCGCCTCGTCGCCGGGCTCGACAGGGACGGGTGGGTGCGGATCACCCCCGCGCCGCGCTGGACGATCGCCCACCAGATCGCCCACCTCACCTGGACCGACCACGCCGCCCTCCTCGCCGTCACCGACGCCGACGCCTTCGCCGACGAGGTCAAGAAGGCGATCGCCACCCCCGACACCTTCGTGGACCAAGGCGCCGACGAGGGCGCCGCGCAGCCCCCGGACCGGCTGCTCACCGCCTGGCGTGCGGGACGTACCGGCCTCGAAGACGCCCTCCGCGCCGCACCGGCCGGCACCCGCTTCCCCTGGTACGGGCCGCCCATGTCCGTCGCCTCCATGGCCACCGGCCGCCTCATGGAGACCTGGGCCCACGGCCAGGACATCGCCGACGCCCTCGGCGTACAGCGCGAACCCACCGACCGGCTCCGGCACGTCGCCCGGATCGGCGTGCGCGCCCGGGACTTCGCCTTCGCCGCGCACGGCCTGCCCGCCCCCACCGAAGAGTTCCGCGTCGAACTCCAGAGCCCCGCCGGAGACGTCTGGACCCACGGCCCCGCCGACGCCCCCCAACGCGTCACCGGCCCCGCCCTCGACTTCTGCCTCCTCGTCACCCAGCGAGCCCACCGCACCGACCTCGCCGTCCACGCCCAGGGCCCCGACGCCGACCGCTGGCTCGACATCGCCCAGGCCTTCGCCGGACCCCCCGGCACCGGCCGCCCACCCCAGGGAGCCCGCCGGTGACCCCCACGACCCCGCGCCCCCTGCGTATCGGCAACGCCTCCGGCTTCTACGGCGACCGCTTCGACGCCCTGCGCGACATGCTCACCGGCGGCCCCCTCGACTTCCTCACCGGCGACTACCTCGCCGAACTCACCATGCTCATCCTCGGCCGCGACCGCCTCAAAGACCCTGCCCGCGGCTACGCCAAGACCTTCCTGCGCCAACTGGAGGAAGGCCTCGGCCTCGCCCACGACCGCGGCGTCCGCATCGTCACCAACGCCGGCGGCCTCAACCCCGCCGCCCTCGCCGACGCCGTCCGCGACCTCGCCGGCCGGCTCGGCATCCCCGCCCGCGTCGCCCACGTCGAAGGCGACGACCGCACCCCGCACCACCCCGGCAGCCTCGCCGCCCACGCCTACCTCGGCGGCGCCGGTATCGCCGCCTGCCTGCGCGAGGGCGCCGACATCGTCATCACCGGACGCGTCACCGACGCCGCCCTCGTCACCGGACCCGCCGTCGCCCACTTCGGCTGGACATCCCGGGACCACGACCGCCTCGCCGGAGCCGTCGTCGCCGGACACGTCCTCGAATGCGGCACCCAGGCCACCGGCGGCAACTACGCCTTCTTCACCGACCACGACCCCGCCCGCCTGCACCGCCCCGGCTTCCCCCTCGCCGAACTCCACGAGGACGGCAGCAGCGTCATCACCAAGCACGACGGCACCGGCGGCATCGTGGACATCGGCACCGTCACCGCCCAGCTCCTCTACGAGACCCAGGGCGCCCGCTACGCGGGACCCGACGTCACCGCCCGCCTCGACACCCTCACCCTCACCCAGGCCGGCCCCGACCGCGTCCGGATCAGCGGCGTCCGCGGCGAGGCCCCGCCCCCCACCCTCAAAGTCGGCCTCAACCGGCTCGGCGGCTTCCGCAACGAGGTCGCCTTCGTCCTCACCGGCCTCGACATCGAGCGCAAGGCCGCGTTCGTCCGCGCCCAGATGGAAACCGCCCTCGACACCGCCAAGCCCCGGCCGGCGGACGTCCGGTGGGACCTCGCGCGCACCGACCACCCCGACGCCCCCACCGAGGAGACCGCCGCCGCCCTGCTCCGCCTCGTCGTCCGCGACCAGGACCAGGCCGCCGTCGGCCGCACCCTCAGCGGCGCCGCCATCGAACTCGCGCTCGCCAGCTATCCGGGATTCCACGTTCTGGCACCGCCGGGGCCGGGCTCGCCGTACGGTGTTTTCGAGGCCGCGTACGTGCCCCAGGACGCGGTGGAGCATGTCGCCGTCCTGCACGACGGGCGCCGGATACCCGTGGCCCCGCCCTACGAGACGCGCGCACTGGAAGCGGTGGCAGAACCGGTTCTTCCCGTGCCGCTGCCGGCAGGGCCCACCCGGCGGGCGCCCTTGGGGCTGGTCGCGGGGGCGCGCAGCGGGGACAAGGGCGGGGACGCGAACGTCGGGGTGTGGGCCCGCACGGATGAGGCCTGGCGCTGGCTGGCGCATCAACTGACAACTGACAGATTTCAGTCATTGATATCTGAAAGTCGTTATCTGTCAGTTGTCAGGCATGTACTCCCCAACCTCCGCGCCCTCAATTTCGTCGTCGAGGGAATCCTCGGCGAGGGCGTCGCCTCCCAGGCCCGTTTCGACCCCCAGGCCAAGGCTCTCGGCGAGTGGCTTCGCTCCCGGCATGTGGATATTCCGGAGGTCCTGCTGTGACCGTGCTTTCCTCCGCGCTCGATCCGAAGGGCGCCGAGTACGCGGAGTACCGGGCGAGCATGCTCGCCAAGCTTGCCGAGCTGGACGCCGAGCACGCGAAGGCGCTGGCGGGGGGCGGTGAAAAATACGTTGAACGTCATCGTAAGCGCGGCAAGCTGACGGCCCGGGAGCGTATCGAGCTGTTGCTCGATGTTGACACGCCCTTCCTGGAGCTGTCGCCGCTCGCGGCGTGGGGCAGCGAGTACGCGGTGGGGGCCTCGCTGGTCACCGGTATCGGGGTGGTGGAGGGCGTCGAGTGTCTGATCACCGCGAACGATCCGACGGTCCGGGGCGGGGCCAGCAATCCGTGGAGTCTGAAGAAGGCGCTGCGGGCGAACGACATCGCTCTCGCGAACCGGCTGCCCTGCATCAGTCTGGTCGAGTCGGGGGGCGCCGATCTGCCGTCGCAGAAGGAGATCTTCATCCCCGGCGGGGCGATCTTCCGTGACATCACCCGTTTGTCGGCGGCCGGGATTCCGACGGTGGCGGTGGTGTTCGGGAACTCGACGGCGGGCGGCGCGTATGTGCCGGGGATGTCGGACCACGTGATCATGGTGAAGGAGCGGGCGAAGGTCTTCCTGGGCGGTCCGCCGCTGGTGAAGATGGCGACCGGCGAGGAGAGCGACGACGAGTCGCTCGGCGGTGCCGAGATGCACGCCCGCGTGTCCGGTCTCGCGGATCACTTCGCCGTGGACGAGCCGGACGCGCTGCGGCAGGCGCGGCGCGTGGTGGCGCGGCTCAACCACCGCAAGGCGTACGCCGATCCGGGGGTGGTGGAGCCGCCGAAGTACGACGTGGAGGAGCTGCTCGGGATCGTCCCGGGCGATCTGCGGCACCCGTTCGATCCGCGTGAGGTGATCGCGCGGGTGGTGGACGGTTCGGACTTCGACGAGTTCAAGCCGCTGTACGGGACGAGTCTGGTGACCGGCTGGGCGTCGCTGCACGGTTATCCGGTGGGAGTACTGGCCAACGCCCAGGGTGTGCTGTTCAGCGCGGAGTCCCAGAAGGCGGCGCAGTTCATCCAGTTGGCGAACCAGCGTGACATCCCCCTGGTGTTCCTGCACAACACGACGGGCTACATGGTGGGCCGGGAGTACGAGCAGGGCGGCATCATCAAGCACGGCGCGATGATGATCAACGCGGTGAGCAACTCGCGGGTCCCGCATCTGTCGGTGCTGATGGGCGCCTCGTACGGGGCGGGCCATTACGGGATGTGCGGGCGCGCCTATGATCCCCGGTTCCTGTTCGCGTGGCCGAGTGCGAAGTCGGCGGTGATGGGGCCGCAGCAGTTGGCGGGGGTGCTGTCGATCGTGGCGCGGCAGTCGGCGGTGGCGAAGGGGCGGCCGTACGACGACGACGCGGACGCGGCGCTGCGGGCGATGGTGGAGCAGCAGATCGAGTCGGAGTCGTTGCCGATGTTCCTGTCGGGCCGGCTCTACGACGACGGGGTGATCGATCCGCGGGACACCCGCACGGTGCTGGGTCTGTGTCTGTCCGCGATCCACACGGCGTCTTTCGAGGGCGCGCGCGGTGGTTTCGGCGTCTTCCGGATGTGAGGGTTCCCGTGATTTCGAGTCTGTTGGTGGCGAACCGGGGCGAGATCGCCTGCCGGGTGTTCCGTACCTGTCGTGAGCTGGGTGTGCGGACGGTGGCGGTGTGTTCGGACGCCGATGAGGGCGCGCTGCACGCGCGGGAGGCGGACGCGGTGGTGCGGCTGCCGGGTGCCGCGCCCGGGGAGACGTATCTGCGGGGGGATCTGGTGGTGGCGGCGGCGTTGCGGGCGGGGGCGGACGCGGTGCATCCGGGGTACGGGTTCCTGTCGGAGAACGCCGGGTTCGCGCGGGCGGTGCTGGACGCGGGTCTGGTGTGGGTGGGGCCGTCGCCGGAGGCGATCGAGGCGATGGCGTCGAAGACGCGGGCGAAGAAGCTGATGGGGCTGGCCCCGTTGGAGCGGGTGACGGCGGCCGACTTGCCGGTGCTGGTGAAGGCCGCTTCGGGCGGTGGCGGGCGCGGTATGCGGATCGTCCGTGAACTCGCCGATCTGGAGGCGGCGTTGGAGGGGGCGCGGGCGGAGGCGTTGAGCGCGTTCGGGGACGGTGAGGTCTTTGTCGAGCCGTATGTCGAGGGCGGCCGGCATGTGGAGGTGCAGATCCTGGCGGACGCGCACGGGACGGTCTGGCCGCTGGGTACGCGGGACTGTTCGTTGCAGCGGCGGCACCAGAAGGTCGTGGAGGAGGCGCCGGCTCCGGGTCTGGGCGACGGGCTGACGGAGACGTTGTACGAGCTGTCGGTGCGGGCGGCGCGCGCGGTGGACTACGTGGGCGCGGGCACGGTTGAGTTCCTGGTCGCGGACGGGCGGGCGCACTTCCTGGAGATGAACACCCGCCTCCAGGTGGAGCATCCGGTGACGGAGGCGGTGTTCGGGATCGACCTGGTGGCACTCCAGTTGAGGGTCGCCGAGGGCGAACGGCTGGATTCCGAGCCGCCGCCCGCGCGGGGGCACGCGGTGGAGGCCCGGCTGTACGCGGAGGACCCGGCGCGGGGCTGGGCGCCGCAGACGGGCAGGCTGCACCGGTTCGCGGTCCCGGAGGGGGTGCGCCTGGACACCGGTTTCGCCGACGGTGACGTGGTGGGGATGCACTACGACCCGATGCTGGCGAAGGTGGTGGCGCACGCGGGGTCGCGGGCGGAGGCGGTGCGGAAGCTGGCGGGGGCGCTGGAGCGGGCGACGCTGCACGGCCCGGTGACCAACCGGGATCTGCTGGTGCGGTCGTTGCGGCACGAGGAGTTCGCGCGGGCCCGGATGGACACCGGGTTCTACGACCGTCATCTGGAGGCGCTGACGGAGCCGGTGGCGGACCCGCTGGCGCCGCTCGCGGCGGCCCTGGCGGACGGGGCCGGCCGGTCACGCTTCGGCGGCTGGCGGAACGTGCCGTCGCAGCCGGTGGTCAAGCGTTATCGGATGGCCGGCGTCGAGCACGAGGCCGCCTACCGGTATACGCGGCAGGGCCCGGTGGCGGACGGGGTGCGGGTCGTGCGGGTCGACGCCGGGCGGGTGGTGCTCGAAGTGGACGGTGTGCGGCGGGCGTTCGCGGTGTCCGGTTACGGGGACGGCCGGGTCTTCGTGAACGGCGTGGCGCTGACGGTGGTCCCCCGTTTCCCGGACGCGGCCGCCGACCGGGCCCCGGGTTCGCTGCTGGCGCCGATGCCCGGCACGGTGGTCCGGCTCGCCGAGGGCCTCGCGGAGGGCTCCGAAGTGCGGGCGGGGGAGCCGCTGTTGTGGCTGGAGGCGATGAAGATGGAGCACCGCGTCTCGGCCCCGTCGGCGGGCACCCTGACCGCGCTACGGGTGACGGTCGGCCAGCAGGTCGAGGTGGGCGCCCTCCTGGCCGTGGTGCGAGAACCGGAGAAGGAGCCGGAACCGGAGCCGGGTCCAGGGCAGACGCCCGAGCCGGAGCAGGAGGCGTCGCCCTCGTCGTAACCGGGCCGCGGAGCAGCCACGTTCACCCCCCCCGCCTACCAGCCCACTTACACACCCGCATACCCGCCCACCCGCACACCCGCACATCCGCGCACCCGTCCACCCGTCCACACGCCCACGGATCAGCCCCATTCGATCCCGTTAAGGAAAATTAAGTCCCTTTCAGGCGCGTACAGACCATTCCGTACCGATCGTTCTGAGGAGCCTAGGAGCCGTCATGAGTGCTGGTGTCGCTGTCACCGAGACCGATGAACACAAGGCGCTGCGCGCGGCGGTCGCCGCGCTGGGCCGGCGGTACGGCCGGGAGTATCTGGCGAAGGTGGTCGAGGAGGGCGGTCACCCCGATGAACTGTGGGCGGAGGCGGGCAAGCTCGGCTATCTGGGGGTGAACCTGCCGGAGGAGTACGGGGGTGGGGGCGGCGGGATAGCGGAGTTGTCGATCGTCCTGGAGGAGCTGGGGGCGGCCGGGTGTCCGCTGCTGATGATGGTGGTGTCGCCGGCGATCTGCGGGACGGTGATCGCGCGGTTCGGCACGGAGGAGCAGAAGCGGGCCTGGCTGCCGGGCCTGTCGGACGGTTCGCGGACGATGGCGTTCGGGATCACGGAGCCGGACGCGGGCTCGAACTCGCACCGGATCACGACGACGGCCCGCCGGGACGGCACCGACTGGGTGCTGAACGGGCGGAAGGTGTTCATCTCGGGGGTGGACATCGCGGACGCGACGCTGATCGTGGGGCGTACGGAGGACGCGCGGACGGGGAGCCTGAAGCCGTGCCTGTTCATCGTGGGGCGGGAGACGGAGGGGTTCGGGCGGCGCCAGATCGACATGGAACTGCGGGGCGCGGAGAAGCAGTTCGAGCTGACCCTGGACGAAGTCCGGTTGCCCGCCGAGGCGTTGGTCGGCGATGAGGACGCCGGGCTGCTCCAGTTGTTCGCGGGGCTCAACCCGGAGCGGGTGATGACGGCGGCGTTCGCGATCGGCATGGGTCGGCACGCGCTGGGCCGGGCGGTGGAGTACGCGCGGGAGCGGACCGTGTGGAAGGCGCCGATCGGGGCGCACCAGGCGATCGCGCATCCGCTGGCGCAGGCGCACATCGATCTGGAGCTGGCGCGGCTGATGATGCAGAAGGCGGCGTTCCTGTACGACGCGGGGGACGACGTGGGCGCGGGGGAGGCGGCGAACATGGCGAAGTACGCGGCGGGGGAGGCGTGCGTGCGGGCGGTGGACCAGGCGGTGCACACGCTCGGCGGGAACGGCCTGACCCGGGAGTTCGGCCTCGCGTCACTGATCACGGCGTCCCGCGTGGCCCGTATCGCCCCGGTGAGCCGGGAGATGATCCTCAACTATGTCTCGCACCAGACCCTCGGGCTGCCCAAGTCGTACTGAGCCGTCGGAGTCGTGGGCGATCCTGCACGTCGTGGGACGGTTTTCGGACCGTGGGTGACCGGCTGCGGAGGAACGGGCGGCAGAGCGGAGGGGCATAAGCAGAGCGCGGCCCCTGTACCTCACGGTGGGTGCGGGGGCCTGTCAGCTCTCGTGGCCTTGCGAGACGTCAGTGCGGGATGCCCTCGATGATGTCGCGGGCTCCCTGCCGAAGCAGCTCGGCGCAGACGCGCGAGCCGAGGACGGCCGGGTCGTTCAAGGACTCGCCCCAGAAATGGGCGTGAACGAACTTGGATCCGTCGCGGGAGAAGACCATTCCGCGCAGGCTGAGCTGCCCGTCGGGGTCCGTGACGCAGTGGCCCGCGATGGGGCTGTTGCAGTGCCCTCGCAGGCCGTGCAGCATGACCCGCTCGGCGGTGATCTCGGTCATGGTGCGGTCGTGGTTGACCTGCTGGAGCAGGTGGGCGACCGCGTCGTCGTCCTTCCGGCATTCGAGGCCGAGGGCGCCCGCGCCGACGGCCGGCAGCATCTCGTCCGCCTCGAACACCTGACGGGCACGGTTCATGAGGCCGAGGCGTTCGAGGCCGGCCCGCGCGAGGACCATCGCGTCCAGCGTGTGATCCATCTTCTTGTGGCCGTCGAGTTTGTCGAGGCGGGTACCGACCAGGCCGCGGACGCGCACGACGTTGAGGTCGGGGCGTACGCGGTTGATTTGTGCTTTACGGCGCACGGCCGAGGTGGCGACGGAGGCGCCCGGCGGGAGGTCGGCGAGCGTCAGCGCGTCGGACCCCTCGGGTACGACCAGGACGTCGCGCACGTCGTCGCGTTCCAGGTAGGCGGCGAAGATCAGGCCACGCGGCATGGGCACGTCTCCGGGGACGTCCTTCATACAGTGCACGGCCATGTCCACTTGCCCACGCTGCAACATGGTGTCGATCTCGCGGACGAACAGGCCCTTTCCGCCGAGCCGCGCGAGGTCGCCCTGCCACTTGTCGGCTTCGGTCGTCACGGGCACGACCTCGATTTCGAGGTCGGGCTCGACCTTGCGCAGCAGTCCGGCCACCTGATCCACCTGGGCGATGGCCAGGGGCGAGCTGCGGGTGCCGATGCGCAGCTTTCGGGCGGGGAAGTCGGAGGTGTTCATAACGTCCCTTCGTGTCTGGTTTCACGGTAGAGCGCGCTGCCAGGAGTCTGGAGCGGGCCGACGATCCGGGCGACGATCGCGGGGTGCAGCAGCGATCGGGCTTCCGCGCGGTCGGCCCATCGCCACATGTCGAGTTCTTCGGGCTGCAAGGTGATGCGGTCGGCGTCGAGCGGTTCGAGGACGGGCCCGGCGAACATGATGGCGAGGCGGTCGCGTCGGTCGGGCCGGGTGGCTTGCAGCCACTCGACGGCGAACAGGTCCCACTCGTCGACGTGGATTTCGAGGCCGAGTTCTTCACGTACTTCTCGGCGAACGGCGTCGAGGGGGGATTCGTTCTGCTCGACGATCCCGCCGGGCAACTGCCATGGAGCGTCCGGCTTGGCCGGGTGGACGATCAGCAGGTCGTCGGTCGGTGAGGTGATCAGCACGGAGGCCGTGACGGGGTGGCCGGGCGTCGGGGGCGGCATGGGCGTGCCTTTCGCAAGCACAGAAGGCGGGTGATGGGGGGGCGGGTGTCGAGTCACGTCACGACGACGGGTGGGCGGTTCGGAGAGGTTGATCGGGTGCCGTGCGGAGGGTCAGTTCGCCGTCGGGTATCTCGGCACCTCCGCCCAGACGGCCTTTCCGAACGGCCGGTCGTCGACGTCCCACCGCGCCGCGAGGGCGTCGACGATGTGCAGGCCGCGCCCGCGGACGCGCTCTTCCGTCGTCTCGCGGAACTCGGGGTGACGGCGCACCGGGTCGTGCACCTCGATCCGCACGTGGACGGGCGTCGTCAGCACGACGACGCGCATCGAGTCACCGGGCTCGGTGCCGTACCTGTACGAGTTCGTGACCAGCTCGGAGAGGATGAGCAGCACGTCGTCGAGGCATGCGGCGCCGACCGGGAAGTCCCCGTTCGCCAGTACCTCGCGCACGTATGTGCGGGCCTGTCCGGCGGCTTCGGGACCCGTGGGGATGACGATCTGGGCCGGCTGCCCGATCGAGGGGCCGCAGCTCTGAGAGTGTGCCTCGGCGGAGGGGGCGGCTCAGGTGACACCACCGGCGGGCAGGCGGCAGACTGTCGGCGAAACGCCAGATCCGGGAGGGGGGTTCGTGAGTACACCGACGGTGCGCCGGCGCAGGCTCGGCGTGAAGCTCCGAGCGCTGCGCGACGCGCTCGGCCTCACTCTCGAAGAGGTCGCCGAGAAGTCCGACGGCGGAATCACGGTAGCGAAACTGTCCCGCCTGGAGACCGCCCGGAGTGCGGCCAAAGCGCCGGACATCGAGGCGCTGCTCGACGTGTACGGGGTCGATGACGGCGAGTTGCGGACGGCCCTGCTCGCCCTTACCCGCCAGGGAGCGCGGCGCGGGTGGTGGCAGTCTTACCGAGGCGTCCTGTCCCCGGCGTACGAGGACCTGATCAGTCTGGAGGCGGAAGCGACATCAGTCCGCACGTGGCAGATAGGCGTCATTCCCGGCCTGCTCCAGACGGCCGAGTACGCCCGCGAACTCATGACGTCGATCGGCATGTCGGAAGCGGTCGACGAAAAGGTCGACGCGCTGGTCGAGGTGCGCCTCGCGCGGCAGTCCGTACTCACTCGCGAGACTCCGCTGAACTTGTGGGCGATCATCGCCGAAGGCGCCTTGCGTACGACCTGCGCCGGTCCCGGCGTCATGCGCGACCAGCTCGGCCGCCTGCTCGAACGTGGCCGTCGCCCGAACGTGACGATCCAGGTTCTGCCGTCCGACTCCCCGCCCCACGTCGGGCAGATGGGGTCCTACTCGGTCCTCGGGTTCGAGGACTACGCAGACCTCGACGTCGTGCACGTCGAAAGCCTGACCGCTGCTCTGTACGTCGAGGACGGCGGACAGGTCGGCGTGTACCGGGACGCGTTCGAGCGACTTCGCGCGGCTGCGTTGTCGGTCGAGCGGTCCGCAGAACGCATCGAAAAGATAAGGGAAGAACATGGCCCACGTTGAAGACGCGTCGACTCTGGCCGTCGTGTGGTGGAAGTCGTCGGCGAGCGGTACGCAGTCCGACTGCGTCGAGTGCGGCATCGTCGACGGGCGGACGGTCGCGATCCGGGACAGCAAGTCGCCGACGGGGCCGGCGCTGCTCCTGTCGCGTGCGAGCCTGGCTGGTCTGGTGACCGGGATCCGGGCGGGCGGTTTCGCGGCGTAGGTGTAGCGGGTGGACAGGACGCCCCCGTACGGCCACAGGGTGAACGCCCGCGGCCGTACGGGGGCGTCCGGCCTTTCGTGTGAGCGGACCCGCCCGGCAGGCCTCGGTGGAGTACGGCCTCGTGTGCGCCCGCGAGTTTCACCGCCCCGGCGCCCGGCATATTAATCATGCAGGCACGCTTGATTGTTTTCAGGCTGACTGTCACCCTCTGAAAACGGTGCCTCCGGCGCGGGGGAGGGGGCGGCGTTGCTGGACGACGTGGGGACGACGGGGACTGAGCGTCTGAGGAGGAACGGTGTTCCGTAGTGAGTACGCGGATGTCCCGGCGGTCGAGGTGGCGATCCATGAGGCGGTGCTCGGGCGGGCCGCGGAGTGGGGGGAGGTGCCGGCGCTGGTCGACGGAGTCGACGGCACGACGCTCACGTACGGCCAACTCGACCTGTTCCACCGGAGGTTGGCGGCGGCGCTGGCGGAGGCGGGGCTGCGCAAGGGGGACGTGCTGGCGCTGCACAGCCCGAACACGATCGCGTTCCCCACCGTGTTCTACGGGGCCACGCGGGCCGGGGCGTCGGTGACGACGGTGCATCCGCTGGCGACGCCGGAGGAGTTCGCGAAGCAGTTGCGGGACAGTTCGGCGCGCTGGGTGGTGACGGTGTCGCCGCTGCTGGAGGTGGCCCGCCGGGCGGCCGAACTGGCGGGCGGGGTACGGGAGATCTTCGTCTGCGACCAGGCGCCCGGGGTGCGGTCGCTGGCCGGGATGCTGGGCGGGTCGGCGCCGGAGCCCGAGGTGGTCATCGACGCGGTGGCGGACGTGGCGGCGCTGCCGTACTCCTCGGGGACGACGGGCGTGCCGAAGGGGGTGATGCTCACCCACCGGTCGATCGCCACGAACCTGGCGCAGTTGTCGCCGCTGATCCCGATGGGCCCGGGGGAGCGCGTCCTCGCGGTGCTGCCGTTCTTCCACATCTACGGTCTGACCGCGCTGATGAACGCCCCGCTGCGGCAGGGCGCGACGGTCGTGGTGCTGCCGCGTTTCGAGCTGGACCAGTTCCTGCGGGCGATCCAGGAGCACCGCATCACGGCGCTGTACGTGGCGCCGCCGATCGTGCTGGCGCTCGCCAAGCATCCGGCGGTCGCCGAGTACGACCTGTCGTCGCTGCGGTACATCATCTGCTCGGCGGCTCCGCTGGACGCCGGTCTGGCGGCGGCGTGTTCGGCGCGGCTGGGGCTGCCGCCGGTGGGACAGGCGTACGGGATGACGGAGTTGTCGCCGGGGACGCATGTCGTACCCCTGGACGCGGTGGACCCGCCGGCCGGGACGGTGGGGAAGCTGATCGCGGGCACGGAGATGCGGATCGTGTCGCTGGACGATCCGGGCCGGGACCTGGGGGTGGGCGAGGCGGGGGAGATCCTCATCCGGGGCCCGCAGGTGATGAAGGGCTATCTGGGCCGGCCCGAGGCGACGGCGGCGATGATCGACGCGGACGGCTGGCTGCACACCGGCGACGTCGGGCATGTGGACGCGGACGGCTGGCTGTTCGTGGTGGACCGGGTGAAGGAACTGATCAAGTACAAGGGGTTCCAGGTCGCTCCGGCGGAGCTGGAGGCGCTGCTGCTCACCCACCCGGGGATAGCGGACGCGGCCGTGGTGGGCGCGTACAACGAGGACCACAACGAGGTCCCGCACGCCTTCGTGGTGCGCCAGGCGTCGGCCCCGGAGCTGACGGAGGGCGAGGTGATGATGTACGTCGCCGAGCGGGTGGCGCCGTACAAGCGGGTGCGGCGGGTCACCTTCCTCGACGCGGTGCCGCGAGCGGTGTCGGGCAAGATCCTGCGGCGTGAACTGCGGGGCAGAGTATGACCGGTGGGGTCCTTGACCATGAACTGCGGGGCAGAGGATGGCCGGTGTGATCCGGGACACTGAACTGCGAGGCGGGTCATGACGGTTGTGCGGGTGGCGTGCGAACGGGCCGTGGCCACGCTGACGCTGGACGCGCCGGCGAACCGGAACGCCCTGTCGGCGGTGCTGGTCGCCGAGCTGGCGCGGGCGCTGACGGAGTGCGGCGAGGACGACGGGGTGCGCGCGGTGGTGCTGACGCACACCGGGAACACCTTCTGCGCGGGCGCCGATCTGCGCGACCCGCCGCCCCCGGACGCCCTGGTGGGACTGCTGCGGCAGCTCGTCGCCCTGCCCAAGCCGGTGGTGGCACGGGTCGAGGGGCATGTGCGGGCGGGCGGCCTGGGACTGCTGGGGGCCTGCGACCTGGCGGTGGCGGGCCCGGCGGCGACCTTCGCGTTCACCGAGGTACGGATCGGGGTCGCGCCCGCCGTGATCTCCCTGCCGCTGCTGCCGCGCTGCGACCCCCGCGCGCTGGCCCGTCACTACCTGACCGGTGAGCGGTTCGACGCGGCGGAAGCGGTCCGTACGGGACTGCTGACCGCCGCCGCAGACGACGTGGACGCGGCGCTCGCACCGCTCCTCGACGGGCTGCGCCGCTCGTCCCCGCAGGGGCTCGCCGCGACGAAGGCGCTGCTCACGGCTAAGGTGCTGGAGGCCTTCGACCGGGACGCGGCGGAACTGACCGCGCTCTCGGCCCGGCTGTTCTCCTCGGGCGAGGCGCGTGAGGGGATGACGGCCTTTCTCGAACGACGGGATCCCGCATGGGTGGTGTGAGCGCGGCGGAGCACGCGGCACGGGTGCCGCACGAGCCGAAGCAGGACCGCAGCCGGGCCACCCGGCAACGGCTGCTGGCCGCCGCGGTGGCGTGTCTGGCCGAGTACGGCTGGGCGGGCTCCACCGTGTCCGTCGTCGCCGAACGGGCCGGGGTGTCGCGCGGCGCGGCCCAGCACCACTTCCCGACCCGCGAGGACCTGTTCACGGCGGCCGTCGAGTACGTCGCCGAGGAACGCTCGACCGCCCTGCGCGCCCTGTTCCCGGACGGCCCCGCCGACCGGCGGGCCGTGGTCGCCGCCCTGGTGGGCCTGTACACCGGGCCGCTGTTCCGGGCCGCCCTGCATCTGTGGGTCGCGGCCTCCGACGAGGAGCAGCTAGGCGCCCGGGTCACCGAGCTGGAGGCGCGGGTCGGCCGCGAGAGCCACCGGATCGCGGTGGAGCTGCTGGGCGCGGACGAGTCCCGCCCGGGGGTACGGGAGACGGTGCAGGGCCTGCTCGACATGGCCCGCGGCCTCGGCCTCGCCAACCTCCTCACCGACGACGGGGCGCGCCGCGAGCGGGTGGTCGCGCAGTGGGGCCTGATCGTGGACGAGGCACTGGGCTGAGGTCACCCGGGGCGCCCCGGGGCCCGGAGAAACGGGCCGGGCGACCCGGAGAAACGGGCCGGGGGCGCCGGAGAAACGGGCCGGGGGCGCCGGGCGTACGGCTCACCGGGCCCGTACGACTCAGGTGCCCGTACGACTCAGTTGCTCGGCGGCTCGGGCGCTCGGCGGCTCGGGTGCTCGGCGGATCAGACGCCCAGGTCCCCGGGACTCGGGGCTCGGGGGCTCGCGGCTCAGGGGCTCAGGGGCTCGCGGCTCAGGGGCTGAGGCGTTCGCGGCGCCAGCTTCCGTCGGGTTCGGCGACGTAACGGAGCCGGTCGTGCAGCCGGTTCTCGCGGCCCTGCCAGAACTCCACGCTCTGCGGGGCGACCCGGAAACCGCCCCAGTTCGGCGGCACCGGCACCTGCTCGCCCTCCGGGTAGCGGACGCTCAACTCCTCGTAGGCGGCGTCGAGTTCGGTACGCGAGGTGATGACCGTGGACTGGGGGCTGGCCCAGGCGCCGAGCTGGGAGCCGTGCGGCCGGGAGCGGAAGTAGGCGGCGGTCTCGTCGCGTCCGGTGCGGCGGGCGGTCCCGGTGACGATGACCTGCCGGGCGAGCGGGTGCCAGGGGAACAGCAGCGAGATGTACGGGTTCTCTGCCAGCTCGCGGGCCTTGCGGGAGCCGTAGTTGGTGTAGAAGACGAAGCCGTGGCCGTCGTACTGCTTGAGCAGGACCGTGCGGGAGCTGGGGCGGCCTTCGGCGTCGGCGGTGGAGACGACCATGGCGTTCGGTTCGTGGACGAAACCGTGCACGGCGGCCTGGGCTGCCTGCTTGAACCAGCGGCCGAACTGCTCCATCGGGTGCGGGGCGAGATCGCCCTCGTCGAGCCCCTCGGCGCGGTAGTGGGCGCGCATCGCGGCGGGGTCGGGCGCGGCGAGGTCCTCCTCGGCGGCCTCGGCGGCACGGCGGATGAGCGGTTCGGCCGCGGATTCGTCCGGGATGCGATCGTTCACGCGGCCATCCTGCCGTATGCGCGACCGCCGTTGGGGGCGGGTGTGCCCCGTCGGGGAACGGGTGTGCTTCGTCACGTGGTGGCACTGAGTGCCGCGGGCCCTCCCCAAAGTTGGCACTCGGAGATATCGTGCTGGGGCCGTTCCGGTTGGATGACCGGCCGCACGGGGCATGACCGGGGTGTCCGCTCCGGGCCGCGAGTCGGCGAGGCTCCTCGAAGAGGGTTCGAGAGTCTTTCCGGGGCGACCGCGGAACCGGCGCGCGGACCGCACGGACCGCACCGCACGGACCGCACCGCCTACGGGGCGGCACCGAACCGCCTTCCGGTCGGCACCGCACCGCCTTCCGGTCGGCACCGCACCGCCTTCCGGTCGGTACCCGCACGGCCTCCCGGCCGGCACCCGCCCGGTGGGCCGGGGCCGCGCACGACACCGCCCGCAACACCACCGCGCACGCCCACAACACCATCTGCCGAACACGTCACGAGGAGCCGCCTGATGTCCGACTTCGTACCCGGACTCGAAGGAGTCGTCGCGTTCGAGACGGAGATCGCCGAACCGGACAAGGAGGGCGGCGCACTCCGGTACCGGGGCGTCGACATCGAGGACCTGGTCGGTCACGTGTCCTTCGGGAACGTGTGGGGCCTCCTGGTCGACGGCGCCTTCAACCCGGGCCTGCCGCCCGCCGAGCCGTTCCCGATCCCCGTCCACTCCGGCGACATCCGTGTCGACGTACAGTCCGCGCTCGCCATGCTCGCCCCCGTCTGGGGCCTCAAACCGCTGCTGGACATCGACGAGCGGCAGGCCCGCGAGGACCTGGCGCGCGCCGCCGTCATGGCGCTGTCCTACGTCGCCCAGTCGGCCCGCGGGCAGGGTCTGGCGATGGTTCCGCAGAGCGAGATCGACAAGGCGCAGTCCGTCGTCGAGCGGTTCATGATCCGCTGGCGCGGCGAGCCCGACCCGAAGCACGTGGCCGCGGTCGACGCGTACTGGACGTCGGCGGCCGAACACGGCATGAACGCGTCGACGTTCACCGCGCGCGTGATCGCCTCCACCGGCGCGGACGTCGCGGCGGCGCTGTCCGGAGCGGTGGGCGCCATGTCCGGCCCGCTGCACGGCGGCGCCCCCTCCCGCGTGCTCGGCATGATCGAGGAGATCGAGCGCACCGGGGACGCCGAGGCCTACGTCCGCCAGGCCCTCGACAAGGGCGAGCGCCTGATGGGCTTCGGACACCGGGTGTACCGGGCGGAGGACCCGCGCGCCCGGGTGCTGCGCCGCACGGCCCGTGAGCTGGGCGCGCCCCGCTTCGAGGTCGCGGAGGCGCTGGAGAAGGCGGCGCTGGCCGAGCTGCACGCCCGCCGCCCCGACCGGGTCCTCGCCACGAACGTCGAGTTCTGGGCGGCGATCGTGCTGGACTTCGCGGAGGTCCCGGCGCACATGTTCACGTCGATGTTCACCTGCGCCCGTACCGCGGGCTGGTCGGCGCACATCCTGGAGCAGAAGCGCACCGGCCGTCTGGTGCGGCCCTCCGCCCGCTACGTGGGCCCCGGTTCGCGCGGCCCGCAGGAGATCGAGGGCTACGGGGACATCGCCCACTGACCCGGCCCACTGACCCGGCCCGCTGACCCGGCCCCTCTTATCCGGCCCGCTCCACCCGGGAGCGGGCCGGGGAGCCGGTGCCCCCGGGCCCCCGGGCCCCCGGGCACGGGAGGCCGGTGCCGGCGCCGGCACGGGCGGGCCGGGGCCGCCGCCGGCCGTCACGCGGGGGTCAGCAGCTCCGCGTGATGGCGGGCGGCGGCCAGCGGGTGGGCGCGCAGCTTGCCCTTGAGTTCGTTGAACCCGTACTCGGCGAAGAGCGGGTTCGACGGGTCGTCGGTGACGCCCGGCGCGGTCGCCGCGTGCGGGAAGGGCAGCGGTTCGATCCGGGCGTCGAGGCGCGGGTTGTAGAAGAACGGCACGGAGAACCGCTCGGTGGCGCCGGGCGGGCTGACCACGCGGTGGTTGGTGGCCAGCAGATAGCCGTTGGTGGCGACTTCGAGGAGTTCGCCGAGGTTGACGACGAAGGCCCCCGGCAGCGGCGGCACGTCGTGGAAGCGACCGTCCGCGCGCTGCACCTGGAGTCCGCCGACCTGGTCCTGGAGCAGCAGGGTGAGGAACCCGTAGTCCTTGTGCGCGCCGACGCCCTGGTCGGCGCCGTCCGAGGCGCTGCCGGGGTAGCGGACCAGCTTGAGGTGCGGGTGGGCGCGGTCGCCGAAGACGGGGTCGTAGAACCCGGCGGGGGCGCCGATCGCGGTCAGCAGCTCGCGCAGCAGCCGTTCGGCGACGGACCCGAGCCGGTCGATCCAGGCGAGGGCGGCCGTACGCAGCTCCGGGAGGGCGGCGGGCCACTGGTTGGGGCCCTCCAGCCACCAGTACGCGGGCTCGCCGGGGCCGGGGACGCGGGCGGGCCGCTCGGCGCCGATGTCGAGCTGGTCCCGCCAGTCGCGGCTGCCGCCGGTGCGCTCGTCGCCGGTGCGGGTGTAGCCGCGGAAGTGCGGGGAGCCGGTGTTGTCCAGGGCGAGCCGGTCGGCCTCGGGCAGCGCGAAGAACCGGTGCATGGCGTCGACCAGCGCCCGCGTCTCGGACTCGGGGACGCCGTGCCCGGTGAGCTGGAAGAAACCCACGTCGTGGGCGGCGCTGTGCAGCTGGGCGTGCAGCAGGTCCCGGGCCTGGGGGCCGCGGTCGGCGGCGGACAGGTCGATGATCGGAAGCTGCTGGTAGGCGTCGTGGGACTCAGGGGAGCCGTGGGGCTCGGAGGAGCCGTGGGACTCAGGGGAGCCGTGGGGCTCGGAGGAGGACGTGTTCGTCGTCATGGGTGCGTCCGCGGGGTGTACGGGTGCCCGGGCAACCGCCGGGGGTGGGGCGGGGGCCACGGGTGCCAGGTGGAGGAAGAGGCGCCGCGAGATACGCGTGAACGCGAGGCACACGTGAACGCGAGGTACGCGTGAGCGCGAGGCACGCGTGAGCGCGGGATACACGTGCACGCGTGGGACGCGCGACGCGTGGATGCGGTGCGTGATCGGGATGCGTGATTGCGGTGCTTGAAGCAGGGGGCTGGGGTCAGGCGGAGGGCCGACAGCCCATGCTCGTGACGCGCACGTAGTCCACGTGCCGGCGTCGGACGAGCATCGGAAGCATGGGCACAGAGTACTGCGCCCTCCCCGATCCGGGTGTGGCCCGCCTCACTTCGGTGTTCCGGAGCCTCCGGTCCGCCGCCGGGGCCCTGCCCGGGTTTCCCGCGACCGCCGACCTCGTACGCCCCTGGGAAGCAGGCAGCCTCGCACGCCCCGGGAACGCGAACGACCCGCGAACTCGGGTCCCCGTGCCTGACGGCGGGGGAGCCGGGCCGGACGTACCGGCGAGTTCGCGGGTCGGGTGACTGCGTTGGATTGGGCCGGCTGCACGTGCCACACACGTGCGGGTCCGGCGCCGAACCGAGTCCGACAACGGGCCGCTAGCCCGCAGCCACCTCGTATGTCCGGGTTTCCGTCATGAGCCGAACCACCTCCTCTCCTACGTGCCGAGAACTCTAGGAACACATCGGGACGGGCTCAAGCCATTTATTCGAAGCGGTCCGGCAGGGGGCGCCGGGTGGCTGCTGGGGCGGGCGGGGCGGGAATCCGGGGTGCAATGATTTCGTCCAATCTTCGGGGAACCCGGTGTGGGCTGGGTCACGTTCGAGTTGAATGAGGGCAGGCGGGCGAACAGTCGCGCCGTCTGCGCGGACGCAGCCTGCACAGGGGGTCCAGGTGAGTGCTTCCCGGCGAAGTGGAACCACCGACGAGCTGGGGCCCGACGAGCCCGAGCGGGACGGTTCGGACCTCCTGGCCGCGCTGCTGGACGGCATGGACGCCGCGCTGTGCGCGTTCGACGCCGACGGGGTCGTGACGCACTGGAACCGCGAGGCCGAGCGCATCCTCGGCTGGAGCGCCGCCGAGGCGGTCGGGCGGCCCGGGTTCGCGGGCTGGGCCGTGCGGACCGCGGACGCCGAGGAGGTCCAGGCCCGGCTGCTGTCCGCGATGGAGGCGCCGGGCCGGCAGGTCCACGAGTTCGCGCTGCTCACCAAGGACGGCGGCCGGGTCCTCGTACGGACCCAGTCGGCGGCCGTCCGCGGTCCCGACGGCAAGCCCGCCGGGGTGTACTGCGCGTTCAGCGAGGTGCACGCGCAGATCGACCTCGAACGCTCCATAGCCCTCAGCGAGGCCCTGTTCGAGAACGTGAGCTGGGGCGTCGTCCTGGTCGACGCCGACCTGCGCCCCGCCGTGGTCAACGCGCACGCCGCCCAGGCGCTCGGCACCGGCCGCACCGCCGTCCTCGGCCGCCCGCTCGGCGAACTGCTCTCGCAGGGGGCGGAGGAGCTGGAGAGCGCCCTCACCCACGTCCTCGCCGAAGGCGCGCCGCCGGCCCCCGCGGAGATGTGGGTGAGCGTGCGGACCCCGGAGGGCGAGATCCGGCGCTGCTGGCGCAGCGGCTTCCTGCGGCTCTCCTCGCCGCTCGCGGAGGAACCCGTGCCGCTCGGGGTCGGCTGGCTCTTCCAGGACGTGACGGAGGCCAAGCAGACCGAGCAGGAGGCGGCCCTGCTGCGCTTCCGCGCCAACCAGCTCCACCGCGCGGCACGCGCCGCCGCCGAGTGCGAGGACCCCGCCGAGGCCGCCGCTGTCCACCTCGACTTCTCCCTCGCGGGCTTCGCCGACCACGCCCTGGTCGACCGGGTGGCCGGCGGTTTCCTCAGGGACGACGACGCGCCCGTACGGCTGGTGCGCGCCCTCGCCACCCCCGCCGGGGCGCCCGGCCCCAGCCTGCCCACCGGGAAGGCCGGCCTGCCGGTGCGGTACGCGGAGGGGCATCCGGCGCTGCAGTGCGTGGACCGAGCCGGTTCGGTACGGGCCGGGGCGGGCGCCGCCGACCCCGACCAGGCCCGAGCCTGGGCCCTCGCCCGCCAGTGGCCGGCGGACACGGTCCACGCCCTGTGCGCGGTGCTGCGCAGCCGGGGCCGCACCCTCGGCGTCGTCACCTTCCTGCGCACCGCGGGCCGGGGCCGCTTCGAGCGCGCGGACGCCACCTACGCGGAGGACGTCGCCGTCCGCATCGCGACGGCCCTCGACCTGACGGATGTCGCCGGACGCCCTTGAGCGGGTGCCGGGGACGACGCCGGGCACCCGGGGGCACCCGGGTGCCCCGGCGGTGGCGGCCGGGACCGGGAGCGGGGCGGTCAGCGGGGCCGGGAGCGGGGCCCTCGGGGTTCTCGGGGGGACCGGAAGCAGGGCCGTCGGCGGGACCGGAAGCGGGGCCCTCAGGCGGCCGGAAGCGGAGCCGTCAGCGGGGCCCTCGGGGGACCGGAAGCGGGGCCGTCAGCGGCGGTAGAAGATGCGGTCGCCGTACTGCGTCATGACGCGGCTGTTCCAGTCGTGGCCGCCGTCCACGTTGCCCGAGCGCAGCAGCGGCGGCTCGATGCCGCGCTGGGCGAGGGAGCCGGCGGCGGTGGCCATGACGGCCTGGAGCAGAGCCGTGGTCACGACGGTGGACGCGGGCGCGAACGGCGCCTCGATGCGGTCCAGGGTCAGTTCAGCGTCCCCGACGGGAATCCGCGAGTCGAGGACGATGTCGCAGTGGTCCTTGAGGAAGGTGCCCGAGGTGTGCCGCGACTTCGTCTCGGTGGCGTAGGCGACGGAGGTGACGCCGATGACCCGCACCCCGAGGGCGCGGGCGTTCATCGCCATCTCGACGGGCAGCGCGTTGCGCCCGGACAGCGAGATGATCACCAGCAGGTCGCCGGAGCGCAGCGGGCTGGAGTCGAGGACGGCGCTCGCGAGGCCGTCGACCCGCTCCAGGGCGGAGCCCAGGGTGGCGGGCATGACGTCGACGCCGACGACCCCGGGCACGGTCAGCAGGTTCATCAGGGCGAGCCCGCCGGCCCGGTAGACGACGTCCTGCGCGGCGAGCGAGGAGTGCCCGGCGCCGAACGCGAAGAGCCGGCCGCCGTCCGCGACGGTGTCGGCGACGAGTTCCCCGGCCGCCTCGATCTCCGCCGCGCCCTCGTCGCGCACCCGCCGCAGCAGGCCGATCGCGGCGTCGAAGAACTGCCCGGCCAGCGTGCTGTCGCTCATCGGCGCAACCCCTTGGAAGTCCGTCGTCTCGCGGATGGAAGTCCGTCGTGTCGCGGATCACGTTGCGGTCTGGACCAGTGCCCTGTCAATACGGCCTCGGGGGGCGGCGAACGGCCCTCGCGGGGCACCCGGCACGGAGCGGTTGCGACGGCGCGGCACGCTTGTCAGTGCGATGCGTCAGAATTGAGTTCAGGGCCAGCGCACACGCCGGTGGATGCCGAGTCTCCGGCAGAGCTAATCAAGGGGCACGAATGTCCGGACTGATCGACACCACGGAGATGTATCTCCGCACCATCCTCGAGCTGGAGGAGGAAGGTGTGGTCCCCATGCGCGCCCGCATCGCGGAGCGGCTCGACCAGAGCGGCCCGACGGTGAGCCAGACGGTGGCGCGGATGGAGCGTGACGGCCTGGTGGCGGTCGCCAGCGACCGGCACCTGGAGCTGACCGACGAGGGCCGCCGGCTGGCCACCCGCGTCATGCGCAAGCACCGCCTCGCCGAATGTCTCCTGGTCGACGTGATCGGTCTGGAGTGGGAGCAGGTCCACGCCGAGGCCTGCCGCTGGGAGCACGTGATGAGCGAGGCGGTGGAGCGCCGTGTCCTGGAGCTGCTGCGCCACCCGACCGAGTCGCCGTACGGGAACCCGATCCCGGGCCTGGAGGAGCTGGGCGAGGCGGACGGCGCGGACCCGTTCCTGGACGCCGGCATGGTCTCGCTGGCCGAGCTGGACCCGGGCCTGGACGGCAAGACGGTCGTGGTCCGCCGCATCGGCGAGCCGATCCAGACGGACGCCCAGCTCATGTACACGCTGCGGCGGGCGGGCGTGCAGCCCGGTTCCGTGGTCAGCGTGACCGAGTCGCCGGGCGGCGTCCTGGTGGGCAGCGGCGGCGAGGCGGCGGAGCTGGAGGCCGAGGTCGCCTCCCACGTCTTCGTCGCCAAGCGCTGACACCGGCGCCCCGCACCCGGACACCGGGGTCGCACACCCGGACACCGGCGCCGCGCACCCGGACACCGGCGCCGCGTACCCGGACACCGGCGTCGGCCCCCGCCGCGCCGTCGCCTCGTCGCGCACCCGTCGCGCCGCGCCTCCATCCAGCCCGTCAACTGCTGGGGCGGCAGAGGCAGTTGTGACGCACGTGCACGCTGGCTGAAACCAAGATTCAGTGTGCGGAATCGCAGCGCCGGGACCGTTTGCGTGCGAGGCTGTCGCGTGAGGCATATGACCTGAGGGCTCTTGACCGTGTCCGAGAGCGATGGTGTGCGGTCGGGGAGGGGGCGCGAGGATGTGCCGCAGACGTGGAGAGGGCCCCGGCGCCAGACGGCGCCGGGGCCTGTCCTCCCCCGTACTGACCCGGAGCCCCGAGCTCCCAGGGTCATTCCCTCCGGACCGGTTTCCCCGAGCGGTCCGTCCCCCGCTGAAGATCTCCCCACGGGGGCGGCGGGCAATCCCCCGGGGTGGTCACTCGAACGAGGGGTGTTGTGGCCGGAAAGACCATTTTCGAAATCCCATTCGATAACGTGAGGGTGTGACAGGGGGACCGGGCGGACCGCGAGGGGCCCGGGGGCACACCGGGACACCGGGCGGGCACACCAGCAGGAGCAGCGGCAGGAAGCGGTACGAGTGGACCGGCCGGATCGAGCGGGAGCGGGCGGGTCCGAGCGAGCTAGGGGGGTGCCATTACCGATGGTGCGGCGCATCGACGTGACGGGAGCGGGCGGCCTACGCCTCGCCGCCTGGGAGTTCGCCGATCCTCCCAAGGCCGACCAGCCACGAGCCTCCGAGGCGCCCGGCGTGCTGTTACTGCACGGCCTGATGGGCCGCGCCTCGCACTGGGCGCCCACCGCCCGCTGGCTCTCCGAGCGGCATCGCGCCGTCGCCCTCGACCAGCGCGGACACGGCCAGAGCGACAAGGCCCCGGAGGCCGGGTACACCCGTGAGGCCTACGTCGAGGACGCCGAGGCCGCCCTCGAACAGCTCGGCCTCGGACCCGCCGTCGTCATCGGCCACGCGATGGGCGCCCTGACCGGCTGGCAGCTCGCCGCCAAGCGGCCCGACCTGGTCCGCGCCCTGATCATCTGCGACATGCGGGCCTCGGCACTGGGTGCCGCCTCCCAGCGCGAGTGGGAGGACTGGTTCAAGGCCTGGCCCACCCCCTTCGCCACCCTCGCCGACGTGCGGAAGTGGTTCGGCGAGGACGACCCGTGGGTGGAGCGCCGCACCCCCTCCCGGGGCGAGTTCTACGCCGAGGTGATGCACGAGTCGCCCGACGGCTGGCGCCCCGTCTTCGACCCCCGGGAGATGCTCACCTCCCGCCAGACCTGGGTGTACGACGCGCACTGGGAGGAGCTGGCCCAGGTCCAGTGCCCCACGCTGGTGGTGCGCGGACTCGACGGCGAGCTGGGCCGGGCCGAGGCGCAGGAGATGGTCCGCGTCCTGCCCCGCGGCCAGTACGCGGAGGTCGCCGACGCCGGCCACCTCGTGCACTACGACCAGCCCGAGGCCTGGCGCGCCGCGATCGAGCCGTTCCTCGACGCCGTCCTCACCGGCCAGGACCGCCGCCCCTGACCCCTGCCGCCCACCGTCCGCGGCCCACGCGCCCGCCCTGACGCCTGACGCCTGACGCCCAGCGTGCCCGGCCCGCCGACGGTCGCCGCGGCCGGTCGCCGCGGCCGGTCGCCCCCGCTAGCCCTTGCTGACCGCCGCCAGGATCTCCGGCAGCCGGCGGGCCGTGCGGGGGGCCGCCAGGCGCAGGCCCAGCAGGGTGATCAGCGTGCCGTAGCCGGCTCCCAGGGGTAGCAGCAGCCAGGTCCAGCGGTCGCCGTCGGCGCTCACGTTCAGCCAGATCGTGAGGGCGATGACGGGGGCGGAGAGCAGGGCCGCGGAGACCATGCCGCCGAAGATCGCGATCCAGGCGAGACCGGCCTGCCCGGGAGCCACGTTCTTGTAGCCCTCCTGCGGGATGGAGTACGGGAACCGGGCCGAGGACCAGGCCCCCGTCGCCAGCATCGCGCCGAGCAGCGCGAACGACAGGCCGAGCACCTCGGGCAGTTGCCGCCAGGCGCCGAGCAGCGCGGTGGTCAGGACGGTCACCAGTGTCGCGTACGGGAGGGTGATCAGCAGCAGGGCGAGGGCGCGTCCGCGCAGTTCGACGTAGGCGTCCCGGGTCGAGGAGACCGTCATCGCGACGATCCAGAACGCGGACGTGTCCTGGCCGAACTGGTTGTACATCTGGATGCCGAGCATGCCCGCCGCGAAGCACGCGAAGTAGGCCGAGCCGGTGCCCTGGAGGGCGTTGAACACCGGCACGATCAGCCCGATGGCCAGCGAGGTCACCCAGGCCGCCTTCGTCTTCGGGTCGCGCCACACATAGCGCAGGCTGCGTTCCATGACCGTGCCGGTGCGTCCGGCGGGCAGCAGCCGCGCGAGCCCCGGGGAGGTCCGCTCCCGCGCGGCGGGCTCCGCGGCCTGGAGGGTGGAGCCGTCCGGTGACGTCATGAGCCGGGTCAGATGCCGGGACCACAGGGCCAGCAGCCCCGCGAGGGCGGCCCCGCTCAGCGCGAGCTGAACGGCCGCGGTGGCGTACGAGCCGTCGCTCACCGAGCCGACCGCGCCGACCGCCGAGGCGGGCGGCACCCAGCGCAGTACGTCCCCCGCCGGGTCGAGGGCCGCCAGGCCGCCCGAGGAACCGAGCCGCTGGAGACCGAAGTTGACCACCTGCGCGCCCACCGCGATGACCAGGCCGCTGAGCACCGCCAGGTCGCGGCCCTTGCGGCTGGACAGCAGCCGGATGTTGGCCGCCGCCACCGCCCGCGCGAGCGCCACGCACACCAGCAGGGCGAGCGGCACCGCGAGGACCGCCGTCACCCAGGCCGCGGCGCCGTGCGCGACCGAGATCACCGAACCGGTCAGCAGGCACAGCGTGAACAGCGGGCCGATCCCGACCAGCGAGGCCGCCAGCAGCGCGCGGACCAGCGGCTCGGGGCGCAGGGGCAGCATCACCAGGCGGGTCGGGTCGAGGGTCTCGTCGCCGCTGGGGAAGAACAGCGGCATCACCGCCCAGCCGAGGGCGAGGACGGCGGTGAGCAGCAGGGCGACGGAGGCGGCGTGGGCGTCGCCGCGCAGCGCGATCAGGCCGAGGAGCTGGAGCGCGGCGAAGAGCAGGGCGACGACGACGGAGGCGATGTAGGCGGCGCGGCGTCCGCCTGACTGGCGCAGGCCGTTGCGCAGCAGGGACAGTTTGAGACGGATGACGACCGGGGTGAGCGACGTGGCGGAGACGCCGGGGGCGGTGGTCATCGGGTGGCCCCGCCGCCGAGCCAGTCCAGGTCGGCCGCGGTGTCCCGGCCCTGGGCGCCGACGAGTTCGAGGAAGGCCTGCTGGAGGGAGGGCGCCGCGCCGCGCACCCGCGCGAGGGGCCCGTGCGCGCGGATGCGTCCGGCGGCCATCACGGCGACCCAGTCGCACAGCGACTCGACCAGTTCCATGACGTGGGAGGAGAAGACGACGGTCGCGCCGGAGGCGGTGTACCGCTCCAGGACGCCGCGGATGATCTGCGCGGAGACCGGGTCCACGCCCTCGAACGGCTCGTCCAGGAACAGGACTTCGGGGTTGTGCAGGAGGGCGCAGGCGAGGCCGATCTTCTTGCGCATGCCGGTCGAGTAGTCGACGACCAGCTTGTGCTGGGCGCCCGCCAGGTCGAGGACGTCGAGGAGCTGGCCCGCGCGTTTGTCGACCTCGGCGCCGGGCAGGCCCCGCAACCGGCCGGTGTACGCGAGGAGTTCGCGTCCGGAGAGCCGCTCGAAGAGCCGCAGCCCCTCCGGGAGCACGCCGATCCGGGCCTTGACCGCCACCGGGTCGCGCCACACGTCGTGGCCGACGATCTCGACGGTGCCCTGATCGGGCCGCAGCAGTCCGGTCACCATCGACAGGGTGGTGGTCTTGCCCGCCCCGTTGGGCCCGACGAGCCCGACGAACTGCCCGGCGGGCAGGTCCAGATCGATCCCGGCGACGGCGATCTGCTCCCCGAACCGCTTCCAGAGCCCCCGCACCCGCACGGCGGGCACCCCGACGTCCTGCACACCCTCGCTCATACCCGCACCCTAGGGCCTGCCGTGGATCAGTCCCAGGCCCGGCGTCACCGGCTCCGCCGGGGCGCGCGGCGCTACCGGTCCCGGCCGCAGGCGTAGGCCAGCGGGGAGATCAGTTCCTCCGCGTCCGGGAGCCAGCGGTTGGCCGGGGTGGGGCGGCGGGCCCACTGGACGGCGCCCCGGGAGCCGAAGCGGGTGGGCGGTGCCGCCACGTACGCGCCCTCGCCGAGGGCGACCAGGTCGAGGGAGGCGGGCGGCCAGCCCAGCCTGCGGACGAGGTCGGGGACCTTCGCGGTGGCGCCGGGCAGGACGAAGAAGTGCATCCGCCGGTCGGGGGTGCAGGTCACCGGGCCGAGGGTGAGTTCCATCCGCTCCATCCGGGCGAGCGCCAGGAACCCGGCCGACTCGGGCACGTCGATCGCGTCGAACGTACGCCCGGTGGGCAGCAGGATCGACGCCGCCGGCTGCTTCGCCCACAGCCGCCGCGCCACCGTGGCGCTGCCCGTCGCCTGCGTCGCCCAGTCGTCCCGTGCCGGATGCGCCCCCGGCACGGCGCAGTCCGGCTCCCCGCAGGAGCAGCGCTGCACCCCGTCGACTGCTTCCAGCCACGTGCCGGGGAACACGTCCCAGTGACGCTCCTCGGCATAGCGCACGGCGGTTTCCTGCAGCGACTCGCCGCGCTGCTGGGGGATCTGTGCGGTCTCGGTGCCTGCGATGGTCTCTTCCACGTGGAACACAACTCCCCGGTCCACCTCGGGTTACGGGGGACACGCGCGCGGGGGAGGGGCATCGATTCCCGGCGCGGGGCGCATGGATGCACGTGCGGGGGCGCGCGGGAGGAACGCCAGCCGGGAGTGGGTAACCAGGGGTGGGGTCGGGGAACCGCCCTTACCCCGGCAATCCTCACATGCCTCGCATTGTCGCCGTCTTCGCGGGGCATTGATCTTCCTGGCCGACTTCTTTCGGTGGGTGGGCCGGCGAAGACACGTCAACTCGGTGCGTGGGCAGGCACCGCAGCCACAGGGGGTACGCCATGGCCGCAAGGCCGCTCATCGCCAGGCAGCCGAACGAACGGCTCCAGGCGCTCATCCAGGAGGCCGGCTGCTCGAACGCCGGGCTGGCCCGCCGCGTCAACATGTGCGGCGCGGAACACGGACTTGACCTGCGGTACGACAAGACGTCGGTGGCGCGCTGGCTGCGCGGCCAGCAGCCGCGCGGGCGGGCTCCGGCGGTCATCGCCGAGGCCCTCGGCCGCAAGCTGGGCCGGACGGTCACGATCGACGAGATCGGCATGGCCAACGGCAAGAACCTGGCGTCCGGGGTCGGCCTCCAGTTCTCGCCGACCGTGCTGGGGGCCATCGAGCAGGTCTGTGAGCTGTGGCGCAGCGACGTCGGGCGGCGCGACTTCCTGTCCGGGTCCTCCGTCGCCGCCTCCGCGCTCGTCGAGCCGAGCCGCGACTGGCTGATCTCCGGCCCCGACGCCCAGGTCGCCCGGTCGGCGGGCCCGCGCGTCGGCCACTCCGACGTGGCGGCGATCCGCGCGATGACCGAGGCGCTCACCGAACTCGACCACCGCTACGGCAGCGGGCATGTGCGCCCGGTCGTCGTGCACTACCTGAACAGCGTCGTCTCCGGCCTGCTCGCCGGCTCCTACCGGGAGGCCGTCGGACGCGAACTGTTCGCCGCCGTCTCCCGGTTGACGGAACTCGCCGGCTACATGGCGGTCGACACCGGCCAACCGGGCCTCGCCCAGCGGTACTACATCCAGGCGCTCAGACTCGCCCAGGCGGCCGGCGACCGCGGTTACGGCGGCTATGTGCTGGCCGCGTCGATGAGTCACCTGGCCGCCCAGCTCGGCAACCCGCGCGAGATCGCCCAGTTGGCGCGCGCGGCCCAGGAGGGCGCGCGCGGGCGGGTGACGCCGCGCGCCGAGGCGATGTTCCTCGCGGCGGAGGCGCGCGGGCACGCGCTGATGGGCGACGCGCGGGCCGCGCAGGCGGCGTCGGGCCGGGCCGTCACCGCGCTGGAGGGCGCCGACGCGGCCTCCGGGGACGACCCGGTGTGGATCGCCCACTTCGACGAGGCCTATCTCGCCGACGAGTTGGCCCACTGTCACCGCGACCTCGGGCAGGCGGAGGCCGCCGCGCGGTGCGCCGAGCAGTCCCTCGCCGGGCACCCCGAGTCGCGGGCCCGGCGCCGCGCCATCGGCTACGTCCTGCTGGCCACGGCACAGGTCCAGCAGCGCGAGATCGAACAGGCCTGCGCCACCGGCCTGCGGGCGGTCGAACTCCTCGGCACACTCCGCTCCAACCGGGGCGCCGAGTACCTGGAGGACCTCCAGCAGCGGCTTGAGCCGTTCCGGGACGAGGCGGTGGTCCGGGATTTCGGGGCACGCATGGAACTCCAGTCGGCGGCCTGAACGGGCCGGTGGGACAGGCGGGTTGGGCCGGGCGGACCCGAGGAGCAGGTCCGTGCGCGGCACGGGCGGGGGCGCACGGGGTGTGCGCCCCCGCCCGGGTGCGTGAACTTTCCGTCCGTGTCCGCGTGAACACCGGGCGAACGCGGGTGTGATGAGGGAAGGGAGTGAGATACAGCGCATTCGGGGGCGGTTTCGTTACCCGTGTCACAGGGTGCCCGGGTCGCGTCCCGTGCTGCGTGGCACCGGCCTGTGGGAACCCGGTAGCGTGAGCCGACGATTCCGAAGGTCCCCCATTCGTAGGAGTCCCGGTGACGCAGAGTGGACAGGGCGAGGAGCCCTCGGCGCGGCCCGCGCGCGAAGGCATCGTGCTGCCCTCGGACGGCGGCGAACCGCTGCTGCCGGGCACCACGGGTGAGCGTGCGGCCCCGGCGGGCGGCCAGGCCTGGGGCAGCCCGTGGGGCCCCGACCAGCAGGACGCCGCCCCGCGCTCCGGCGACGGCTGGGCCGCGCAGGCCGACGCCGGCCAGGGCTGGAGCGGCCCCGGACAGCAGGGCTGGCAGCAGCAGCCGTCCGGCGCGGGCCCGCTGCCCCCCGAGAGCACCCGGCCCGCGTACGGCGGACAGGGCGCCCACGACTACGGCCAGGGCACCCCCGGCGCGCACAGCGCCCCCGGTACGCACGGCGCTCCCGGCACGCATGGCACGCACGGCGCTCCCGGCACGCATGGCACGCACGGCGCTCCCGGCACGCACGCGGCCGGCGGCTACGACGCGTACGACGGCTACGGGGCCGCCGAGCAGCGGCAGGGCTCGCACGCCCGGCACGGCCTGCCCGACGCCGGACCCGCACCGCTGCCGCCCGCCGGCCCGGCGCCGGACGAGGGCGCCACCCAGTACATCCCCTACATACCGGCGGGGCCGGGCGGTGACGAGGGGGCGACGCAGTTCATACCGCCCGTCGCCGCCGCCCCCGACGAGGGCGCCACGCAGTACCTCCCGCCCGTCGGACCGGGCGCGCTGCCGCCCGAGGCCCAGGGCGCCGGCCAGGCGCACTACCCCGGCCACACCCCGCAGGACGCCCCCGGACCGCTGCCGTCGGCGGGCGGTCCCGACAGCGCCCCCACCCAGTTCATGGCCCCCGTGCCCGCCCAGCCCGCCGCGTCCTACGAGACCGGCCCCGGCGCGCCGGAGGAACGGCAGCCCCCGGCCGAGTTCGACAACCTCTTCCGCACCGAGCCGGAAGCGCCCGCCTCGACCCAGCAGTTCGCGCGCTACGACTCCGCCGCACCGGCCCCGCACGACCCGCACGACCCGTACGGCGCGCAGCCGGCACCGGGCGCGCCCGGCGCGTACGCCCCCGCCGGCCGGGCC
>NZ_JBEYFY010000031.1:0-79481 GCF_040703595.1 Streptomyces sp. NPDC007084
CTCCGCCTTGCAGCTGCACGCACCCTGCCCCGCTCGGCCCAGCCGACAAGGCGCCGCACTCCGGCGCCACCTGATCCAAACGACACGCCCTAGGTCCTGTCGTCATTCCCCGTCGGTCGTCCGGAGGGCGGGCCTGGCGGCGTCATCGGGGTCTCCCCTGTTCGAGCGCAGCCAAGAGCCTGGGGCGCGCGCGTGGCGTCGGCAGGCAGGCGGGGATGTGACGACAGGGCGTGGCGGCCGGCGGGCCTCAGACCCCGGCCGTCGCGCGCGTGGTCGTCGCGATCGTCGCCGAGCCCACCACGCGCGTGCCGTCGTACAGGACGATCGCCTGGCCGGGTGCCACGCCCCGGACCGGCTCGGTGAAGGTGACCCGCAGCTCGCCGTCGACCAGGTCGGCGCTCACCTCGGTCTCGCCGCCGTGGGCGCGGAGCTGGGCCGTGTAGGTGCCGGGGCCAGTGGGGGCGGCGCCGCACCAGCGGGGCTTGATCGCGGTGAGCGCGGAGACGTCCAGGGAGGCGGCCGGGCCGACCGTCACCCTGTTGTCCACCGGCGAGATGTCGAGGACGTAGCGCGGCTTGCCGTCCGGGGCCGGGGTGCCGATGCGCAGCCCCTTGCGCTGGCCGATGGTGAAGCCGAACGCGCCGTCGTGGGAGCCGACGACCGCGCCGGCCTCGTCCACGATGTCGCCCTCGGCCTTGCCCAGCCGGCTGGCCAGGAAGCCCTGGGTGTCCCCGTCGGCGATGAAGCAGATGTCGTGCGAGTCCGGCTTCTTGGCGACGGCCAGGCCCCGGCGCTCGGCCTCGGCGCGGATCTCGTCCTTGGTGGTGACGGTGTCGCCGAGCGGGAACAGCGCGTGCGCGAGCTGCCGGTCGTCGAGGACGCCGAGGACGTAGGACTGGTCCTTGGCCATGTCGGAGGCGCGGTGCAGTTCGCGGGTGCCGTCCTCGCGGACGATCACCTGGGCGTAGTGGCCGGTGCAGACCGCGTCGAAGCCGAGCGCGAGCGCCTTGTCGAGCAGGGCCGCGAACTTGATCTTCTCGTTGCAGCGCAGGCACGGGTTCGGGGTGCGGCCCGCCTCGTACTCGGCGATGAAGTCCTCGACCACGTCCTCGCGGAAGCGCTCGGCGAGGTCCCAGACGTAGAAGGGGATGCCGATGACGTCGGCGGCGCGGCGGGCGTCGCGCGAGTCCTCGATGGTGCAGCAGCCGCGCGCTCCGGTGCGGAACGACTGGGGGTTCGCCGACAGGGCGAGGTGGACGCCCGTCACGTCGTGCCCGGCCTCGGCGGCACGGGCGGCGGCTACGGCGGAGTCCACTCCGCCCGACATGGCGGCGAGGACGCGGAGGGGGCGCTGCGAGGTGTCAGTCATAACCCCTCCAGAGTACGGGTCGCCGGGAACCGGATCCCGCGAGTATCCGTTGAAGATCGCATGGGGGCGAAAAAGGGGAAGCCGCAGGGCCGTGGATCCAAGGCGGGGGCGAAAGACGCGGACGCGGCGGTCGGCCGCCGGGTGCTGCTGGTCGGCGGTGTGGCGGCCGCGATCGGCACGGCGGCGATCGCGCGGGACGTGCTGTCGCACATGTGGTGGCGGATGCCCGGCGTGGAGAAGCCGAGAGTCGCGGGGGCGGTGGACTTCCGGGGCGCGCGGTGGGTGTCGGCGTCACCGGCGAACTGGCGGCGGGCGGACCGCCCCGACGACTACGCGATCGACCGGGTGATCATCCATGTCACCCAGGGCAGTTACGCGAGCGCGGTGCGGGTCTTCCAGGACCCGGGGCACGGAGCGGCGGCGCACTACGTGGTCCGCAAGGACGGGCAGGTCACCCAGATGATCCGCGAGCTGGACGTGGCGTTCCACGCGGGCAACCGGGCGTACAACGAGCGCAGTGTCGGCATCGAGCACGAGGGCTTCGTGGAGAGCGCCGCCTCGTTCACGGACGCGATGTACGAGGCGTCGGCGCGGCTGACGGCCGGGATATGCGGGCGGTACGGCATACCGGTGGACCGCAAGCACATCATCGGCCACGTGGAGGTGCCGGGCACCGACCACACCGACCCCGGGAGGTACTGGGACTGGGACCGGTACATGCGCCTGGTCCGGCGGGCGCGGACGGTGGCCGCCTGAGGGCGCGGGCGGTGGCCGCCTGAGGGCGCGGGCTGCAGTCGCCTGAGGGCGCGGGCGGGGCCGGTCAGGTGAGGCCGGCGGTGCGCGCCCGTTCCACGGCGGGGGCGATCGCCCGGGCCACCGCGTCGACGTCGGCCTCCGTGGAGGTGTGGCCGAGGGAGAAGCGCAGGGTGCCGCGCGCGAGGTCCGGGTCGGTGCCGGTGGCGAGGAGGACGTGGCTGGGCTGGGCCACGCCCGCGGTGCAGGCCGAGCCGGTGGAGCACTCGATGCCCTGGGCGTCGAGCAGCAGCAGGAGGGAGTCGCCCTCGCAGCCGGGGAAGGTGAAGTGCGCGTTGGCGGGCAGCCGGCCGCCGGGGGCCGGGTCGCCGCCGAGGATCGCGTCGGGCACGGCCTTGCGGACGGCGTCGACCAGGTCGTCGCGCAGGCCGCCGATCTCGCGGGCGAACCACTCGCGCTGCTCGGCGGCCAGCCGGCCGGCGACCGCGAAGGAGGCGATGGCGGGGACGTCGAGCGTGCCGGAGCGGACGTGCCGCTCCTGGCCGCCGCCGTGCAGCACGGGTACGGGGGTGTACTCGCGGCCCAGCAGCAGCGCCCCGATCCCGTACGGGCCGCCGATCTTGTGGCCGGAGACGGTCATCGCGGCGAGGCCGGAGGCGGCGAAGTCGACGGGGACCTGTCCGAAGGCCTGCACGGCGTCGGCGTGCAGCGGGACGCCGAACTCGGCGGCGACGTCGGCGAGTTCACGGACCGGCATGAGGGTGCCGATCTCGTTGTTGGCCCACATGACGGTGGCGAGGGCGACGTCGTCGGGGTTGCGGGCGATGGCCTCGCGGAGGGCGTCGGGGTGGACGCGGCCGTGGGCGTCCACGGGGAGGTACTCGACGGTGGCGCCCTCGTGCTCGCCGAGCCAGTGGACGGCGTCGAGGACGGCGTGGTGCTCGACGGGGCTCGACAGGACCCGGGTGCGGGCCGGGTCGGCGTCCCGGCGGGACCAGTAGAGGCCCTTCACCGCGAGGTTGTCGGCCTCGGTGCCGCCGGAGGTGAAGACCACCTCGCTGGGGCGGGCGCCCAGGGCGTCCGCCAAGCTCTCGCGGGCCTCCTCGACCGTCCTCCGGGCGCGGCGGCCGGCGGCGTGGAGGGAGGAGGCGTTGCCCGTGACGCTCAGGTGGGCGGTCAGTGCCTCTACCGCCTCGGGGAGCATCGGGGTGGTCGCGGCGTGGTCGAGGTAAGCCATGGTGGGCCCGATTCTACGGGCCCTTCGTTCCCTCGCCGCCGCCCCCACCGGCATGGCCGTCGTCGCGGCCCGCGCGGGGGGCTGCCGGACGGCTCAGAAGCTCCAGGACACCGTGCTGTCGACCTGCATGACGGCGATCAGGACGACCAGGTCGGCGATGCCGAGGCCGAGGCCGAGGAACGCGCGGCCACGGCGGGCGGTCCCGCGCCACAGGGCGACGGAGGCGAGCACGATGGCGAGGGGGCCGAGGAAGACGTTGAGGACCAGCAGGCCGACCAGACCGAGGATGAAGGCGGCCACGGCCATGCCGTCCGCGTCCCGGACACGGCTCCGGCGGGCGGCGGGGGCGGCCTCGGAGCGGGCGGCTTCCCCGGAGTGGGCGGCTTCCCCGGTCCGGGGGGAGTTCGCGGTACGCGGGGCGTCCGTGGCGCGGTTGGCGTCCGCTGCGCGGCCGGAGTCGGTGTCGGTGCCACGGCCGGTGCCGCGGCCTGTGTCGGTGCCGGTTCCCGCGGTGCGGGTGGGGTCGGCGGATCGGGTGGTGCCGGCGGAGTGAGTGGTGAGTGCCATGACGTACGTCAGCTCCCAACGGTGGGTTGGTGGAGGAACGGAACCACGGGCCGGTCGGCGAGGGTGCGGTGGGCCGGCGGTCAGCCGGCGGAGGTGTGGCGGCGGTCAGCCGGCGGAGGTGTGGCGGCGGTCAGCCGGCGGAGGTGTGGCGGCGGTCAGCCGGCGGAGGTGTGGCGGCGGCGGGCGCCGCGCTCGCGCAGCGCGAAGACGACCAGCCAGATGCCGATGACGGCCGCGGCGACCAGGGTGACGGGCAGCGGCGCGTGCGCCACGGTGCCCATGACGACGCCGAGCAGCAGGAGTGCGGCGACGAGGAACAGCATGAGATGCCTCTCGAAGAAGTCTCGTGGTCCTGTCCCGGACCACCCGTGCCTCGACGGTGAGGCCCGATTGTTTCCGGGACTTGTCGACTCAGTGAACGGTTGTAGTAACACTTGTTCACTGACTCTTGAGTCTAGCGCGTCCGAGGGCTTTGAAATTCCAGAGAACAGTTGTTAACTGCATGGCATGAGTCACACTCTCGGCATCCGGCAGGCGCAGAAGCAGAAGACCCGACAGGCGCTGCTGGACGCCGCGTTGGCGCTTCTGGAGGACCAGAGCCTGAGCAGCCTGGGTCTGCGGGAGGTCACGCGCGCGGTGGGAGTGGCGCCGACCGCCTTCTACCGGCATTTCCGCTCGACGGCGGATCTCGGGGTGGCGCTGGTCGAGGAGGCGCTCGGGAGTCTGCACCCGATGATCGAGGACACGGTGTCCGCGGCCGGCGACAGCGACGAACGGATCGCCCGCGCCGTGGAGTTGATCGCCCATCATGTTCAGGCGCACCCCGCGCACGTCCGCTTCATCGCGCGCGAGCGGCACGGCGGGGTGCAGTCGGTGCGGGACGCGATCCGCGAGCAACTGGCCCGGTTCGCCGGGGAGGTGAGGGACGCGCTCGCCGAACACCCCGAGTCGAAGGGGTGGAACGACGAGGACCTGCTCATGCTGGCGGGGCTCTACGTCGACCACATGCTGATGGCGGCCTCGGCGTTCCTGGAGGCGCTGGACGGCTCCGAGGCGGAGCGCGAGCGGGTGGCCCGGGTGGCGAGCCGCCAGATGCGGCTGATCAGCATCGGCCGCCGCAACTGGCTCGGCTGACCTGCCCTGGCGGCGGGGTCCGACGCGGAAGAGGTACGCCGGGTCCGGCGGCGGGGTCCCCCTCGGAAGGGGTACGCCCGGCCCGGCGGCGGGGTCCGACGCGGAAGGGGCACGCCCGGCCCGGCGCCGGCGCGAAAAGGGGTGCGCCGCCCCCATCCCCGTACGGGACAAGAGCGGCGCTGCGGGGCCGGCAGGCATGCCAGGCCTGCGACCGGGGTGAACCCACCGACCCCTTCGGGCCGGCCAAGTCCCCCCGGGCCGGCGGGCCGTCAGCCGAGGCGGGCGCGGGCGAGTTGGCGGGACTGGGCCACCAGCCGGTCCGCGCTGTCCCAGACCTCGGCGTCCTCCTCCAGGAAGCCGCCGGCGAGGTTGCGGGTGGTGATCGACACCCGCAGCGGGCCGGGCGCGGGACGGCAGCGCACGTGCACGGTCAGCTCGACGGTCGGCACCCAGCCGGACAGCCCGATCTCGAAGGCGGTCGGCGGCAGCGCGTCCACCGCGAGGAGCAGCGAGAGCGGGTCCGCGTCCCGGCCGTCGGCGAGCCCGAACCAGGACCGCATCTCGCCCTTCCCGGACGGTGCGCCGAGCGCCCAGCCCAGGGTGGCGGGGTCGAGCTTGAGGAAGAGCCGGTCGGTGATCGCCGAGCTGCCGGGGATCGGGGCGGGCGCGTCCTGCGGACCGAAGCACTGGTCCATGGGCGGGAAGACGGGCGGGACCGCGGTGGTCCGGACGTCGTCGGGAAGCGCGTCGAGGTCACCGTAGGAGGCGAGGACGCGGATCCGCTCGACCTCACGGCCCGCCTCGTCGTACTGGAAGAGGGACGCCTGGCCCGTCGACAGGGTCCGGCCGGTGCGGACGACCTCCGTGCGAATGACCGCGGGGCCCGGCTGGGAGGCGGTCAGGTAGTGCGCGGAGACCGTGAACGGGTCGGAGTGCGGCAGGGCGTGGGCGAGCGCGCGGCCGATGACGGCCAGCAGATAGCCGCCGTTGACGGCGGTGATGATCGTCCACCCGGCGGAGAGGTCCACGTCGTAGACGCCCGGCGCGCGCTCGGTGACCGCGGTGTCGCGGTCGAACTCGCTGTCGCCGATCGTGGCCCATGCGGCCTGTACCGAAGCTGCTTCTGGCATACCTGAACGGTACAACAGGTGATTACTAAGCGGTAGCTTTTAGTGTTGCGTGAAGATGAACGCCCGTCCAGGTGGAGATGAACGCCCGTCCAGGAGGGTGATCGTTCGCCATTTTCTCGGCAAGTGTCCGGAATCACCCGTGACCAATCGGCTCGAGCCGGCCTCTGTCAGGGCATGAGCCTCACCGGGACGCCGTTCCTCCTGACCATGATCGCGCTCTGTGCCGTCGCCCTCGCACTGCCGCTTGCCCTGTGGTCCCGGGTGCCCGGACCGGGGCCCGCGCGCGGCACGGCCCGGCTGCTGATGCTGCTGTTCGCCCAGGCCACCGCGATCAGCCTGGTCTTCGTCCTGGTGAACAACGCCAACGGTCTCTACGACGACTGGGCCGACCTGCTGGGCACCGGCGACCATGTCGAGCAGGCCGCCGACCTCGGCGCGGACGGCACCGGCGGGATCGCCCTGGAGGCACTCCCCCGCGTCCGGCAGACCTTCGAGCCGGCCGAGGGGCCCGCCATGGACAAGGCGGGCGGGGTGCGCGTCACCGAGCTGCGCGGGCAGATCTCCGGGGTGCACGCCGAGGTCTACGTCTGGCTGCCGCCGCAGTACCACGAACCGGCCTACCGCCACCGCTCGTTCCCCGTCGTGGAGCTGCTGCCGGGCTACCCGGGCTCCGCACGGGCCTGGTTCGACTCGCTCAGGGTGCACGAGCAACTGCTGCCGCTGATGCGCGACGGGCGGGTGGCGCCGTTCATCCTGGTCGCGCCGCGCACCAATCTGCTGGCCCGGGCGGACACGGGCTGCGCGAACATCCCGGGCACGGTGAACGCGGAGAGCTGGCTCGGCGTCGACGTGCCGAGGATGGTCAGGGACAACTTCCGGGCCGAGCCCGCACCGGGCGGCTGGGCGACCGCCGGGTACTCGGCCGGGGCGCACTGCGCCACCAAGCTGGCCGTCGCCCACCCCGACCGGTTCCGGGCCGCGGTGAGCATGTCGGGCTACAACGACCCCCACGAGGAACGCAGTTCGCTCGCCGGGCGGAACCCGGAACTGCGGCTGCGCAACAACCCCGCCGTCCGGCTCCGCGCCGACCGGCTCCCGCCGCCGGTCGCGCTCTACTTCTCCGGCGAGTCCGGTGACGGCTACGAGGCGGGGGCGGCGATGCGGCGGATCGCGAAGCCGCCGACGCGGGTGGACGTGGTGCTGCTGCCGCGCAGCGCGGGCGGCCACGACATGGGCCTGTGGCGGCCACAGTTGCCCGAGGTGTTCCGCTGGCTGACCGCCCGCCTCCGGGCGTCCGCGGCGGCCGGCTCGGTCCCCGCCACCGGCACCGGCCACCTGGTGGCGACCGGCGACACCGACCGCTCCCGGGACGGCGCCGGGGCGGGCCGGGCCAGGCGGGACGACGCCGGGGCGGGCGGGGCCAGGGCGGGCGAGGCCGGACCGGGTGGCGTCGGGGCGGGCGGGGCCGGACCGGGCGGGGTCGGACCGGGCGGGGTCAGAGGGTCTCTTCCTCGCTCACCGTCGAACGGCGGTTCCACGCCCGCGGGGCACGCCAGTGATAGCGCATCGCGAGCAGCCGCAGCGCGAAGGCCGTGACCACGGCGAGGCCGCTGGTGAAGGGGGTGAGCGCGTCGTAGCGGATGCAGAGGGCCACCATGGCGGCGCCGACCATCGCGGGCACGGCGTACAGGTCGCGGTCCCAGCGCAGCAGTGAGGGCACCTCGTTGGCGAGGACGTCGCGCAGTACGCCGCCGCCGACGGCGGTCGCGAGGCCGAGGGCGGCCGAGGCGGTGAGGCCGAGCCCGTAGGCGTACGCCTTCACGGTGCCCGTGACGCAGAACAGGCCGAGCCCGGCCGCGTCGAAGACGTTCACGCCGACCTGGATGCGCTCCACCTGGGGGTGCAGGAAGAAGACGAGCAGGGCGGCGACGAACGGCGTGGTGAAGTACCCCAGATCGGTGAAGGCCGCCGGGGGTACGGCACCGATGATGATGTCGCGCAGCAGCCCTCCGCCCAGGGCGGTGATCTCCGCGAGGACGGCGATACCGAAGACGTCGAAGTTCTTCCGGACGGCCAGCAGGGCGCCGGAGATCGCGAAGACGAAGATACCGATCAGGTCGAGCGTGTGCTGGACGGAGGGGCTGAACAGTTGCAGGAGCACGCCGACATTGTCACCTGCCGCGGGGCGTGCGCCCGACCGGGAAAGGGCCTGGCGGAAGGCGTACGCGGGACGCGGGACCGGGGTGCGGCATCCCGCCATCCCATCAACGGGGTTCCAAACAGGGCCACTTGAGGATATCGATCCTCCCGACTTCCCAAGTTTTTACCCGCGCGGCACGGCAAGCTCAACTGTTCCTCAACACAACCGAATTCAATTGACCACTCTCAGTCAACTCCATAGGCTCGCCGCAGCTTCACGGACTCCACTGACCCGGAGGCCGAACCATGACCATGGGGGAAATCATGCGCAAGAGAACGAAGTTGGCCACGCTCGTCATGGCCGGAGCCATTCCGTTTGTCGTGGGCGCGGCTCCGGCCTCCGCGGTCGTCACTCCGAAAAGGCAGTGCCCGCTCGATTACGGCGTCCGGATCACCTCGCACAGCTCCTACCGTCTCCCCGCGAGCGGCGCGTACTTCAAGGACGGCCCCGGTGGCACCATCACCGCGTCCGTCACCCGGGCGTCCACCATCACGTACAGCCTCTCCACCTCCCTCGAAGTGAGCGCCAGCTATCTGTTCGCCTCGGCGAAGGCCTCCGTGAGCGGCAGCATCACCAAGTCCGTGGCCGTGACCACCGGCCACACGTACTCGCACAACATTCACGCCAACAAGTACGGAAACCTGCAGTACGGCTCCAGCGGATACAAGGTGGGCTGGGAGTCGAACCGCACCAACCCGAACTGCTCGGTGACGGTGCTGAAGAGGGGAACCGCGAAACTGCCCGCCACTTCCGTGGGCTGGCATTACTGGGAGACCGGTTCCTGATATGTGACGCACCGAAATGCCTGTGCCCCGGTGGCCGGATTTCTCCGGCCACCGGGGCACAGGCGTCTGCCGCGCCGTCGCTTTCCGCGCCGGCTACTTCTCGGGCTCGGCCGCGGGCTTCTCAGCCGGCGTTTCCGACTCCGCGTCCGAAGCGCCCGAAGCGTCCGCGACCGCGGCGTCCGTGGCGGAGTCCTCGGTCGTGGTCTCGCCGGACTGCTCGGCGGTGGCCGTCTCCCGCTCGGCGGCGACCGCGGCCGACGTCTCCGCCGACTCCGCGAGCACCTCGTCGGCCACCAGCTCGGCGGCCCGCTTGGCGACGGACAGCAGCACGGTGTCCTGCGGGGCCTGGTCCGCGAAGCTCTCCGGGTGGTGGCAGGCGACCTGCTGACCGGGCTTCAGCTCCACGAGCTTCGGCTCCGTCGTCGTGCAGATCTGCGTCGCCTTCCAGCACCGGGTGTGGAAGCGGCAGCCGCTCGGCGGCGAGATCGGCGAGGGCACGTCCCCGGTGAGGAGGATGCGCTCGCTCTTCTCGTTCTTGCGCCGCGGGTCGGGGATCGGCACCGCCGACATCAGCGCCTTGGTGTACGGGTGCATCGGCGCCTTGTACAGCGCCTCGCGGTCCGCCAGCTCGACGATCTTGCCGAGGTACATCACGGCGATCCGGTCCGAGACGTGCCGCACCACCGAGAGGTCGTGCGCGATGATCACGTACGTCAGGCCGAGTTCCTGCTGGAGGTCGTCGAGCAGGTTGACGACCTGGGCCTGGATCGACACGTCCAGCGCGGAGACCGGCTCGTCCGCCACGACCAGCTTGGGGTTGAGCGCCAGAGCGCGGGCGATGCCGATGCGCTGGCGCTGGCCGCCGGAGAACTCGTGCGGGTAGCGGTTGTAGTGCTCGGGGTTGAGCCCGACCACCGACAGCAGCCGCTGCACTTCCTTCTTGATGCCGCCCTCGGGGTCGACGCCCTGGAGCTTGAAGGGAGCACCGATGATCGTGCCGATGGTGTGGCGCGGGTTCAGCGACGAGTACGGGTCCTGGAAGATCATCTGCACATCGCGGCGCAGCGGGCGCATCCCGCTCACCCCGAGGTGCGTGATGTCCTTGCCCTCGAACTCGATCGTGCCGCCGGTCGGTTCGAGCAGCCGGGTGATCAGCCGGCCCATCGTCGACTTGCCGCAGCCCGACTCGCCCACGACGCCGAGCGTCTCGCCCGCCTTGACCTCGAAGTCGAGTCCGTCGACCGCGTGCACGGCGCCGACCTGCCGCTGGAGCAGGCCCTTCTTGATCGGGAAGTGCTTCTGGAGTCCGGTCACCTTCAGCAGGGTCTCGCCGTGGGCGGCGTCCTTGGTGAGCTGGAGACCATCACTCTGCGCGGGGATGCTCACTGCCTTGTTCTCGCTCACAGCTTCGGCGCAATCTCTTCGGTCCAGATACGCTCCCGCTGCTCCTGCGTCATGTGGCAGGCGGCCCAGTGCTGGCTGCCGACCTCGGTCAGCTCGGGGCGGACCGTGCGGGTGACGTTGTCCTTCGGCACGTCCGCGTACGGGCAACGCGGGTTGAAGGCACAGCCGGACGGGATGTTGATGAGGGAGGGCGGCGAGCCCTTGACCGGGATGAGGCGTTCCTGCTGGTCGCGGTCGAGCCGCGGCATCGAGCCGAGCAGACCCCAGGTGTAGGGGTGCCGGGGCTCGTAGAACACCTTCTCGGCCGGTCCCCGCTCGACGCAGCGCCCGCCGTACATCACCAGGATGTCGTCGGCGAGTTCGGCGACGACGCCCAGGTCGTGGGTGATGACGATGACCGCGGAGCCGAACTCCTTCTGGAGGTCGCGGATGAGGTCGAGGATCTGCGCCTGGACGGTGACGTCGAGGGCGGTCGTCGGCTCGTCGGCGATGAGCAGCTCGGGGTTGTTGACCAGCGACATCGCGATCATCGCGCGCTGGCGCATACCGCCGGAGAACTCGTGCGGGTAGTTGTCGACCCGCTTGTCCGGCTGGGGGATGCCCACCCGGTCGAGCATCTCGACGGCCCGGCGCCTGGCGGTCTTCTTGTCGACCTTGTGATGGATGCGGTACGCCTCCACGATCTGCTGGCCGATCGTGAAGTACGGGTGCAGCGCGGACAGCGGGTCCTGGAAGATCATCGCCATCTCGCGGCCGCGGAGCTTGCGCACCTCGTCCGGGTCGGCGGAGAGCAGCTCGGTGCCGTCCAGCCAGATCTCGCCGGAGATCTGCGCCTTGCGCTTGCCGTACTGGCCGGCGGTGTGCAGGCCCATGATGCCGAGCGAGGTGACGGACTTGCCGGAACCGGACTCGCCCACGATGCCGAGCGTCTTGCCTTTGTCGAGCGAGAAGGTGAGGCCGTCGACGGACTTGACCAGGCCGTCGTCGGTCGGGAAGTGCACCTTCAGGTCGCGCACCTCCAGGAAGGAGGTGGGGGCCGGGCGGGCGCTGACGGGCTCGCCCACGGCCGCTCCGCTCTTGCTGAGGTCCGTCATGAAAGCCTCACTCGGGGGTCGATCACGGCGTACAGGACGTCTACCACGAGGTTGGCGATCAGCACCGCGAGAGAAGTGATCAGGGTGACGCCCAGAATGATGGGCAGGTCCTGGTTCTTGATGCCGTTGAGCACGGCCTGGCCGAGGCCGGGCAGGCTGAACGTCGTCTCGGTCAGGATCGCGCCGCCGATGAGGGCGCCGAGGTCCATGCCGAGCATGGTGAGGATGGGCGTCATCGTGGAGCGCATGGCGTGCTTGCCGATGACGACGGGTTCGCCCAGGCCCTTGGCGCGGGCGGTGCGGATGTAGTCCTCGCCGAGGATCTCCAGCATGTTGGCGCGGGTGATCCGGGCGTACATCGCCGCGTACAGGAAGGCCAGGGTGATCCAGGGGAGGATCATGCCGCCGAACCAGCCCGAGAAGCTCTGGTCGAGGGGCACGTACTGCGCGTCGATCCATTTCAGCCCGAACGCGAAGATCGCGAGGCTGAGCAGACCGGTGAAGTAGATGGGGAGAGACACACCCGCCAGGGCGACGACCATGGCACCGCGGTCCCAGAGGCTGCCCCGCTTGAGCGCGGAGAGCACACCGGCGGCGACACCGAACACGAGCCACAGCACGGCGGCACCGAGCGCGAGTCCCAGGGTCACCGGGAAGCGGTCGGTGAGCACCGGCCAGACGGCCTGCTCGCTGCGGAAGGAGTAGCCGAAGCACGGGGCGGCGCAGTGGGTGACGTCACCGCCGGCCGCGTAGGTGCGGCCCGCGAAGATGCCCTTGAAGAACTCCCAGACCTGCTGGTAGATCGGGTCGCTCAGGCCCAGCTTCTGCCGTACGGCCTCGACGGCCGCGGGGTCCGCCTGCTTGCCCACGAAGCTTGTGGCGACGTCGACGCCCGCCCACTTGGGGACGAGGAAGAAGATGCCGAAGACCACCATGATGATGACCACGAGCATCACTGCGGCGGCGAACAGCCGCCTGATGAGGTAAGCGAGCACAGCTTACGGCCCGCTGCGGGACCGCGGGCCATCGGAGGTCGTCCGATGGCCCGCGATCACGCCGCGCCGGCCTTCACCTGCCTTTCGTGCCGTACGGCGGGTGTGCCGGGGTTACTTCGCGGACTTCAGGCCGAGGTTGACGAAGTCGTACATACCGCTGTAGCCGTCGGTGGTGTACACGTTCGCCAGGTTGTCCCCGCGCCAGTTGATGAACTTCTCGAAGGTGAAGGGCAGGTAGTAGCCGCCCTCCATGACCTTGTGGTTGATCTCCGTGGCGATCTTGGTCTTGCCGGCGTCGTCCAGCGTGTTGACGTAGTCGTCGAACAGGCCGTCGATCGCCTTGTCCTTGATCAGCGCGTAGTTCGAGTTACCGCTGTCGAGGATGTACTTGCTGTCCCACAGCGGGAGACCGAAGCCCTGCACGGACGGGAAGTCCGGGCCCCAGCCCATGATGATGATGCCGTAGCCCTTCTTCTTCACGTTGGCGGGGCTACCGATGATGCCGGTGGTCTGCGAGCCGTCGTACTGGTCGATCTGGGCGTTGATGCCGATCTTCTTCAGCGACGCCTGGAGCGACTGGGCGGTGGCAACCTCGACCGGCTTGTTGTTGCGCACGGCGATCGTGGTGGAGAAGCCGCCCGGCTTGCCGCAGGCCTTCAGGGCCTCCTTGGCCTTGGCCACGTTGCCGTTCTTGTTCTCGCCCGAGATGCCGTACGGGTCGTACTTCTGGCCCTCGGCACCCGCGACCGACGGGGGCAGCATGTTGGTGCCGATGTCGCCACCGGCGACCGGGCCGCCACGGGCGGTCTGCAGCGACACGTGGTCGGCGCCGTAGATGACGGCCTTGCGGCAGTCGGCGTTGTCGAACGGCTTCACGCTCTGCGGGAAGACCGCGTAACGGATGTAGCCGGAGACCGGGTTGTCCAGGTTGGCCTTGTGCTGCTTCAGGGCGGTGGTGCGGCCCTGCGGCGACATGCCGGTCTGGTTGATGTCCAGGTCCAGGTCGTTGTTGATCAGACGCTGGTCCAGGTCATTGGCGTTCGAGAAGAACTTGACCGTGATCTTGTCCGGGTACGCCTTGCGGATCGGGTCCGAGGACGCCTTCCACGCGGAGTTGCGGACCAGGGTCAGGTCCTTGCCCGGGCTGTAGGACTCGAACTTGTACGGGCCCGAGGAGAACGGGTGCAGGCCGTACTTGGACTTGGTGTCCTTGTCCTGGCGGACCGGCGAGGCCGAGACCAGGGCGAGCATCTCCTCGAAGTCCGAGTTGGCCTTCGGGAGGTGGAAGACGATGGTCTTGTCGTCCGGCGTGTCGATCGCCTTCAGACCGAGCTTGTCCTTGGAGGTGTCCTTGTAGGGGCCCTTGTAGGCGCCCTTCGGGTCGAGGACGTCCTTCAGGTACACGGGGCCGCCGGACAGCACGTCCTGCGCCCACACGCGCTCGATGCCGTACTTCACGTCCTTGGACGTGATCTCCTTGCCGTCCTCCCACGTGATGCCGTCACGCAGGGTGTACGTGTAGGTCTTGCCGCCGTCGGAGACCTTGGCGAGGCCGCTGGCGAGGTCGGGAGCTATCTCGGCTCCGGCCTTGCCCGGCTCCGTCTTGTTCGTGACGAGCTGACGGCTGTAGTAGCGGGCGAAGTTCCACATGAAGCCGTAGTAGCCGCGCGTGGTGTCCCACGAGTCGGCGTCCTGGGCGCCACCGAAACGCAGCGTCCCGCCCTTCTTGGCCAGCGAGGCCTGGGCGACCTTGTTGTTGGCGGCGTCGAAGCCGGCCGCGCCGTTCTTGGAGCCGCCGTCCTTGCCGTCGCCGTCGCCGCCGCCGCACGCTGCGGTGGTCAGCAACGCGGCGACCGCGGCAGCGGCGGCCAGCGCCTGCTTACGCCGCCCTGAGGTGCGTTGGGTAGTCACGATCTCGGATCCTCCGGATTTGATGAGAGACCCCGTGCAGGTGCCACGGGACGCTTGGGGTACGGCGGTTCAGCGGGAACCCTTCGGGTCCAGAGCGTCCCGCACGCCGTCGCCGAAGAGGTTGAAGGCAAGAACGGTGATGAAGATCGCCACGCCGGGGACCACCATGTACATGGGGTCCGAGTCGTAGTAATCGATCGCGTTCGAGAGCATCTGTCCCCAGGAAGCCGTGGGCGGCTTGACGCCCACGCCCAGGAAGCTGAGAGCCGCCTCGGTGAGGATGTTGGTGGGGATCATCATCGTCGTGTAGACGATGATCGGGGCGACCAGGTTGGGCAGCAGCTCCTTGAACAGGATGTACAGCCGCCCGGCGCCCAGCGAGCGGGCGGCCTCGACGTACTCGCGCTCACGCATCGAGAGGGTCTGGCCGCGCACCACGCGCCCGATGTAGGGCCATCCGAAGAAGCCGATGACCAGGATCATCACGAACACCCGCACGCTGGAACCGGTCAGGCCGAGCATGGTGTTCGGCATGACGGAGACGAGCGCGATGATGAACAGGAGCTGCGGGAAGGCCAGCAGGCCGTCCATGACGCGGCTGATGAGCGAGTCGACCCAGCCGCCGAAGAACCCGGCCAGGATGCCGAGGACGGTGCCCAGGATGACCGCGACCACGGCGGACAGGAAGCCGACGAGCAGGGAGATCTGGGCCCCGTAGAGGATGCGGGCGAAGATGTCCCGGCCGTTGACCGGCTCGACGCCGAGCAGGTGGTCGCCGCTGATGCCGCCGAGCGATCCCTTGGGCGTGCCGAAGAGCGGGTCGATCAGGCTCTCGTGGTACGCGTCCGGGTCCTGCCCGACCAGGTTGGTGAGCAGGGGTGCGAGCAGCGCGATCACGATGAGGGCGAGTACGACCACACCGCCCGTCAGGGCAAGCTTGTCCCGCTTCAGGCGCTCCCAGGCGATCCGGCCCAGGGAACGCCCCTGTACGGCCTTCTGGTCGGCGGCGGCAACCGCCGCTTCCTCGGCCGCGCTCGGGGCCGCTTCCGCGGTCGGCTCGTGCAATGGTGCCGTCATCTGGCAGGGACCCCTCTCAACCGGCGGTAGCCGGCCCGCACTTGCCGCTGTAGCGGCGTGATTCAGTCCGTCGTACTCAGGGGTTAAACCCCTGGAGCCGGAAGTCTTCAATGTTTGGGCGATCTGTTGCCAGACTTGGCGGTGAATGGATGCGTAAACGTGATGCCATCTGGAAGGTTCCGTTATCCGGACGGTGGGTATCGAGGATCGAACTGCCGCAAGACGGACAGTCGCCCGAACAGCCAGACCAACGAGGTCATGTCCGCGCCAAAGTCACAGAAGCCCCGCTTCCCCTCACCCGGTGACCGTTTTGCCCCCGTACGGAAGCGAGTTGGCGAGCGCCCGGCCGGCCGCCCCACACTCCGTCGGCGGCCCCCGTCTCACCTCGCGGGCACCCCTCGTCCCGTCCCGCGGGCAGCCTCACCCCACCCTGCGGTCAGTCCGGAATGTGAGACGGATCAGTAGCCGCCGCGCGCCGGCGGATAGCCGTAGCCGCCCGCGGCCGGGGCCTGCGCCGGGGCCGCGTGGGCCTCGCGGTCGTAGAACGGCCGGGCGTTGGCGCGCAGCCACATCGCGACCGGGTCGAACGCGTCCGACATCGCGACCGTGGAGACGGGCAGCCCCTCGGGGACCGCGCCGATGGACTGCTGCATCATCGCCCGCACCGAGTCCACGGCGGGCGGCGAGGTGTCGTACACGTCGAGGCCGATGGCGAGATACGGCGCGCCGAGCGCGGGCTGCACCCAGGCCCGGCGCAGGGAGCGGACGGCCGGGGTGCGGTGCGCGTTCTGTGTGAGCAGGGCGTAGAACTGCGGGATCTCGATGCCGGGTTCGGAGAGCCGGAGCGGGCCGGCGGGCTGCCGCTCCAGGCCGGTGGCGATCCGGCGCAGGTCCAGCCAGGGGATGCCGAGCCCGCCGCCGGGGGCGTGCGGGTTCAGCCAGAGGCCGAAGTGGTCGGGGTAGAGCGTGCGGGCCACGTCCAGGCCGTCGACGACCTCGTAGGAGCGGTTCCAGCCGCTGGCCGACAGCTCCTGGGCGGAGGTGACACAGGGCGCGTAACCGAAGCCGTCCACCTGCATGTTGCCGTACTGCGCGTCCGGGGAGCCGGCCTGGCCGTGCCACAGGAGCATCCACACCTGGCCGGACGAGGGCGTCGCGAGGGCGCGCAGGAGCGCCTCGTAGGCGTCGTAACGCCCGGGCGTCACCTGGCGCAGCATGTGCTCGACCTGACCGGCCGCGGCCGTGCCCGACGCGCTCACCCTTCAACCGCCCCTTCGAGAACACATCACGACGAACTCATCCATAACGTCCGAGGCTCGGGTTGAGAACAGGCGTCAACACCTCGACCGGGCCATGAAACCAGCTTATGCGGCGAACGTCCTCCGCCGGGGGACGCCGTCCTCGGCTCCTTCGCCGCACGGCCGGGCGGGCGTTCAGTGGCCCGCCTGGTAGAAGGGCCGGACCTGGGCGCGCATCCAGTCGCCCACCGGGTCCTGGGTCACGTCGAGCAGGACCAGGTTCACCGGGAGGTTCACCTGGACCCGGCCGAGGGCGCGGCCGAGGGCGTCGAGCGGGAGGTTGCGGGCCTCGCCCTCCCACAGGGAGAGTTCGACGCCGATGAACATGACCGGGTCCTCGCCCTCGATGCTGGCCAGGCAGCGGCGGGCGCTCAGCACGACGCCGGTCGCGGCGAACTCGGCGGAGGCGGCGGAGAGGAAGTCCACCGGGTCCTCCTGCCAGTCGGGCTCGAAGAGCCGCACCCGGCCGCCGCTCGCCGGTCCGTCCAGCGGGGTCCGGCCGGCCCGGCACAGCTCGGCGACCGCGATCGGCGGCAGCGGTACGCCGACCACCCCGTCCGGGTTGACCGCGATGCCGACCTGCGGCGGCAGTCCGCGGGCGAACTCCACGGCGGGCGCGATGGTGAACGACATATGGCCGCCGGTGACCTGCCGGAACTGCTCCTCGGAGCTGAAGACGGGCACGTAGGCCTGGCCCTGGATCTCCATCGTGGGCAGGTCGAGCGGGCCGGTGCCGGGGCCGCCGCCGCTGGGCAGCGGCACCCAGACGAAGCTGCGGCCGAGCACCTCGACGATGCGGGCGCCCGCCGAGGCCGCCGCTCCCATGCCGAGGGCGGCGGACAGCACCTCCTCCAGCTCGTTGCCGGGCCAGCCGCCGTGCGGGTGGGGATGTGCCTGTGCCGGGAAGTCCATCTGTCTCTACCGCCTGCGTCGAACCGCTGTTCCGGCTGGAAAGGTTAGTGGGGTGAGGCGCCCGGCCGGTCAGGGGCCGAAGTCGATCCCGCGCAGCACGTCCGCCGCCGCCCGGTCGATGAGGATCGCCGAGCCGCAGCCCTCCGGCAGATCGCTGCGCTCCACGGAGCGCAGCAGCCGGGCGACCGCGGCGCGGTGGCGGGCGAAGGCGTAGCGCGAGACGCCCCGGCCGCGCTCGCGCTGGCCGTCCAGCGCGGTGTCCGGGGCGACGTCGAGCAGCAGCAGGTGCAGGGTGCCGCCCCGGCGGCGCGCCTCGCGGACCAGCCAGCGGCGCACCCAGGCCTGGGTACCGCAGTCGTGCACCACCACCCCGCCCTCGGCGCGCAGCGCCCGACGCAGCCCGGCGTAGTGCGCGAGCCGGACGAGGGGGCGGTAGAGCGCGTACGGGAGCAGGGGGGCCGGGCGGCTGCTGTCGGTCGGGAGGGGTGCTGTCCGGCCACCCTCCGCCGACAGGAGTGCTGTCCGGCCACCCTCCGCCGACAGGGGAGCCGCGCGGTCGCCGTCCGCCGGCAGGGGAGCTGTCCGGCCGCCCTCCGCCGAGAGGGGAGCCGCGCGGCCGCCGCCCGCCGGCAGGGGTGCTGTCCGGCCGCCGCCCGTCGAAGGGGCAGCCGTGCGGTCGCCGCCTGACGGCAGGGGGGCGGCCGGCACGCCGTCCGTCGGCAGAGGAGCGGTCTTGCTGCCGTTCCTCGGCGGGCGGGCCGTCCGGGTGCGCCGGAGCGGGCGGGCCAGCCGGGCGTCCCAGCGGTCGCGGGTGTCCTGCGAGTCGACCCGCACGCCCGCGACGGCCCGCCGCATCAGGGTCGACTTGCCGCTGCCGGGCAGTCCGGTGACCACGACGAGGTCGCGGGGACCGAAGCGCAGGCGGTGCGGGCTGTGTCCGGCGCGGTCCCGAAGGTCGCGGACGACGCCCGCCGGGAGCGGCACGCAGGCCTCCCGGGCCGGTGCGCCGGGCTGTTCGGGCAGCGCGAGGCCCGAGGTCGTCGCGTACGCCGTGGTCCTGTTCACCGTGGCCGTCCTCCCCTCGGGACCCTCGGACGCGGGGTCCCGTCCCCTCGATGTCCCCTCGGTGCGGGGCCCCACCCCGCGTCGTCCCCGCCGAGTGTAAAGAGAAGGTAATGCGCGGCGCTTCCCGTTTCTGTGCGCGGACTGCCACAGCCCGGTTACAGAGGCGGACTGCCCTGATCGGACGGGGCGTGCAATGATGGCCGCGCCAACTGCATACCGGCCGCTTGAATCCGCGCGGGAGAGTCCTGGGTACGTGTACCCGGGCGCCGAAGGAGCAAGTCCCTCCCTTGAATCTCTCAGGCCCCGTTACCGCGCGGGCGAGGCACATCTGAAAAGCGGGCCGCTCTCCGGTGGCTCCACCCAAGGTGCAAGTCGGGATCACCGTTTCGCGGGGTCCTGATGAACCTCTCAGGTTCCGATGACAGATGGGGAGGATCGACCTCGCCGTCATGCCTTGGGAGCCCCACCGATGAGCAGCACCACCCCCCGTCTCACCGCGCTCGACGCCCTGCACCGCTCGCTGGGTGCGACGATGACCGACTTCGCGGGCTGGGACATGCCGCTGCGCTACGGCTCGGAGCGCGACGAGCACCTCGCCGTCCGTACGAAGGCCGGCCTCTTCGACCTCTCCCACATGGGCGAGATCACCGTCACCGGCCCGCAGGCCGCCGAACTCCTCGCCTTCGCGCTGGTCGGCAACATCGCCACCGTCGGCGTCGGCCGCGCCCGCTACACGATGATCTGCCAGGAGGACGGCGGCATCCTGGACGACCTGATCGTCTACCGGCTCGCCGAGCACGAGTTCATGGTCGTGGCGAACGCCTCCAACGCCCAGGTGGTGCTGGACGCGCTGACCGGGCGCGCCGCCGGGTTCGACGCCGAGGTGCGCGACGACCGGGACGCGTACGCGCTGATCGCCGTGCAGGGCCCGGAGTCGCCCGGCATCCTCGCCTCGCTCACCGACGCGGACCTGGACGGCCTGAAGTACTACGCGGGCCTGCCGGGCACCGTGGCCGGCGTCCCGGCGCTGATCGCCCGCACCGGCTACACCGGTGAGGACGGCTTCGAGCTGTTCGTCGCGCCCGCCGACGCCGAGAAGGTGTGGCAGGCGCTGACCGACGCGGGGGCGCCCGCCGGGCTGATCCCGTGCGGTCTGTCCTGCCGCGACACGCTGCGCCTGGAGGCGGGCATGCCGCTGTACGGGCACGAGCTGACCACCGCGCTGACCCCGTTCGACGCGGGGCTCGGCCGGGTCGTGAAGTTCGAGAAGGAGGGCGACTTCGTGGGGCGCGCCGCGCTCCGGGAGGCCGCCGACCGCGCCGAGCAGAACCCGCCGCGGGTCCTGGTCGGCCTGATCGCCGAGGGGCGCCGGGTGCCGCGCGCCGGGTACCCGGTCGTCGCCGGCGGCCAGGTCGTCGGCGAGGTCACCTCCGGCGCCCCCTCCCCCACGCTGGGCAAGCCGATCGCGATGGCGTACGTGGACGCCGCGCACGCCGCGCCGGGCAGCACCGGTGTCGGCGTGGACATCCGGGGCACGCATGAGCCCTACGAGGTCGTGGCGCTGCCGTTCTACAAGCGCCGGAAGTGACACTGGTCCGCACCGGCGGGCCGTGACGGCGGCCGGTACGGACGACCGGTCCGGGCAGCCGATACGGACGAGCGGTCCGGGCCACCAGTCCGGACGACCGGTACGGACGACCAGCCCGGGTCGGACCACCGGTCCAGGGGCTCCCCGGATCACGCTCCCGGGATCACCGGCCCGTACGGACCACGGGCGTCGCGGCTTTCGCGGCGCCGGGCGGCGGCGCCCCGGGCGGGCCCGTCCGCACGACAGACTCCCCCTTTCATCAGCACTCCCCCGCGTACAGGAGAATTCAGGCCATGAGCAACCCCCAGCAGCTCCGCTACAGCAAGGAGCACGAGTGGCTGTCCGTCGTCGAGGACGGCGTGGCGACCGTGGGCATCACCGAGTTCGCGGCGAACGCGCTCGGCGATGTCGTCTACGCCCAGCTTCCGGAGGTCGGTGACACGGTGACCGCGGGCGAGTCCTGCGGCGAGCTGGAGTCGACCAAGTCGGTCAGCGACCTCTACTCCCCCGTCGGCGGCGAGGTCGTCGAGGCCAACCAGGACGTGGTGGACGACCCGTCGCTGGTGAACTCGGCCCCCTTCGAGGGCGGCTGGCTGTTCAAGGTCCGCGTCGCCGACGAGCCCGAGGACCTGATGTCCGCCGACGAGTACGCCGCGTTCACCGCCGGCTGAGGAGTCACCGCATGTCGCTTCTGAACACCTCCCTGCACGAGCTGGACCCGGACGTCGCCGCCGCCGTCGACGCCGAGCTGCACCGCCAGCAGTCCACCCTGGAGATGATCGCCTCGGAGAACTTCGCTCCGGTCGCGGTCATGGAGGCCCAGGGCTCGGTCCTGACCAACAAGTACGCCGAGGGCTACCCCGGCCGCCGCTACTACGGCGGCTGCGAGCACGTCGACGTGGTCGAGCAGATCGCCATCGACCGGGTGAAGGCCCTGTTCGGCGCCGAGCACGCCAACGTCCAGCCGCACTCGGGCGCGCAGGCCAACGCCGCCGCGATGTTCGCGCTGCTCAAGCCGGGCGACACGATCATGGGTCTGAACCTCGCGCACGGCGGGCACCTCACCCACGGCATGAAGATCAACTTCTCCGGCAAGCTCTACGACGTCGTCGCCTACCACGTGGACGACGAGACCGGCCAGGTCGACATGGCCGAGGTCGAGCGGCTCGCCAAGGAGTCCCGCCCGAAGCTGATCGTCGCCGGCTGGTCCGCGTACCCGCGTCAGCTCGACTTCGCGGAGTTCCGGCGGATCGCCGACGAGGTGGGCGCGTACCTCATGGTCGACATGGCGCACTTCGCCGGTCTGGTGGCCGCGGGTCTGCACCCGAACCCGGTGCCGCACGCCCATGTCGTCACGACGACCACCCACAAGACCCTCGGCGGCCCGCGCGGCGGCGTGATCCTCTCGACCGCCGAGCTGGCCAAGAAGATCAACTCGGCGGTCTTCCCCGGTCAGCAGGGCGGTCCGCTGGAGCATGTGATCGCGGCCAAGGCCGTCGCCTTCAAGGTCGCCGCCACGGACGACTTCAAGGAGCGCCAGCAGCGCACGCTGGAGGGGGCGCGCATCCTGGCCGAGCGGCTGGTCCAGGACGACGCGAAGGCCGTGGGCGTGGACGTGCTGTCCGGCGGCACGGACGTGCACCTGGTCCTGGTCGACCTGCGCGACTCCGCGCTGGACGGGCAGCAGGCCGAGGACCGTCTCCACGAGGTCGGCATCACGGTCAACCGCAACGCCGTCCCGAACGACCCGCGTCCGCCGATGGTCACCTCCGGTCTGCGCATCGGCACGCCGGCCCTCGCCACCCGCGGCTTCACCGCCGAGGACTTCACCGAGGTCGCCGACATCATCGCCGAGGCGCTGAAGCCGTCCTACGACGCCGAGTCCCTGAAGGCCCGGGTGTCCGCCCTGGCCGGCAAGCACCCGCTGTACCCCGGCCTGGCGTAGTTCCGCCCGGTTCCGGTCGTACGTTTTTCACTCGTACGTTTTTCCCGCGTACGGTTCTGTTCGTACGGTTCGTTCCGTACGGGCCGACGTTCCGTTCCCGCGTACGTTCCGACGTGCGTTTCGACGTTCGTTTCGACGTTCCGCACGGGCGTCCGGGGCACCGCACACTGGAGGCAGCGCGCGGTGCCCCGTCCCATGCAGTCCCGCACCACCCCCGCCGGACAACGGCGTCCGGCGAAACCACCAAGGAGTTCCCCGTGGCCATCTCGGTCTTCGACCTGTTCTCGATCGGCATCGGCCCGTCCAGCTCCCACACGGTGGGCCCGATGCGCGCCGCCCGGATGTTCGCCCGGCGGCTGCGCAACGAGGAGCTGCTGGCACAGGTCACCTCGATACGCGCCGAGCTGTACGGCTCCCTGGGCGCGACCGGCCACGGCCACGGCACCCCCAAGGCGGTGCTGCTCGGCCTGGAGGGCGCCTCTCCCCGTACGGTCGACGTGGAGGGCGCGGACGAGCGGGTGGAGCGGATCAAGTCGTCCGGGCGGCTCGACCTGCTCGGCGAGCACGAGATCGGCTTCTCCTTCGACGACGACCTGGTGCTGCACCGCCGCAAGGCCCTGCCCTACCACGCGAACGGCATGACGGTCTTCGCCTACGACGCCGCCGGTGAGCTGGTCCTGGAGAAGACGTACTACTCGGTGGGCGGCGGCTTCGTGGTGGACGAGGACGCCGTCGGCGAGGACCGCATCAAGCTGGACGACACCGTTTTGAAGTACCCGTTCCGCACGGGTGACGAGCTGCTGCGGCTGACCCAGGAGACCGGTCTGTCGATCTCCGCGCTGATGCTGGAGAACGAGCGGGCCTGGCGCACCGAGGAGGAGATCCGCGAGGGGCTTCTCGCGATCTGGCGTGTGATGCAGGCGTGCGTGTCGCGCGGCATGTCCCGCGAGGGCATCCTGCCGGGCGGCCTCAAGGTCCGCCGGCGCGCCGCCCACTCGGCCCGCCAGCTCCGCGCCGAGGGCGATCCGCTGGCCCACGCGATGGAGTGGATCACCCTCTACGCGATGGCGGTCAACGAGGAGAACGCGGCGGGCGGCCGGGTGGTGACCGCCCCGACCAACGGCGCGGCCGGCATCATCCCGGCGGTGCTGCACTACTACATCAACTTCGTGCCGGGTGCCGACGAGGAGGGCGTCGTACGGTTCCTGCTCGCGGCCGGTGCCATCGGCATGCTCTTCAAGGAGAACGCGTCCATCTCCGGCGCCGAGGTCGGCTGCCAGGGCGAGGTCGGCTCGGCCTGCTCGATGGCGGCCGGCGCCCTCGCCGAGGTCCTGGGCGGCAGCCCCGAGCAGGTGGAGAACGCCGCCGAGATCGGCATGGAACACAACCTCGGCCTGACCTGCGACCCGGTCGGCGGCCTGGTCCAGATCCCCTGCATCGAGCGCAACGGCATGGCCGCGGTGAAGGCCGTGACGGCGGCGAAGATGGCCATGCGCGGCGACGGCTCCCACAAGGTCTCCCTGGACAAGGTGATCAAGACCATGAAGGAAACGGGCGCCGACATGAGCGTCAAGTACAAGGAGACGGCCCGGGGCGGGCTCGCGGTGAACATCATCGAGTGCTAGACGGACGGACCCTGACCACGGAGTTCGCGCCTTTGCGAACTGCCGGGGTCTGGTCTTCCCGCCCCGCGGACGGGTCCTGCCCGCTCGCACCGCGGAACAGAACCGGCACGTGAGCGCCGGGAGGCCGGTTATCCGGCGCTGGTCACGGCGTGCGCCTCGTGGGACCCGCGCGGGGCGGCGAACACCTCGTGTCCTGCCGAACGGGACGGACCGGAGGCAAGGATGGAGAGCTGGACCCTGACGAGTGCGGCCGAGGGCTCCAGACCGAGATCCCGCGACAAGGCCGTCCGCAGGCGCTGATAGGCGCTGAGCGCCTCGCCACGGCGCCCGGAGCGATACAGGGCGAGCATGAACTGTCCGCACAGGTTCTCGTGGGTGGGGTAGCGGCTGACGAGGGCGGTCAGCTCGGCAAGCAGTTCCCGATGCCGGCCAAGGCGCAGCGTGACGTCGACGCGCTGCTCCAGCACGCCGAGCCGGCTCTCCTCCAGCCGGGCGGCCTGGGGTTCCAGATGGGGTCCCGTGCGGACATCGGCGAGGACCCGGCCGGTCCACAGGGCCAGTGCCTCGCTCAGCCTTCGGACGGCCCGCGGGTAGTCCCCGGCGTCCACGGCCCGGTACCCGGCGCCCGCGAGCCGCTCGAACTCCCGGACGTCGCTGCGCCCTTCACCGGTCCTGAGGAGATAGCCGCCGGGCACGGTCACCAGAATGTCCTTGGCGGAGCGCGGAGCGGCATCGTGTGCCTGCCGCAGAGCCGCGCCGATCAGCTCGCGAAGTTGCAGGACGTAGTTCTGCAGGATGGTGCGGGCCCTGAGCGGCGGAGTGGCACCCCAGAGTTCCTCGATCACCGTGGCGGCCGGGACGGCCTGGTCGGCGTTGAGCGCCAGCAGAGCAAGCACCTGCCGTGGTTTGGGGGCGGTCGGCGTGACCGAGATGCCTTGCTCGCGTACCACCAGTGCGCCGAGTAGATCGATGTCCACGCTGCTTTCCCATCTCTTCGGACAGTCCGTCCAGCGCTCGGCCGAGGCGGCGGGTACGTGGAACCTGGCGGAGCCGGCTTTGGCTCATCCCCACGGGTTGTGCTGCGTGACGTTTCCGGTGTCTCCGCCGGCCGCCGACGCCTCCTGTACCGTGACGGCGGCCGTCGCTCGTGGTGCGCACGCGATCGTCGAGGTGATGACGAGAGGAATCGCGCACGCCACGAGAAGCGACCAGTTTCTGACCATGTTCATGGTTTCACTCTCCCGGAGTCCGGCCTTGCGGCGGCTGTTGAAGACGCCTAGAGCCTGACAGGACGTGCCATCGGGTCACGATCGATGAAAGTGGCCGAAACAATAGGGAGCCGATAGCGCCCCGACCACCTGCGAAAAACGCGCATCATGGCGAGAAACGCTCTGTAGACAAGCTTTCCCGGCCCTGTTGTGAAAAGGCATCACGCCAGGTCATGCGCGTTTCGGCAACGAGGAGTCTCAGCCTCCGGCTGGTTCGTTGACTCGGTCACCGGCGAATCTCTAGAGTTCCCTGAGCTGTGCACGTTCTTGGGGGGAAGCAACGTGGAGCAGAACATGCCCGGGGCTGACAGGAAGATCGGCGTGCCCGAAGTCCGGTTCGGTATCCTCGGCCCTCTTCACGCAAGCGTCGGCCCGACTCCGCTGAAACTCGGCGGCACGCGCCAGCGGATCGTACTCGCCACTCTCCTGCTCAACGCCAACCAGGTCGTGAGTCCGGAACGGCTGATCAGCGCCGTGTACGGACAGACTCCGCCCGCGACGGCGCGCGCCCAGGTCCAGATAACCGTCTCCGGCCTGCGGCGCCTGTTCGACGCCCACGGTGCCGAGGACGTCATCAGCACGCATCCTCACGGCTACCTGGTCCGCGCGGACGGGCAGACCCTTGACGCGCTGCGGTTCGACACGCTCGTCGTAAAGGCGCGCACGCTGCATGACGGAGGGCGGCTGGAGGAGGCGGCGACCACGTACCGTCAGGCACTTGGACTGTGGCGCGGAGCCCCGCTCGAAGGCATTCCCGGCGAGGCGGTCGAGTCCAGCGCCGGCCGGCTCGTCGAGCAGCGCATCACCGCCGCCGAGGAGCACATCCGGCTTGGACTCGCACTTGGCCGGCATCTGACGTTCGTCGGTGAACTCTTCCATCTGGTCGCGCAGTTTCCGCTGCGCGAGCGACTGCGTGGCTTGCTCATGCTGGCTCTCTACCGATCCGGCCGCCAAGCGGAGGCACTCAGCGTCTACCGCGAGGCCCGCAAACTCATGCTGGAGGAACTGGGCGTGGAACCCGACGTCCGGTTGCGGCAGCTCGAGCACTCCATCCTGGTCACGGACCCGCGGCTCGATCTCCCGGACAGCCGCGCGGTGACGGCGGACGGCAGTGCGCCCACCGTTGCCGACGCGCCGGAGATGCTGCCCGCCGCCGTCGCCGACTTCTCGGGGCGGGAGCGCCTGGTCGCCGAAGTCCGCGAACTCCTCGTGTCGTTCCACGGCAGGTCCGCCCTGGCGGTGCCCATCGTGACGCTCGTCGGCAAGCCCGGGGTGGGCAAGACCGCCGTGGCCGTCCATCTCGGCCACGAGGTCGCCGCGGACTTCCCCGACGGCCGGCTCTTCGCGGACCTGCACGGTGGAGGCTCCGCCGCGGTGTCGCCCGCCCAGGTGCTCGAACGTTTCCTGCGCGCACTGGGGGTCAAGGGCACGGCGATTCCCGAGGACATCGAGGAGCGGGCCGAGATGTACCGTGCCCTCCTGGCGAAGCGGCGGGTGCTGGTCGTTCTCGACAATGTCGCCGAGGAGAGCCAGATCAGGCTGCTTCTGCCCGGCAAGCCCTCCTGCGCGGTCATCATCACCAGCCGGGGACACATAGGCGGCCTCGCCGGAGCGGTACGGGTGGACGTCCCGACCTTCGCGCCGAAGGAGTCGGCCTATCTCCTCGGCCGCATACTGGGCACCCAACGTGTCACGGACGAGCAGGAGGCCACGCGGACCCTCGCCGATCTGTGCGGGCACCTCCCGCTGGCGTTGCGTATCGCCGGGGCCCGCCTGGCCGCCCGGCCCCACTGGGCGATAGCCGAGCTGGTGGAACGTCTGGCGGACGAGACCCGCCGGCTGGACGAGCTCGACTACGCGGACGTCGGCATCCGGGCCGGGCTCTCCCTCACCTACGACAGTCTGCGCGAGGACGCCCGGCGTCTGTTCCGGCTGCTGGCCATCCTGGAGGAGGGGCCCTTCTCCCTCTGGGCCGTCATGGCGCTCCTCGACCTTCCCGAGCAGGCGGTGCACGATCTGGTCCACGAGCTGATGGACGCGCAGCTCCTGGACACCGTCGGAGTGGGGACCGGACACCACCGGCAGTACCGGCTCCACAGCCTCATCCGGCTCCTCGCCCGGGAGCGGCTGGCCACCGAGGAGACCACGGAGGCCCGCGAGGCCGCTGTCCGCCGGGTGCTCGGCTGCTTCCTCTTCCTGCTGTCGAAGGCCCGAGAACGCGAGTACGGACAGGACGTACTGATCCGGGGCCGTGACGTGTATCTGTACCCGCTGCCCGACGCCTTGGTGGACCGGATTCTCGCCGATCCTCTCCGGTGGTTCTCCCGAGAGCGCTCCTCGCTGCTCGCCCATGTCCGCCAGGCCTCCATGATGGGGTTCAGCGAGCACTGCTGGGGGCTCGCCGTCACCGCGGTGACGTTCCTGGAGACCCAGGCGTGCCTCGACGACTGGCGCGACACCAGCGAGGCCGCGCTCGCCGCCAGCCGGGGGGCGGGCGATCGCCTGGGAGAGGCGGCGACGCTCCACTCGCTCGGTTCCCTCGCCGTGAACAAGCAGGACTTCGCCCGCGCCGAGACCCACTTACTGGAGTCCGCCACGATCTTCGAGGAGATCGGCGAACAACTCGGGGGCGCCCTCGCCACCCGTGGCCTGGGGTACCTGGCCCGGCTCCGCGGCCGGCACGAGGAGGCCACCGGCCACTACGAGGCGGCGCTCAGGACATTCCGGCAAGGCGGGCAGTCCGTCGCCGTGGCCTACGTACTGCACAATCTCGCGCAGTTGCGGCTCGACAGCGGCGACGACGCCGCGGCCGGTCCGCTCTTGAGCGAGGCGCTGAGGCTGAGCCGGGAGGGCAGTGGCCGGCGTGTCGAGGCCCAGGTGCTGCACCGCCTCGGGCAGACGCATCTGGATCGCGGTGACTGCGGGGCCGCGCTGGAAGCGTTCGAACAGGTGCTGTACATCGTCCACCTCATCGGCGACCACACCGGCGAGGCCTACGCGCTCCACGGCGTCGGCTCCGCCCTGCTGATGGCCGGGGACTCGGAGGGGGCCGCCAGGGCCCTGCGACGTGCTCTCGTGCGGGCGGAGGGCAACGGCGAGCGGCTGATCACCGGCCGGGTTCTGGTGGCACTCGGCGAGCTGGCGCTCGCCACGCATGACGCCCCGGGGGCGGTCGGCCACCTGCGCCGGGCGCTTTCGCTGTTCCGGTCGATGGATGTCCCCGCCGACCAGGCCGAGGCTCTGATCGCCCTGCACGCGGCCCTGCGGAGCGTCGGAGACCTGGAGGCGGCAAAACAGTGCCTGGCCGAGGCGCGGACCCGGGTGCACACCCTGTCCCCGCGGGCCGCCGGACTGCTCCGGTCCCGGCCGGGAGCGCTGCCGCGACCGTGCATGTTAGGTGAAGGCCACGGCGTAGTGGTGCAGCGAGAGGTGTAAGAACACCCGGCACCGTGCCTGCCCGCCGAAGACCCGGAACGTGGTGACGACTTCCGGACAGACGGGGATCATGCCGAGTCCGCAGAAGTACCGGTCGACGTCGAACACCATCTGGTACAGGCCCTGGCTCTCGCCGAGGCCGTCCCAGTCGTCGATCCGGCCGAACTCGTTGGTCGTGCACTCGGCGAGGAGAACCCACTCCTTGGCGACGAGCGTCTCCAGTCTCACCCGCAGGCCGGCGGCACCACGGCCGTGGACGCTCTCAAGTGCTTCCAAGGTCAGGCTCACTGTGATCAGCTCTCTGCTCGTACCGCGCGGGTCCGGAATCTGCCGTGGGCCGGGCAGAGGATCAGCACCCTCGGCGGGCCGGAACTCGCCCGCACCGGCATGCCGGTGCACCGGGTGTGGGAGTCCGGATCGCGGCGACGTGAACAGACCGGTCGAGCGGGCGAAGGTGAACGCCGTCCGCTCCGGGTGGCCGAGGGATCGCGTGGAGGACGGGTGGAGCGCCGGGGCGCTCGCCGTACTCCCTCGACGGCCCGGAACGGACGCCTGGCCCGTCAGAGCCGGGTGGCCGCCGCGTGGGCCACCCGGTCGGCCCCGGCGCGTTCGAGCCGGCGCAGCAGCGGCAGCACACGGGTGTAGAAGATCCGCATCTCGTCGCGCGTCGGCCAGCCGGAGAAGATGAACTCGCTGATCCCGGCCGCCTTGTACGCGTAGAGGTACGCCGCGACCTCCTCGTAACTGCCCACGACGCACAGGGCCGGTCCGCCGCGATAGGCCACGGCACCGGAGTACAGCATGGGGGAGAGCCAGTCGGAGTCCGCTGCCCCGGCCAGCCCGAAGGTGGTGGCCACGGCCACGGAGTCGGACGCGGCCACCGCGTCGGCGATCCGCTTGCGGTGTTCCTCGTCAGGATCGTGCATCAGCTCGGCGAGGTCCGCCAGCGCTTCCGCACGGGTCTCCCTCGCCAGCACGTGCATACGGGTTCCCACCCGGCGGCCCTGTGCCAGCACGGGCTTGGCCGCCGCGGCCAGCCCTTCGGGGGTGTCGCCGTAACGCAGCCAGCAGTCGCCGTACTCCACGGCGGTCTGCTGGGCCACCTCGGAGGCCCCGCTGATGTAGATCTCGGGACGGCCGCCGCCCTTGTAGCCGAGGCCGATGTGCGCGTTCTCGATGCGGTGGTGTCTGCCGTCGTAGGACAGCGGGGTGTCGCCGCGCCAGAACCGGTGGAGGATGTCCAGGAACTCCTTCGAGCGCGCGTAGCGCTCGTCGTGGGCGAGGAAGTCTCCGTAACCCGCCTGCTCGGCCGGGGAGGTGCCGGCGACCAGGTTGAGGGATATCCGTCCGTCGGACATCCACGAGATCGTGTTCACCACCTGGGCGAAGAGCGTCGGCGAGAGCAGTCCGGGACGGTAGGCCAGGAGGAACTTGACGCGTTCGGTCTCGCGAACCAGCGCGCCGAGCACCGGGAGCGGGTCAGGCATGTGGGCGCCGATCCCCATGAGGAGAGAGTCGACGCCCAGGCGGTCCGCCTCCTGGGCGAACTCGACGATCTCGTCGAGGTCGAACTGTCCGGTCCCGTACTTTCCCGTCGCTTTCCGCTGCCCGCTGAGCGGAGAGTTCCAGTGCACTCTGAGCTCGTCTGTCTCCGGGTCCAGCCGGGGTGTCAAGCTACTGACGGCCACGTTCCCACCTTCCGATCGATCGAATTCCGACTGTCCCGCTCCGTCAGGACCCGTGCCGTTCCGCCGAGTTCGACGCGTGGGCCCGGTCCCGCCGTGGCGGTGATGGTGGCGCGTCCGCCCAGGGCGTCGCCCATGTCGACGGCGATGCGGTGAACGCCCCGGCCGGACAGGTGTGCCACGAGAGCGGCCGTGCCGTTGGCGTTGGCGACGTCCTCGCCCACGCCGATCGAGGGGGCGAACATCCGAGCCGCGAGCGCGCCCTGCGGCGAAGGCCGCGAGTGGACGTACGCGCCGATCAGGCCGAACCGGTCGCAGACCGCACGGAGCCTCGCCAGGTCGGGGCGCAGCGTGGCGAGCGCGGCCCGGCTGGGGACCGGTACCAGCGCGCGTTCGCTGCCCACGCCGGCGATCCGGACGTCCGGCCCCGCTTCGTCCGGTGCGAGTCCGAGGGCCTCGAGTACGAGGGTCCGCTCCCCGGCGGCCGGTTCGCGCAGGGAGACGGGTCCGGGGTCGAAGGCCGCGGTGATCAGCTCGCCGTCACGCTCGGCCCGCCCGGCGAAGACGCGCCCCGCCGCCCGCAGGGTCGCCCCGTACGGCGCGACGCCGCCGTGCCGGGCGGCGAGGAAGGCGAGGGCGGCTATGGTGCCGTGCCCGCAGGCGGGCAATTCGCCGCGTGCCGTGAAGAAGCGCAGGTCGGTGATGTCACCGGCAGGACGTATGTACACGGCGTGCGAGGTGCCGAAGGCGGCGGGTATCCGGCGCCGCTCGTCGTCACCCAGCGCCGGGGCGTCCGCGTCGTGCTCCAGCACGACGGCCGTGGGGCTGCCGCCCGTCCCGCCGCGCAGGCAGGCGTGGACGAGGGCCACCCGCGGTGTGCTCACGGAGTGCTCACCTCGACGCCTCGGTGGTGGCGTACCCGGTGCTCGCCGCCGCGGTCGCGGTCTCGTGGGCGCCCTCCTGGAGCTGGAACAGCGAGCCGAAGGGGCGCTCCGCGAGCGGCAGACGCCACGCCCCGGCCTCCACGCGTGCCGTGTCCGAGACGGCGCCGCGCAGCAGCCGCACTCCGGCCTCGTTGTGGCCGGCGTGCGGGCCGAAGTGGATCGGGAAGGCATCCGCCGCCCGATAGGCCGGCAGGAAGGCCCGGCGGTAGCGGTCGGAGCGGTTCGGGGAGGAGTAGTGCAGGAGCAGGCAGTGGATGAAGACCACACTGCCCGCCGGCGCCTCGATGGGTACGGCGAGGGCCGGGTCGGGAGCGTTGGCGCCGGTCACCTTGCCGCGGAAGTGGCCGTCGACGTAGTGGTCGGCGAGGCCTTGCCGGTGGGAACCGGGGACGACCTGGAGGGCGGAGTTCTCGACGGTGGTGTCGTCGAGGTAGACGAGTGCTGTCACCAGGTCGGTGTTGGTGTGGGGGTAGTAGGCGAAGTCCTGGTGCCAGTCGACGACACTGCCCACCTGCGGCGCCTTGAGGTGGAGCTTGCTGTAGTGGAAGAGGATGTCGGGGCCGATGAGCGCCTCGACGTGGTCGAGCAGTCCCGGGTGGGCGGCGGCGCGCTCGAAGGCGGGGTGCTGCTGGGTGGGCGACCAGATCCGGCGGGCCATGCCCTTGTCGCCCGGCTCCACCTCGGCGACGGAGCCGATGTCGGGGACGGCCAGGATCTCGGTGATGGCGTTGCCCAGCTCGGCGACCTCGCTCGGGTCGAAGAGGCGCTCGGCGACCGCGAAGCCGTTCTCCTGGTACTCCTTGGCGAGCGTCGCGCTGACGATTTCGGACATGTGGGTTACTCCCTGCTGGGTGGCAAGAGTGTCAACGGGCGGTGCGGGGACCCCCGGGGGCGGCCCGGCGTGGCCGCCGGCCGCCCCCGGGGGCGCGGAGGCGGCCGGCGGCCTCGCCGACGGGCCCCGCGCTCGGGTCACACCGTGACGGCGGTCTCCGACGAGGGCTTGACGGCGGTGTCCAGGTGCTTGGCGACGGTGTCCGCGTAGATCTCCCGGAAGAACAGCGCGAGGATCTCCTGGACGTCGTCGATGTACTTGAAGACCTGGCGGAAGTCGTCCTCGCTGAAGATGAGCTGGTGGAGGATGTCCCACATCTCCTGCGAGTGGTCCTCGGTGGAGTCGACGTGGAGGTGGGCCGCCTGCCCCTTGACCTTCTCCTTGCCGAGCCGGCTCTGGAGGTTCTCCACGATGGCCGGCTGGAGCTTGATCTGGGTGTACTCCACCAGGTAGTTGGAGACGACCGGGGCGAGGAACGACTCGTGCTCCAGCGCGTAGTAGAAGAAGCCCTCAAGAAGGCGGGTGGAGAGGTAGGGCTCGGTGGCGAGGATCTCCTCCTCGGTGACACCGGCGGCGGCGGCGTCACTGACGTACAGCCTGTCGTGGAGCATCTCGTCGGCCTGGTACTGCGCGTAGTCGCGGGCGGCCCTGGGCGCGACCTGGGCAATCTTGTAGATGGCCTTGGACTGGCTGACCCGCGACAGACGGATGCGCCACACGTGCTCGATGAGGGTGCGGCGGTAGTACGCCTGGTGCAGCTCCGGCTCGGTCAGGTGGGACGCGAAGGGTACGGAGTTCTTCCATTCCTCCATCTTCTTGTCCAGGTAGCGGTCGAGTTCGGCCTTCTTCAGCCGGCTCTGCGCCTCGTTGTAGAACGGCTTCGGGTGCTGGATACCGGTGTTCTGCACGCGGTTCATGCGTACTCCTTCACAAGAGGTCCAGCGGAGGGAATTCCTCGCTGGGGGGGTTCACACGACGGTCGAGTGGAGCGATGTCCCCCGTCCCGCGGGCGGGCCGGGCGGCGGCGCGGTCAGCGGTAGCGGACGTGGAAGTGCTCGGTGGCGTGCCGGTCGAGGAAGTCGATCTCCCCGGCGAGGTCGTCGGCCGACACGTCCCACAGGGCGTCCATCAGGCAGATCCCGCGGTCGGACGACGCGAGTTCGGACCCCTCGGCGACGTGGACGCGCAGGATTCGGGGTGCGCGGTCGGGCGGCTCGAAGCCGATCGCGTCGACCGTGCGCCCCTTCTCCCCGTACTTGCTGAGAAACACGGTCGCCCGGTCGGCCGCGCCGGTGCCCAGGGCCGGAAGCTGGGAGGCGCCGGTGAGCCGGTCGTGGAAGGCGTCCCGCTCGGCGTCGGGCAGCAGCAGGGACTCGGTCCACAGGTCCAGGAGGGAGAGCCCGGTGACGGCCTGGACGCTGTCGTTGATGAGGCTGCCGCCCATCCGGGGGTTGATCTCGATGATCTCCCAGCGCTTCCTGGACTCCCAGTACTTGACCTCGATGTGGAAGGCGCCGGCTGTCAGTCCGTGCTCCGCCAGCGCGGTGAGGCAGCGGGTGACGTGGTCGGCTCCCTCCAGGACGAGTTCGCGTCCCAGGCTGACGGGCGGGCTGACCGACATCCCCTCGAGGGTGGTCCGCTCCAGACGCTCCACGCGGGCCTTCTCGTGGACGCACAGGTGATGGATTCCGCCGTCGAGGACGAAGGTCTCGAAGCTGAACTCCGGGCCGTCGACGTACTCCTCGGCGAGGAAGTCGTACCGGTCCATGAAGATCGCCCTCATGGACGGGTCGGCGCGCATCTGCTGCTGGATCGCGGGCAGGTCGGCCAGGTCGGCGACGTCGTCGAGAACAAAGGTCGCGAACGACGAGGCACCGCGCACCGGTTTGACGAACCAGCGTTTCGACGGGTCGAGCCCGGGAATCCGGCCGGGCGCGAGCCGGTGGACGGCGACCTCGCTCAGCCCCTCCTCGGCGAGGTGGCTCCGCAGGGCGTACTTGTCGAGGCACAGGCGCAGGGCGGACTCGGTGCAGTCGCGCGCGCCGAGCCGCTGGTTGAGGGAGGCCATCAGGAGGCGGTAGCCCTCGAAGGTGGCGAGGGCGGCCTCGATTCGATAGCCGCGGCCGGAGAGTTCGCGCAGGGCCTTGTCGACGTCGCCGGAGCCCAGTTCGGGTTCCTCGGTGACCACACAGTCCGCCAGATGGCGGCGGCTGTCCGCCAGCGCCGACGGCGTCCCCGGCCGGGAGCTGACGGCGACCAGGTCCAGGTCCAGTCCGGCGGCGGCCCGGGCGATGTCCTCCGTGTAGGACTTGCCTTGGTGCATGAGGAGCAGGATCGCTCTCTTCATCAGTGCGTCTCCTCGCGGTTTCCTGGCCGGGCCTTCAACGCCGCCGGGCCGAGCTGCTGCCGGCGCTCTCCTGCTGGTGAGTGCGCAGGATGTCCACGAGCCGGGCGGCGCCGCCCTCGCGGACCGGGTCGACGACCGGCAGTCCGGTCTCGTCCTCCAGCTTCTCGGCCGCCCGGCGGTAGTCCTCCTCGGTGTAGCCGGCGCTGTTCAGGCTGACGGCGGCGACCTTGGCGGGCCGCTCGAAGACCGTGAGTTCCTCGTTCATGCGGATGAGTTCGGGGATCGGGGCGATGGGCGTCTCCCAGACCTTGGTGCGCTCGGCCCCCAGGCGATGGCAGAAGACCAGGGCGTGGGGCAGGGAGCCGTGCAGGATCGCGAGGGCGACGCCACTGAACCCGATGTGGTTGAGGGAGCCCTGGCCCTCGACGACGACCCACTCGTTGCCGGCGGCGGCCTCCATGACGACCTGCTCGACGGCTCCGCCCATGAAGTCGCCGGCCACACCGTCGATCGCGATGCCGTGTCCGGAGATCAGCATGCCGCTCTGGCCCGTGGCGGCGAAGCCGGTGGGGATGCCGCGGCGGTTGGCCTCGTTCCAGACCTGGAGGGCGGCGGTCTTCTTGCCTATGTTGGAGTCGCTGCCGCAGGTGTGGATGACCCAGGTGTCCAGGTCCAGGACGCGGGCCTTGTTGAGCGGCACCGTCGGGGCGTCCTTGGTCTCCCAGACGGTGACTCCCGTCTCCCGCACGGCGCGGGCGATGTCCGGGTCGTCGGCGAGGCGGTAGTGGATCGAGTTGATCACGTGCAGGCCGTGGTGGACCGCCGCGAGGATGTGCGGCTTCCAGCCGGACGGGAGTTCGACGGAGTGCAGGCCCTTGCCGATGATCATGACCTCGGGGTGCAGGTGCAGGGCCTCCTCCACCCGGCTGACGATCGGGATCGAGCCCCCGTAGCCGAGGACGTCCTGGACGCTCTGGCCGGCCCTGCGGCTGTCGATCACCGCGACGCAGCGGTCTCCGCGATAGCGGACCAGCGAAGCGGCGATCTTGCTCGTGAAGAGTCCGAAGCACCCCTCGGCGAACAGCACGAAGTTCTTGTCGGCCAGCTTCGCATGACTCTGATCCACGTCTTCCTCCAGGGACTCGACGGTTCGGTTGCCGGTGGCACGGGTCGGACCGCTCGCTCTACGCGACAGGTTCGGCGGTGAGGCGGTACTGCGCCCGTGCCTGGCGCACCGCCCGTTCGATCTGTTCCTGGGTGCCGCCCCGGAACAGGAAGCGGCCGCCTTGCAGCGTCGCGTAGGAGCCGGGACGAGAGACCAGGACCTCTCCGGGCCGGGGCACCAACTCCCGGTACACGTAGGGGATGTCACCCAGCAGCGAGACAGCCTGGGTGATCTTCTGGGGCAGCGGCCTGGGACCCGGGACGATGAGCCAGCCGCCGCTTTCCTCCGGATCGGCGGCCGGTGTCTCGACCGCTCGGCCGAGCAGCACGTCCACCCAGAGCCGGAAGAGGTTCACGCCGTGCACGTCGTGGATGACGTACGGCACGTCGGCACCCGGCACCCGGGCGCCGACCTCCAGGAACACCAGCTCGTCGCCGGTGTCGAAGAGTTCCAGGTGGAAGGCGGAGCCGCGCAGGCCGAGCGCGCTCAGACAGCGCACGGCGAAGTCCTCGCAGCGCGCGCGCACCGCGGGGTCCGTCTGGAAGACGGAACCGAGCGGTTCACCCGAGATCTCGAAATCCAGGCAACTGGAAACGTAGCGCGAGGTGCACAGGAACAAGGGCACGCCCGCGGCGTCCAGTACGCCGTCGACGTGCAGGATCTCGCCCCGCACGAACTCCTCGATCTCGAAGTCGCGCAGGCTCCGCTCGGCGCACAGGGCCCGCAGTTCCTCGGCCGAGCCGATCTCGCGCACGCCCTGGCTGGACGCGCCCCGCACCGGCTTGACGATCACGGGGTAGCCGAACTCCTCGGCGGCCTCGACGATCTGTTCCTCGGTACGGCAGGACGCCCATCGCGGCACCCTCAGACCGGCCCGCGACAGAACCTCCTTCATGACGGCCTTGTCGCGGAACCGGGAGGTCTGTTCGCGGTCGGCCCCCGGGACGCCGTACCGCTCGCGAACAGTCGCCGCGAGGTCGAGGAGCATCTCGGAGAAGGCGATGACGTGGTCGAACGGGCCCTGCTCGCGCACGACGGTGTCGAGCAGTTCCAGGACCCCGTCCACGTCGTCGAAGTCCGTGACGACATGCACCCGTTCGGCGTCGGCGGGCACCGCGCTGCGGCCACCCTCGTCGCAGACGTAGGTGACCCGGTCGGTCTCGGCGGAGAAGACGACCTCGGGAGCGGCCAGGCGGTTCTCCCAGCGGCGCTCGTCCTCGTACAAGGGCCAGCGATTCAGGAACAGGATGGCGCCGGACATGGATATCGTCCTCACGGTTCGCGGTTCACGAAATCAGGAATACGTCGGCCCCGAGACGGCCGGCCGACAGTTGCACCGGACCCGCAAAGACCCGGGAAACACACCCGGCCCTGTATTCCTGGTGCGGCCACGGAGGTGTCGTTCGCACTGCCTCAGCCTCGCACGGGATGGGCTCGACCTGAATAGGACCTACGTCCCAGCACCCCTCTTCTCGACGGAACGGCCGCCTCCTGATCCGTCCCGTCCAGGGAACTGCCTGGGTAGATGGGCCTATTGCACCCAGCGCGGCTCGGGACACAGAATCCCTGTTGCAACCCCCGCGCCGAAAAAGGGCCGCGCACTCCGCCGGTGCCAGGCGCAGCGGGGACACGGCTCTGCCGGGGGGCCGGCTTCGAAACCGGACTGATATCTCGCGGGACAGGTGGTGCGGTCATGACGGAAGCGGCACAGACGGTACGACGGGCGGGCGCCGAGGAATTCCGGGCGGCGATGGCCCGGTTCGCGTCCGGGGTCGTGGTGGTCACGACCCTGGACTCGGACGGGGAGCCGCGCGGCTTCACCGCCAGCTCGTTCTGCTCGGTGTCCCTGCGCCCGCCGCTGATTCTGGTCTGTCTGGCGAACTCGGCCGACTCCTTCGCGGCGTTCTCCGCCTGCGGACCCTTCGCGGTGAGCGTGCTCGGGAGCGAACACGACGCGCTGGCGACGCGGTTCGCGACGCGCGGCGTCAACAAGTTCGCGTCGGGCGGCCTGTCGCTCACGCCCGGCGGACTGCCGGCCGTCGCCGACTCGCTCGCCGAACTGGACTGCGAGGTGCACGCACGCCACCAGGCCGGGGACCACATGATCCTGGTCGGGCGGGTGTGCGGCGCCCGCATTGGCGAGGACGCGGGGGCCCCCATGGTCCATTACGAGCGGTCCTTCCGGTCCCTGGCCTGACCGGGCGCGGGAATGCCGGAAATGCCATGGGCACATGGACCTATTGCCCGTGCGCAATCCGGGACGGAGAATTCATATCGAGCCTCCCTCACTCATGGAGAACTGCGGCGCGCACCAGGAGACTTTTCCCGAACCGCCGACCGGGCGCCGAATCCTCAAGCGGCGGAAAGCATCTTTCTCCCTCTGTGGAATCACCGGTAGGGACGGCAGAGACACATCACGTGCAGAAGCATTCAGACCGAAAATCACGGAAAACAGGAGATTCAAGGATGCTGCTGAGAGTTGATCCGGTTGATTCCTTTTCCGGAACATTCCGCGTTCCTTCCTCGAAGCCTGAAACACAACGGGCGATTCTGACCGGCACGTTGGCCGAGGGCACGTCACGCGTTTACAACGACCTCCGCTGCGACGAGACGGAGACCATGAAGAACGCGTGCCGTGCCTTCGGTGCGCAGATCACCGAGCACGACGGGTTCCTGGAGATCCAGGGCATCGGCGGGTCGTTCCCGGCGGTCGGACGCGTCATCCAGTCGCGCGGCTCGGGCCTGGTGTTCCGCATCGCGACGGCGCTGGCGTCCGTGCAGCCGTCGCCCGTCGTGGTGACCGGCGACGCGACCCTGCGCAACCGCGTGATGGAACCCCTTCTGGCGGCGCTGCGCGAACTCGGCGCGGACATCGAGTCGATCGTCAGCGAGAACAAGGCGCCGATCGTCAACTGGGCGCGCGGTCTGCGGGGCGGCGTCTGCCGGCTGCCGGGCGACATCAGCTCGCAGTTCATCACCGCCATCCTGTTCGCGGCTCCGCTGGCCGAGGGCCCGGTGGAGATCGAGGTGACGGGCGAGGTCTTCTCCCAGTCGTACATCCGCCAGACGCTCGCGAGTCTGACGAAGGCGGGCATCAAGGTCTCCGCCTCGGAGGACCTGCGTCACTACTGGGTGGAGCCCTCCGCCTACCAGGCCCAGGACGTCGTCATCCACGAGGACTACACCTCGGCCTCGTACCTGTTGGCCGCCGCCGCGCTCTTCCCGGGCCGGACCGTGCTGACCAACGTGTACGGCGACAGCCTGCAGGGCGAGTTCGCGATCGTCCCCATTCTGGAGCAGCTCGGGGTGAGTGTCACCTTCGACCGGGACACCTCGTCGCTGACCGTCGACAACCCGCCCGGCAGCCTCCGCGGGGACTTCGAGGTGGATGTGCGCGACTGCCCCAACATCGTGCCCACGCTCGCCGGCCTCGGGGCCTACGTGCAGGGCAGCCTGCGGGTGACCGGCGGTCGTCTCACCCGGTTCCACAAGGCCTCACGCATCGAGGCCATGGCCGCCGAGCTGTCCCGCGCGGGCGTGGACATCGAGGTCCTGTACGACGACGGGGTCTGTGACGGCTTCCTGGTCCGCGGCGCGCGGACCTATCCCGGTGGGGTGACGCTGTCGAGCTGGGGCGACCACCGCATCTTCATGTCGCTCTTCGTCGCAGGCCTGCGGATGCAGTTCGCGAACCACTTCTCGGGCTTCGAAGACGTCCGCCTGTCCTTTCCCACGTTCATGGAGGAGTTCGCCGGCGCGGGCGTACGCGCCAGGGCGGTCGAAGAGGTGCAGGCGCCGGCCGAAGCCGTCGGCTGACCCCTGGAAGAGCGTGGCGGGTGCGCGGGCCGGACAGTGTGCCCGCGCGCCCGCCACGGCGTGGGGCGCCGGGACCCGCGGCTCCCGCGGCCGGCGGCGCCCCCGTACGACCGCCCGCCCCCTCCCGTACAGGAAGCGCCGATGCCCTCGTCACCCGTCCCCCGGCTGCGCGCCGATGTCTCCGGGCTGCCCCGCTACGTACCCGGCCGGGCCGCTCCCAGCGACCTGGTGGACAAGCTGTCGTCGAACGAGAACCCGTTTCCCCCTCTGCCGTCGGTGGTCGCCGCGATGCGCGAGGAACTGGGACGCGTCAACCGCTACCCCGATCCGGCCAACGGTGAGCTGGTCACCCGACTGTCCACCCGGCTCGCGGTGCCCGCCGAGAACATAGTTCCCGGCGCCGGGTCCCTCGGCGTCACCAGGGATCTGCTGTGTGCCGCCGTCGGGAGTGGGGACGAGGTCGTCTTCGCCTGGCGCTCGTTCGAGGCCTACCCCCGGCTCGTCTGGGCCACCGGGGCCACCCCGGTGCAGATCCCGCTGCGTGACGAGCGGCACGATCTCACGGCCATGGCCGACGCGCTCACCAGCCGCAGCCGTCTGGTCCTCGTGTGCAACCCCAACAACCCGACCGGCACTGCCGTACACCGCGGCGAACTCGAACGGTTCCTGGACCGGGTGCCAGGCGACGTGCTGGTCGTGCTGGACGAGGCGTACCGCGAGTTCGTCGACGACACCGACGTACCCGACGGCATCGCGCTCCAGCGCGACCGCCCCAACGTCGTCGTGCTGCGCACCTTCTCCAAGGCCTACGGTCTGGCGCGGCTGCGGGTCGGCTACGCCGTCGCGCATCCCCCGGTCGCCGCCGCCCTGCGGGCTTGCGCCGTGCCGTTCGGTGTCAGCGGGCTCGCCCAGGCCGCGGCACGGGCCTCGCTGGACGCGGAACCCGAACTGCTGGAACGGGTGGGGACCCTGACGGCCGAACGCGCCCGGGTCATCCGTGCGCTGCGGGCGGCGGGCCGGCCCGTTCCGGACAGCCAGGCCAACTTCGTCTGGCTGCGCCTCGGTGCGCACACACCGGCGTTCGCCGAGGCGTGCCTGACGGCGGGAGTCATGGTGCGCCCCTTCGGCGACGAGGGAGTGCGGATCACCATAGGCACTCCCGAACAGAACGACCGCCTGCTGAAGATCGCGGGCGACTGGCAGGCGTGAGGCCCTGCCCGGCCGGCGGGCACCAGGGCCCCCGGCCGACGAGCCGGCGGCCCCCGACCGCACCACCTGGGTCCGGGGCCGCCTTTTTCCACGCCTCGCCCCGCCTCGGCCGCCGGCACCGCTTCCCGGCGCGCGCGGCCGAGCCGTGCCCTGAGACCGCCGCGAACCCGCTCAAGGCGCACGCTCTGGAACCGCTCCAGGCCCGCTCTCCGATCGCACTGGCGTACGGGCAACTGGCCGGGTCCGGGGCGTAGCTTGACTGCGGCAGCACGGAAGCGAGGCGGTCGTCCCGCCGCCGCACGAGGCGCCGTGAACCGCACGTTCCACGGAATCGCGTCCTTGCGGGGTTCTTCATTCGCCCTTCGAGGAAACCCAGCGGGAGGAAAAAGCGTGGGAGAAGCACCGCCCGTGAACCTCACTCTCCGGGAGCTGGACGTACTCGGCCTGCTGGCCGAGGGGTTGAGCAACCGGCTCATCGCCCGACAGCTCGACATCTCCGAGAAGACCGTGAAGAACCATCTCGGCAGCATCTACTGCAAGATCGGCGCCGGCCACCGCACACAGGCCGCCCTCTACGCCCGCCGCCTCGGCCTGACCACCCCTCACCTGGCGGCTCCGGCACAGGGAGCCGCCATGACGGCCCGCGAGCGTTGCGTACTGGGCCTGCTGGCCGAGGGATTGAGCAACCGGCTCATCGCCCGACAGCTCGACATCTCCGAGAAGACCGTGAAGAACCATCTCGGCAGCATCTACTGCAAGATCGGCGCCAGCCACCGCACGCAGGCCGCCCTCTACGGCCGTCACCTCGGCCTGGCCTCTTGAACCGGCGGCCTCGGCGCACGGCCGGCCGCGGGGAGGGCGGCGGCACCCGGCGTTCACTCCTCTTCGGTGAGGAACCCGCGCACCAGGGCGGCGGCCTCCTCCCGGCACTCCTCGAAGTAGGCGTGCCGAGCACCCGTGAAGAGCCGGGTACGGGCTCGGGGGATGCGGGTCGCGAGCAGTTCGAGGTTGCCCGGCGGGGTCAGCCGGTCCTGGTCGCCGTGGAGGATCAGGGTGGGCGCGGTGATGCGCGGGAGTTCGCTCCAGGCGTCGTGCTCGTTGCTGGCCACGAGATGAGCGCGGCGCGCGTGGGCGGGCATCCGCGGGTCGCCGAGGGTCCGGTACGGACCGGGGTGCGCGGCTCGCCAGCGGGGCGAGTACATCAGGTCGGCGAGCGCCTCGCGTACCGCCTCCGGGTCCGGTTGGGCGAGCAGTCGCCGCACCGCGGTGTCCCGTTCCATGGCGTGCGGGCCGCCGGGGGAGGTACAGCCCAGAACCAGTCGGCGCACCCGGCGCGGATGGCGGATCGCGAGCCACTGCGCGACGCGTCCGCCCATCGAGGTGCCGTACACGTCGGCGCGTTCGATGCCGAGCGTGTCGAGGACCGCGACCGTGTCGTCGGCGAGCTGCGCGGTGGAGTAGGGCCCGCGGGGCTTGTCGCTGTCGCCCGTGCCGCGCTGGTCCAGCGTGACGGTGGAGCGCACGGTGTGGAAGTCCTCCCGCGTGTCGTCCCACCAGTGGTGGTTGTTCGCCTGCCCGGCGAGCAGGACCAGTGGCGGCCCCTGCCCCCGGTGCTGACAGGCCAGCGCGACGCCGTCCGGGGCGCGGGCGAAGACCGGGGCCGGCACGTCGTGTCCGGTCATCGCCCGAACCGCCTCACTGATCGAAGGGACACGCTCTCACCCGGTACCCGCGTCGGCCACGACCCGGCGGGAGCGGGCCTGCTCGATCTCCGGGACATGCTCCTCGGCCCAGGTCCGCACCGCGCGGAGCGGCACGAGCAGGGAGTGGCCCAGCGGGGTCAGGGCGTACTCGACACGGGGCGGGTTCTCCTCGTACTCGTGACGGCTGATCAGACCGTCCGCCTCCAGGGAGCGCAGGGTTTCGGTCAGGGCCTTCGACGTGATGCCGCGGATGTGCGCCTTGAGTTCGGTGAAGCGGTGCGGTCCGCCGTCCAGGGCGTTGACGACGAACACGGTCCAGCGCGCGCCGATCCGGTGCAGCACGGTGCGGCTCGGGCATGTCGCCGCCATCACGTTGTACGCCCTGCCCATGGCCGCCTCCGGTTTCGTTGAAGATACCGGTATGCAATCTATACCGTCAGACCCGATCCTACGAAGGAGAGTGCAGTCCATGGAACGGATCCTGGTGATCGGCGGTGCGCGGGCACTGGGCGCGGCGATCTCACGGCGCGCGGTCAAGGACGGATACGAGGTGGTGGTCGGTGCCCGGAGCCTGGACGGGGCCGAGCGGCTGGCCGCGGAGATCGGCGCCACCGCCGTGCACTGCGACCTGGGGGACGAGTCGACGCTCGCGGCCGCGGCCGAGCGGCTGAAGGACGGCGTCGACCACATCGTGACGACGGGTTCGGCGCCGCACGACGTGCGCGCGACCGAACTGGACCACGACAAGCTGGTGGCCGCGTTCACGGCGAAGGTGATCGGTCCGATGCTGGTGGCCAAGCACTTCGCGCCGGTCCTGCGCCCGACCGGGTCGCTGGTGCTCTTCTCCGGTGTGGTCGGCTGGCGCCCCGGGCCGGGGTCCCTCGTCAAGGGGATCACCAACGGCGCGGTCGAGTACGCCGCTCGCCACCTGGCGGCGGACCTGGCCCCGGTACGCGTCAACGCCGTCTCACCCGGCGTCGTGGACTCGGGCGCCTGGGATCGGCTGGGCGACAAGAAGAGCGCCCTGCTGAGCAAGAGCGCCGCCGGGACCCTGGTCGGACGGCATGGCGAGAGCGAGGACGTCGTCGACGCGGTGATGTGGCTGCTGCGCGCCGGGTTCGTCTCCGGCGAGACGATCCACGTCGAGGGCGGCGCCCGCAACAGAGTCGCCTGACACCAAGGCCGCCGCGCGCGCTCCGTCGCTCGCGGCGGCGGGTGTCCCGGGGCATCCCGGCGGCCCCCGCACCGGAGGTTTCCGCAGCCCGACAAGCCCGGCGGGTGGTCCCGCCGCACCCCGCCGTTCCGCGGACGGGGCCCGAGACCCAGGAGACAGACCATGCCCGAGCACGTTCTGATCGTCGGCCCAGGCCGCGACTTCCCCGCCCGCCTGCGCCGGGCCAGGCCCGGCACCCGCACCACCGTCCTGTGCGACATCACCTACATCGGCCGGGTCCGCGAGCCGGCGGAGAACGTCCGGGTCATCTGCCTGCGCCGAAACGCGCCCGAGCAGGAATGGATCGACCTGGCCCTGGCCGTGCACGCGCGGGATCCCTTCACCCGCGTCGGCTCGTTCGGTGAGTCGGACCAGATCCCCTACGCGGCGGTCGCCCAGTCCCTGGGGCTGCCGGGACACAGCCCGCAGACCGTGCACCTGGCCCACGACAAGGCCGCCATGCGCGCCTGGCTGCGCGAGAAGGGGATCGACAGCACGGCCTCGCAGCGTGTCCAGAGCCTCGACGAACTGCGCGCCTTCACCCAGCGCCACGGCATGCCCTGCATCGTGAAGCCGGTGTCGAGCGCGGGCAGCGCGGGAGTCGGCAAGGTCAGCACCGACGGCGATCTGGAGCAGGCCTTCGCGCGAGCCGGCCGGAGCGAGCCGGGCCAGGCCGCCGCGGGCGTGCTCGTGGAGGAGTTCCTCGACGGCCCCCAGTACAGCGTCGAGGCGTTCTCCGAGTACGGCGAGCACGTGCTGGTGGGCATCACCGCCAAGTGCTCCGACCCGGACGGCTTCGTGGAACTGGGCCATGTCTCCCCCGCCGGTCTCCCGGAGGAACAGCGCAGGGACATCGGCACCTACGTCAAGCGGATACTCGACGCCCTCGGCGTGCAGAACGGGCCGACTCACACCGAGGTCGTCCTCACCGGAGCGGGGCCGCGACTGATCGAGACGCACGTCCGCGTCGGCGGCGACAGCATCCCGGATCTGACCCTGGACGCCACAGGCGTCGACCTCGACGACTGCACGGCCCGGCAGGCACTCGGCGAACAGGTGCTGCCCGGCATCCGGGCCACGCTCGCCGAGGCCCGGCCGTCACGCCCGGCCTCGGCGATCTGGTTCGCCTCCATCGACACCTCCGGCACCCTCGTCTCGGTCACCGGCACCGACACAGCGGCGGCCGTCCCCGGCGTCAGCAAGGTGTCGGTCCTCGCCCAGACCGGCAGCGAGATCGGCGCGCTCACCGACTCCGACGCGCGTCTCGCCTCCGCCCGCGCGCTCGGGGACACCCCCGAAGCCGCACTGGCCGCCGCCCGGGAGGCCGTGTCGCATCTGGAGTTCCGGCTCGGCGCACGCCCCCGGGACAGCCGCACGATCTGAGACCGCGCCCGGCCGGAACCCCCACGAAGAGGGATGGAATGCTGTCATGACAACTGGCCCCCAGGTCACCACGGTGCCCGGCGGAACCTCATCGCGCTCCGGATTCTGGTACTTCTGGGCCGCCTCGGGCATCGGAAGCCTGGGGTCCGGCGTCACCGCCATCGCCCTCCCGCTGACCGCCCTCGTCGTCCTCGACGCCTCGGCCTTCGATGTCGGCCTCATCACGGCGGCCAGCTACGCGGGCGCGGTCCTCCTCGGGCTGCCGGCCGGCGTGATCGTGCAACGCTTCCCCATGCGGCGCCTGCAGGTCCTCATGGACCTCGTCCGCGCCGTCCTGATCGCCTCGGTGCCCGTCGCGGCGTGGCTGCACATCCTGACCATCGCGCAGCTCGTCCTGGTCGGTCTCTTCATCAGCCTGGCCAACATCCTCTTCGACGTCGCCAACACCGCCTTTCTTCCCTCCATCGTCGGCAAGGAAGAACTGACGGCCCGCAACAGCCTTATCTCCGGCACCCTCGCCACCACCCAGTTGGCCGGTCCCTCACTGGGCGGCCTTCTCGTGCAGCTCCTCGGCGCGGCCACCAGCATGATCACCGACGCGGTCAGCTACCTGCTGTCCGCGGCCCTTCTGGGGCGCATCCGCGCGGAGAGCCCCCGCTCCCCAAAAAGCCATCAGGAACCCTTCGTCCGGCAGATCAGGGAAGGCCTGCGGTTCGTCTTCCAGCATCCGGTGATACGCCCCTCCGTCCTGGCTTCCACCGCCTTCAACCTCGCCTCCGGCATCGTCCTGGCGGTCACCCCCGTCTTCCTCGTCCGCACCGCCGGTCTCCCGGCCGGCACCGTCGGACTCGTCCTCGCCTGCGACGGCGTGGGAGCCCTGGCCGGAGCCATGATCACCACCCGGCTCGCCGGCCGGCTCGGCACCGCGCGCGCCGTCGTGGTCGCCACCGTCGCGGGAGCCGCCGCCACCCTGCTCATGCCGCTCGCCCGCTCGAACTGGGCGGCCGTCGGCTTCGGTCTCGGCCTTGCCGGCTTCGCGGCGGGCATCACCGTCCTCAGCATCCTCACCCGAACCCACCGTCAGACCGTCACCCCGCCCCCTCTCCTGCCCCGTGTCGTCGCGTCGGTCCGCTTCTTCACCTGGGGAGCCATCCCCGTCGGCGCACTCCTCGGCGGCTCCACCGCGGACGCTCTGAGCGCACGCGGCGCCCTCTACACCGCCTGCGCGCTCGTGGCCTTCGCACCGCTCGCCCTCTACTGGAGCAAGATCCGCACCATCAGGAACCTCGACGACTGACCGGCGGCGGGTGACCGCGCCGGACATGGTTCGCGCGCCCGTGCGAGGGTGGGGCGGGGGAAGTCGGGGAATCCGGAAGGCAGTTGTTCCCCATGGACCCCGGGCACCACTCTGGGTGGCCCGGCCGCCGTACGGAGGGTTGCCCATGCTGCGAGGCATCGACGTCAGCGCCTACCAGTCGTCCGCGTACGGAACCGACGGTCTGTCGTTCGTCTTCATCAAGGCGACCGAGGGCCGCTCCTACGTCAACCCGAAGCTCGGGGCGCAGGTGAAGACGGCGCGGGACGCGGGCTGTGTGGTCGGCTTCTACCACTTCCTGTGGCCCGGCAACATCACCGCCCAGGCGGAGTACTTCGTCGGCAAGGCCCCCGAGAAGGCGGGCGATGTGCTCGCCGTCGACTGGGAGACCACCGGCGACGGCACCCACGCGAGCAACGCCGAGAAGGACCGCTTCATCCGCAAGGTGAAGGAACTGCGCCCGCACCACCGGGTGGTGCTCTACACGAACCGGAACTTCTGGCTGAACATCGACACCACCTCGTACGCGGGCGACGGGCTGTGGATCGCCGACTACGTCACCGCGGGCAAGCCCCGGATCAAGGCGAAGTGGCGCTTCCACCAGTACACGTCCGACCCGGTGGACAAGGACGTCGCCGACTTCGCGAGCAAGGCGGCGCTGCGCGCCTGGGCCGGCGGGGCGTAGTCCGGCCGGCCCAGGCGGGAGGGGTCGTACGGGTCAGCCGCGGAAGTCCGCCGGGCGCTCCGGGCTCGCCTCGGCGAGGGCCTTGGTGACCGCGTCCACGCCCTCCCGGAGGCCGTAGACGGGCGTGCCGGGCTGCTGGCGCCAGGAGTCGTCCAGGCCGCCCGCGTCGACGGTGTCGAAGCCGATCTCCTCGATCAGCTCGCGCACCCGCCGCTTGGCCGCCACGTCGTCCCCGGCCACCGGGAGCGCCAGCCGGTCGGGGTCGCCGGCCGGGCGGGCGCGGTCCAGGATGTCCTGGGCGTAGGTGCCGTTGAATGCCTTCACGACGGTGTGGCCGATCTGCCGCGCGGTCCAGCCGCTCTCGGTGAGCCCGTCGTCCTCGATCGCGTCGATGCGGCCGTCGCGCTGCGGGTAGTAGTTGCCGGTGTCGATGACGGCGACGCCCTCGGCGGCCCCGTCCAGGATGCCGTCCGGCAGGTCCGGTACGGCCTTGAGGGGGACCGTGACGACCACGACCTCGGCGCCGCGCGCCGCCTCCCCGACCGTGACGGGGGTCGCCCCGGTCTCCTCGGCGAGCGCGGTGAGCGTGTGCGGGCCGCGGGAGTTGGCGACGGAGACCTCGTGCCCGGCCGCGGTGAACCGCCGGGTGAGGTTGCCGCCGATGTTGCCCGCGCCGATGATGCCGATCTTCATGAGAGACAGACCCTTCCGGGGTTGATGCTCCTGTTGGGATCACCTGATGGGGATCACCAACCCCGGTCCCCGATATCCTATTCCTGCCGGACGGTCCCGGGAACGCCGAAGGGGCGCCCGCCGGGATGTCCGGCGGGCGCCCCTTCGGGGTGGGTCACTTGTTCAGGTGGGCCCAGAACTCGTCGAACGAGAGGAGCTTGTCGCCGTTGAGGTCGCGGGCGGCGATGATGACCTCCGCCACCGACTCGGTGACGTTCCAGTCGCCGCCCTGGGCGAGCGCGGTCTTGAACTCGGCCGCGGTGATGAACCCGTCACCGTCCGTATCGATCCGCTCGAACTGCTTACGTGCTTCCTCGATGTCGGCCACCGATCCGCCCCTTCGTCGTGCGTCACTGCGTGCGTCGTGCGTTGTGTACGGAGGTCAGATTAACGGTCCGTACGAGCCCGCAGTACGGCGACCGCCCAGGTCGCACCCCGCCCGCCCGGCCCGGTGCGCACCGGGCGCCGACGGGGAAAAGGCCTGGGCCCGCGCCGGTCGTGTCTGGAAGGGTGGGACCGGAGTGACCGGTGGGTGGAGGGTCAAGTGCCGAGGGGGCTGTCATGACCGGTTCGTCGGGTACGTTGCGCGCTGTCGTGGACGCGGCGGGCCGGGGGGTCTTCCCGCCGGCCGACGGCTCCGTCACGGTCGTACGGCAGCACGCGCCGCGTGACGCGGGGGTGCTCGCCTTCACCGCGCACTCGGTCGTCTTCACCGACGAGGACGAGGACTGGGTGCGCGCGACCCTGGACACCGTCGACTGCGACCCGCTCGCCGCGGCCATGAACCCCCGCTTCCTCGCGGCGCTCATGGAACGGACCGGACGCTCGCACGACACCGTCGACGTGTTCTCCGTCGCCGCCCCGCTGCCCGGCCCGCCGCCCCTCGCGCTCACCGAACTCACCGGCCACGACCATCCGCGGATCACCGCCGCGCGCCGGCGGCGGGACGACGTGCGGGCCTGGGAGACGGACGGCGGGGTGGTCGTCCTCGGCCACGGGGTCGGCGGGCGCCTGGAGACCTCGGTCGAGGTGGACGAGACCGTACGGGACCGGGGGCTGGGCCGGGCGCTCGCGGCGGCGGCCCGGCATCTCGCCGGCGAGCCGGTCTGGGCGCAGGTGGCGGCGGGGAACGCCCGCAGTCTGCGGGCGTTCCAGGCGGCCGGTTTCCGCCCCGTCGGGGCGGAGGCGCTGCTCACCCCGCGCTGAGCGGACCCCTGCCCGAGCGGCGGCGGTCGGGGCCAGGGCGCGTGGGGGCCAGGGCGCGTGGGGGGGGGAGCGCCGGTCAGTGCCAGGGCTCGTAGTACGGGTTGCTCTGGCAGTCGCTCATGATCTCGGTCTTGGTCTTCTTGTCGACCGGGCAGACGCCGATGACGTACTGGCGGGCGATCCCGCCGGGGAAGGCCACCTCGACCTGGTCGGCCCAGCGGTGGGTGTCGCCGATCGTCTTGTTGACGTCCACCCCGCCGGGAGCGTCGATGTAGTAGTTGTAGCCGGACTTGTACCAGGTCTTGTACAGGTCGTGGTCGTAGGTCGTCGACACGTACGGCGAGGGCTGGTTGACCAGGACGTACTGCTCGATGTCGTACTGCCCGCCGACGACGTCCTTGGGGTAGAAGCCCTGCTCGAAGACGGTCGCCGGGCCGCGGCTGTCGCTGCGGTACAGGGTCTCGCAGGTCCTGCGCCAGACCGGCTCCGGGGTGATGCGGGCGGCGTCCACCCGCCGGTCGGCGGCGGCCTTGACCGGGTCGGCGAACTGGGGGCAGGCGGGCGCCGCGGCCCGGGTGGCGGGGGCGGCCGGGGCGGCGGGTGTCGCGGCGGTCGTCGCGAGGACGGCGCCGAGGGACAGGACGACGGCGGCGGCCCGCCGCCGCAGGCGAAGGAGGATCATGGGAAGCACGATCTCCGTTCCGCGGCGGCGGGCCGTGGATCGTCACCCGTACGACGGCGTGTCCGGACGGACGGGTCGACGGACCGGCCAACAGGCGCCGCTCTAGCGGAAGATGCCGGTGTGGCCGAGCGAGTAGCGGCCGGGCTGGGGGTACACGGCGAGACCGTGCGGCCCGCTGCCCACCGGGACGCGGGCGAGCTGCACACCGGTGCGGGTGTCGAGGGCGTACACCTCGGCGTTGTAGCGGCCGGACAGCCACAGCACCTTGCCGTCGGCCGAGACGCCGCCCATGTCGGGGCTGCCGCCGTCGGGCAGGCGCCACTTCTTGGTGAGCCGGTTCCGGGTGAAGTCGAAGATGGAGATGGTGCCTTCGCCGCGGTTGGAGATGTACATCTCGCGCGAGTCCCGGCTGACGTACAGCCCGTGGCAGCCCTTGCCGGTGTGCAGCAGGGTCGGCTTGGTGAACTTGTCGCCGTCCAGGACCCACACGCCGTCGGCCATCATGTCGGCGATGTAGAACTTCTTGCCGTCCGGGGAGATCTTCACGTCCTGCGGCATCGCCCCCTGGTAGGGCAGTTTCTGCTGGCCGACCACCTTCATCTTCTCGGTGTCGACCTTCAGCAGCTCGCCGCTGAACTCGCAGGACACGATGAAGTACCGCCCGTCCGGGGAGAAGTCGGCGTGGTTGACGCCGTAGCAGCTCACCGGCTCGGTCTTGACGCGCTTCATGGTGTGCGCGTCGCGGAACACCAGCTCGCGGTCGAGCGAGGCCATCACGATCGCGTACTTGCCGTTGGGCGTGAAGTACAGGTTGTACGGGTCGTGCACGTCGACCGGCTTGCCCGCCTTCCCGGTCTTCGGGTCGATCGGCGTGAGGCTGTTGCCCTTGTCGTTGTTGACCCAGAGCGTCTTCATGTCCCAGGAGGGGACGACGTGTTGGGGCTGCGCGCCGACCGGGATCGTCTCGATGACCTTGTACGTCTCCGGGTCGATGACGGAGACCGTGTTGGACTCGGTGTTCGGCACGTACACCCGCGAGGGGAAGTCCTTGACCACCGGGGAGAGGCGGCCCGGCCGGTCGGCGGCGTAGACGTCCTTCGGGTCGAGCAGCGGGGGCATGCCGGGCAGGCCCTCGGGCGCCTTCTTCTTCACCGGCGCGGGCTGGACGGCGGCCTTCGTGCCCAGGGCCTCGTCGGCGTGCTTCCCGCCGGGGGTGCCGCAGCCGGTGAGGACGGCCAGCGCGGCGAGGGCGGCGCCGGCGGCCAGCACGCCGCGCCGGGAAGAGAGGCTTGGGGAAGTGGGGGGCGTCAGCATCAGCTCAGCAACTCCGTTGTGGTGACCGGGCGCAGGCCGCGCCGGTCCAGCTCGTGCAGGAGGTCGGGGAGGGCGGCGACCGTGTCGGCGTAGCCGAAGTGCAGGCTCACCACGGAGCCGGGGCGGACCGCCGCCAGGACGTTCCGGGTGACCGCGGCGGCCCCGGGCGAGGTGAAGTCGAGGGAGTCGACGTCGTAGGAGAGGGTGTGCGGGTATCCGGCGTCCTGCGCGAGCCGCTGGACCAGGGCCGAGGCGCGGGGGGCGCGGGAGGGCCGGAACCAGGTGCCGATCGAGCCGGTCAGCCGCTTCAGCCGGTCCGCGCAGCCGCGGATCTCGGCGGCCGCGTCCGTCTGCGACATCGCGTTGATGTCGAGGTGGTGGAGGGTGTGGTTGCCGAGGTCGTGGCCGCCGTCGAGGATGCGGCGGGCGATGTCGGGGTGCTCGTCGAGCCATGTGCCCACCGCGAGGACGGTGACCCGGACACCCGCCTTCTCGGCCTCGCCGAGCACCGACTCGGCGATGGCGGGGTCGCCCTGGCCGTGGAAGGTGAGGGCGACCTTCGGGGGGTTCGTGCGCGGGCCGTGGGTGATCTCGGCGGGCTGGGCGGGGAAGCGGCGGGGGGCCGGGGCGGGCGGTACCACCGGGGCGCTCGGGGCGGCGGGGGGCCGCGATCGGGCGGCGGCCGGCGTGGTGTCGGGGTGGGCGGGGGCCGCACGGGCGGAGCAGCCCGCGGTGAGGGTTCCCGCGGTGAGGGTTCCCGCGGTGAGCGCGAGGCCCGAGAGCAGGGCTGTGCGTCGGGGTGGGGCGGGGGGTGTGGCGGGGGGTGCGGGGTCTTCGGCGGGCGTGGTCACCGGACCATTTAAGGGGGGAAGGTCCCGGAAACCGGCGATTGGTCCGTCTGCGGGCGGCTGCGCGCCGGGCGGTACGGGTGCGGGCGGCTGCGCGCCGGGCGGTACGGGTGCGGGCGGCTGCGCGCCGGGCGGTACGGGTGTGGCTCGGTGGTGGGTCGGGGCCGTGCCGGTACATCCGTCCGTCGCCGTTGGATCAGACGTGTGCTGAGTAGTGGGGGCTGCTCGATCCGGGCGTAAGCGACGGACATCTGATGTACCGGCACGGCCCCTTCCGCCGGATGCCGGGTGCGGGCCGAATTCCACTCGCGACCCTTCAGCCCCTCCGGCGCTCGCGATCCTTTAGCCCCTCCGGCGTTTGAGGAGCGGGGTCTGGGGCGGAGCCCCAGGGGTGGGACGGGTAGGGGCGGAGGGGGCGAGAGACGCTTGGGGGCGGTGGACTTGGCCGGGACGGGAGGGGGACCGTGGGACATCCCCCGGTTTTGGATCAATACGGTGGGTCTGCGATAGTCAGCGGTGCGACCTCCACCCATTGACCCGGGCCATGGTTGTCGTCGGCCCGCGGATCACACCCCATTCGCTCCGCGGCGCCCCGAAACCCCGGTTGCCAAGCGGCCGGGGTTTCCGCGTACGAGAGTACGAAGGGTCCGCTTCAGCGGTCCGCGACACGCATCTCGAACCAGGTCGTCTTGCCGCGGGGCAGCAGATCGACCCCCCAGCGGTCGGAGAGCTTGTCGACGAGGAAGAGCCCCCGCCCGCTCAGATCCAGCTCCTGGACCGGGATGAGACAGGGAAGCCCCCGGGAGGGGTCACGCACCTCGACGCGGATCCGGCCGCGCGGCCGCCGCATCCGGAGTCCGAAGTGGCGGGCACCGGTGTGCCGCACGGCGTTGCCCACCAGTTCGGAGACGAGTAACACCGCGTCCTCGGCCATCTTCGGCGAGAGGCCCCAGTACCGCAGCACCACGACCTGGGCGAGCCGCCGCGCGGACCCGGCGGACTCGGGGCGGGACGGGAGCCGCACCTCGGTCTCGGCGGGATTGCCGTACGACTCCAGTGCCCGGTGCGCCCGTTCGTCCTCGACCGCAGGCGTCCAGCGTGCCGCGGTCGCACTCCCGTGCCGCCGCGGCTGTTCGATACCCTCCAGCCCCGCCATGCCCCCATCATGGCGGCCCGGACGGCGGTTGGGGGCCGTTCCGGCGGAATAGGCCCCCCGGAATGGGGCATTCCATGCCATTCGGCTGGCATATGCCCGCGACATACCGGGGGCCGGTAGATCCCATCTGACCTGCGGCGAAAGGGGAGTTGGGGGCAATGCCCGGCGACCGCCGACAAGGTGCGCTTAAGGTTGCCTTAAGGCCGGCATAAACCGCACCATCGGGGGACGCCGGGTGAGACACCGCGTCAACTGCAAGGGGATCAGCGGAATTGGGCGGGTGACATTCGCCGCCCCGTCAGAGGAACTTGGCCTTGCCCGGGCCCTCCTCGACGAAGCTGCGCATCCCCCGCTCCCGGTCCTCCGTGGCGAACAGGCCCGCGAACCAGTTCCGTTCGATGGCGAGGCCGGTCTCCAGGTCCGTCTCCAGGCCGGCGTCGATGGACTCCTTCGCCGCGCGCAGCGCGATCGCCGGGCCCCGCGCGAGCCGGGCCGCCCAGGCGTGGGCCTCGGTGTAGACGTCGGCGGCGGGGACGACCCGGTCGACCAGGCCGAGGGTGAGCGCCTCGTCGGCCTTGACCATCCGGCCGGTGAAGACGAGGTCCTTGGCGCGGGAGGGGCCGATCAGCCGGGACAGCCGCTGGGTGCCGCCGGCGCCGGGGATGACGCCGAGCAGGATCTCGGGCTGGCCGAGCTTCGCGTTGTCCCCGGCGATGCGGTAGTCGGCGCACAGGGCCAGCTCGCAGCCGCCGCCGAGCGCGTAACCGGTGACGGCGGCGACGACCGGCTTGGGGATACGGGCGACCGCGGTGAAGGAATCCTGCAGGGCCCGGGACCGTACGACCATCGCCGCGTGGTCCATGGCCCGCATCTCCTTGATGTCCGCGCCCGCCGCGAACACCTTCTCCCCGCCGTAGAGCACGACGGCGCGGACGTCCGTCCGGGTCGCCGCCTGTTCGGCCAGCTCCTTGAGGCGGTCCTGCGTCGCGACGTCCAGGGCGTTCATGGGCGGGCGGTCCAGGCGGATGGTGCCCACGCCGTCGGCCACTTCGAGATGCACAGTCATGGCAGCAGGTTAGCGGCCGTTAACGACAACGGGCCGGGTGTGCTGGGTCACAGCACACCCGGCCCGCGGAAGACCGGTACTCGGGGACCTACTTGGTCCAGTCCGACCAGGACATGTTCCAGCCGTTGTAGCCGTTGTCCGGGGCGACCTTCTTGTCCTTGGAGTTCTTCACCACGACCACGTCGCCGATGATCGAGTGGTCGAAGAACCAGGCCGCCGGCACCTTGCCGTCGTAGCCGCCGCGCACGTCGCGCAGGCCGATGCAGCCGTGGCTCGCGTTGTAGTTGCCGAAGGCGTCGCCGCCCCAGTAGTTGCCGTGGATGAAGGTGCCCGAGTCGGTCAGGCGCTGGGCGTGCGGCACGTCCTTGATGTCGTACTCGCCGCCGTAGCCGACCGTCTCGCCGTTCATCCGGGTCACCGTGAGGCGCTGGCTGATGACCATCTGGCCGTTCCAGGTGTCGTAGCCCGGCTTGCCGGTGGTGACGGGGATGGTCTTGAGGACCTTGCCGTCGCGCTTGACGACCATCTTGTGGGTCTTGACGTCGACGGTGCTGACCTGGCGGCGGCCGATCGTGAACTTCACGGTCTTGGCCTGCTTGCCGTAGACGCCGGGGCGGCCCTCGACTCCGTCGAGGTCGAGGGTGACGGTGACCTTGGTGCCGGCCGCCCAGTAGTCCTCCGGCCGGAAGTCGAGCCGGTCGTTGCCGAACCAGTGGCCCTCGACGTCGACCGCGGGCTCCGTCTTGATCCTGATGGCCTTCTCGACGGCGTCGGGGTGCGTGATACCCCGGGTGAAGCGGAGCGAGAAGGGCATCCCGACGCCCACCGTGGAGCCGTCCTCGGGCGAGTAGATGCCGACGAAGGTGTTCTTCGGCGTCAGGGTGGTGAACGCCGACTCCTCGGCGGCCTCACGCCCTTCGGCGTCCTTGGCCACCGCGTGGACCGTGTACTTGGTGGCCGCCGCGAGGTGCGAGGCGGGGGTCCAGGTGGCTCCCCCGTCGGTGATGCTCCCCTTGACGACCTTTCCCTTGGTGTCCTCCACGCGGACCTCGGTCAGCTTGCCCTTGGCCGCGGTGACCTTGAGCGCGCCGCTCGTCTCCACGTCGCCGGCCCCGTCCTTGGGCGCTATCTTCACCACAGCCTGAGAGGCCCTGGTGTCCGCCGTGCCGCTCGCCGCCTTGCCCTTGCCCTTGCCGTCGCCCGGACCGGTTTCCCGGTCCGCGTCCCCTCCCCCGCCGCACGCGGTCAACGCGAGCAGCAGAACTCCCAGCAGCAGCGCCAGGATTCCCTTGTTCCGGTGGGTTCGTGCGCCAACCGACGCCCCCGATATCGGTCGCCCGTTCACAGTCGTTCTCCCCTCGCACGGCCTGATCAGGCCCGCACTCCAGCGCGTCCCACGCGCGTATCGCGCTAATTAATCACACGGCCCGGAGCGATGGATCCCCGGGAAGGTCACCGTTCCGTCCCAAACTCCGGCCGTGCGGGGCGACGCTGGAGCACGTCGTGCGTATACCCCTGTAAGGGGGCACTTCATCGCGGGGAGCGCGCCGTCCACTCTTTCCAGCTCATGTTCCAGCCGCCGAGGCCGTTGTCGGCCGCGACCTGCTTGTCGTCGCTGTGCACGACCTCGACGACGTCGCCGATGAGACTGCGGTCGAAGAACCAGCCCGCGGGGGTGTCCGAGCCGCCGCCCTTCACGTCGAGCAGGCCCACGCAGCCGTGGCTGACGTTGGTGCGGCCGAAGACGTCCGGCGCCCAGTAGTTGCCGTGCAGGAAGGTGCCGGAGTCGGTGAGGCGCATGGCGTGCGGGACGTCGGGGATGTCGTACTCGCCGCCGAAGCCGACCGTGCGGCTGTTCATCCGGGTCACCTCCAGCATCTCGGTGACGACCATCTTCCCGTTGTACGTGGTGGTCCTGGGCGCCCCTGCGGTGATCGGGACCGTGGCGAGCAGGGCGCCGTCGCGGCGGACCCGCATGGTGTGGGCGCGGGCGTCGACCAGGGAGGTCTGGCTGCGGCCGACGGTGAAGGAGACGGTCTTGGACTGGAGCCCGTAGACGCCGGGGGCGGCTTCGACGTCGCGCAGCCGCAGCGTGACGGTGACCTTCGTGCCGGGTTTCCAGTACGCCTCGGGGCGGAAGTCGACGCGGTCCTTGCCGAACCAGTGCGGGCGGATCTCGACGGCGGGGCTGGCCTCCACCTGGACGGCCCGCTCGACGGCGGCCCGGTTCTCGATCTCCCGGTTGAACTCCAGGGAGACGATCATCCCGGTGCCGACGGTGGACCGGTTCTCCGGGGTGACGTAGCCGATGAACCGCTCGTCGGGGACCTGGGTGGTGAAGGTGGTGTGCCGGGCCGAGCGGCGGCCGTGCCCGTCGAGGGCGACCGCGTCGACCGTGTACCGGGCGGCGAGGGCGAGCCGCGGGGCGTCCGGCTTCCAGGACAGCCCGTCGTCGGAGAGGCGCCCGGCGACCGGGGTCTCCTGGGCGTCCTGGGACTTGACGACCTTCACGGACTCCAGGCGCCCGCTGGGCACCCGTACCGTCAGCGGCTCCTGCGGGCCGACGCCCTTGGCGCCGTCGTCGGGCGTGACGTGGATGACGTCCTCGGGCGAGCGCGGTTTGCCGAACGCCTCGCCGATCCCGTGCGAGATCCCTCCGGAGGAGCAGCCGGCGGCTCCGGCCAGCAGACCGGCCCAGGTCAGTGCGGCGGCCAGCGCGGCCCCTGCGCGCCGCGCGCGCGTCTGTGCGTGGTTCACAAGGGACCCAACGACGGCGCCCCGCCGGGGAAACGTGAGTGCGAGCCACGCGGTGGGCAGAACAGTGGGGAGGACGACGCGACAAGGAGCTGCGGCCCGGGACGCCGTACGCCCCTTTTTCGTTGCGTTCCACGAGCCGCGGGAGGCTGATCGGTGTCGAGCGCACCCGAGCAGGAGGCAGTCCACCAGGGACCTGCCGCTGAACTGCCCACGCAGACCGCCATGGAACCGGCGGGGCGGTCCGCCGCCGTGCCCGCGACCACGGAGCCGCTACCAGCCGCTCCCGCGCTGAACGGCGCCCGGCGCCCGGCGGCGCCCGCCGTCCCCGTCCGGCCGGGTGCCCCGACTCCGCTCGGCGCACGCTTCCGGCGGGGGCCCGACGGCACCACCGGCACCAACTTCGCGCTGTGGGCGGGCGGGGCGGAGGCCGTCGACCTGTGCCTCTTCGACGAGGGGGGCGCCGAGACCCGCGTCCCGCTCACCGAACTCACCCACGAGATCTGGCACGGCTTCGTCCCCGGGGTGCTTCCCGGCCGCCGTTACGGCTTCCGGGTGCACGGCCGCTGGGACCCGTGGACCGGCGCCCGCTGGAACCCGGCGAAGCTGCTCTTGGACCCGTACGCGCGCGCGGTGGACGGCGACTTCGGCCTGCCGCCCGAGGTGTACGGGCACGTCCGGGACTGGCCGCAGCAGCAGGTCGCCGACACCGTGCGCGACGACCGGGACTCGGCGCCGTTCGTGCCGAAGGGGGTGGTGGTGCAGGACGACGACGACTGGTCGGACGACCACCGCCCGAAGACCCCGTGGGCCGACTCGGTGATCTACGAGCTGCACGTGCGCGGGTTCACCCGGCTGCACCCCGGCATCCCCGAGAAGCTGCGCGGCACCTACGCGGGGCTCGCGCACCCGGCGGCGGTGGAGCATCTGGTGCGGCTCGGGGTGACGGCGGTGGAGCTGCTGCCGGTGCACCAGTTCGCCCACGAGGACCATCTGCTGCGCCGGGGCCTGAAGAACTACTGGGGCTACAACTCGATCGGCTACTTCGCCCCGCACGCGGCGTACGCGGCCTCCGGGACGACCGGCCAGCAGGTCGGCGAGTTCAAGCGGATGGTGCGCGCGCTGCACGCGGCCGGTATCGAGGTGATCCTCGACGTGGTCTACAACCACACGGCGGAGGCGGGCGAGCTGGGCCCGACGCTGTCGCTGCGCGGCATCGACAACCGCGGCTACTACCGCCTCCAGTCCGACGCCCGCCGCTACGCGGACTACACGGGCTGCGGCAACACCCTGCACGTCGTACAGCCCCAGGTGCTGCGGCTGATTACGGACTCGCTGCGCTACTGGGTGACCGAGATGGGCGTCGACGGCTTCCGCTTCGACCTGGCGGCGGCGCTCGCCCGGTCCATGCACGACGTGGACATGCTGTCGCCGTTCCTCGCCGTCATCGCGCAGGACCCCGTGCTGCGCCGGGTCAAGCTGATCGCCGAGCCGTGGGACGTGGGCTCCGGCGGCTACCAGGTGGGCGCGTTCCCCCCGCTGTGGACGGAGTGGAACGACCGCTACCGCGACGCCGTACGGGACTTCTGGCGCGGCGCGCTGCCCGACGTACGGGATCTCGGTTACCGGCTGTCCGGGTCCAGCGACCTGTACGCCTGGGGCGGGCGGCGGCCGTACGCGTCGGTGAACTTCGTGACCGCGCACGACGGTTTCACCCTGCGGGACCTGGTGTCCTACGAGCACAAGCACAACGAGGCGAACGGCGAGGGCAACCGGGACGGCACGAACGACAACCGGGCGTGGAACGGCGGGGTGGAGGGCGAGAGCGACGACGAGGGCGTCCGGGCGTTCCGGCGGCGGCAGCTGAGGAACCTGCTGACCACGCTGCTGCTGTCGACCGGGGTGCCGATGCTGGTCGCCGGGGACGAGTTCGGGCGGACCCAGCGGGGCAACAACAACGCCTACTGCCAGGACAACGAGATCAGTTGGATCGACTGGTCGCAGTTGGAAGACCCGGGCTGGCGGGCGCTGTTCGAGCTGACGTCCCGGCTGATCGCGCTGCGGCACGGGCATCCGGTGCTGCGCCGCCGGGCGTTCTTCTCCGGGCGGGCCCATTCGGCGGACGGGCTGCGGGATCTGGCCTGGTTCACCGCGCGGGGCACCGAGATGACCGAGCGGGACTGGTACGAGCCGGCCGCGACGCTCGGGATGTATCTGTCGGGCCGGGACATCCCGGGCCGGGACGAGCGGGGCGCGCCGATCACCGACGACAGCTTCCTCGCCGTGCTGCACGCCGGGGAGGGGCCGGTCACGTTCGAACTGCCGGGGCCGCCCTGGGCCGCACGGTACGAGGTGGTCGTGGACACCTCGCGGGAGGAGCAGGGGGAGGCGCCGGGAGTGGTGCACCGGGCGGCGACGGCGATCACGGTGCCGGGACGGTCGGTGCTGCTGCTGCGGGTGTGCTGAGCGGCGGGCGGCGAAGGGGTGCCGGGCGGCGAAAAGGCGTGCCCGGCCGGGCCGCCCGTCAGCCGAGGATGCCGCGGTCGTAGGCCGTCGCGACCGCCGCCGCGCGGTCCTTGACGCCGAGCTTGCCGTACAGGTGGGTGAGGTGGGTCTTGACCGTGGCCTCGCTGATGAACAGGACGCGGGCGATCTCGCGGTTGGAGGTGCCCTTGGCGACCAGCGCCAGCACCTCGCGCTCGCGGGCGGAGAGCGCCTCGGCGGCGGGGGCGGGGGCGCGCACGGCGGACACCAGGCGGGAGGCGACCGCCGGGGACAGCACGGTGCGGCCCTCCGCCGCCGCGCGTACGGCCGTGAACAACTCGTCGCGGGGCGCGTCCTTGAGGAGGTAGCCGGTCGCGCCCGCCTCGATGGCGGGGAGGGTGTCGGAGTCGGTGTCGTACGTCGTCAGGACGAGGACCTTGGCGCGGGCGCCGCGGCGGGTGAGTTCGGCGATGGCCTCGACGCCGTTGCCGCCGGGCATCCGCAGGTCCATCAGGACGACGTCCGGGTCGAGCAAGGCGGTGAGCGCCACCGCCTGTACGCCGTCGGACGCCTCGCCGAGGACGGTGAAGCCGGGGGCGGACTCGAACATGCCGCGCAGTCCGTCGCGTACGACGGGATGGTCGTCCACGAGCAGGAGGGTGATCACGGCGTCGGAGCGGGCGTCCGCGGGGTCATCGGTCATGGCGCACCAACGGTACGCGAGCGCAGACCGCCGTGCCGTGTCCCGGCTCGGACTCGACGGTGAGGGTGCCGGCGATGCGTTCGGCGCGGGCGCGCATGCCGTCGAGGCCGAATCCGCCGGTGTCGGTGCGGGCCGGCGTGGTGAGCGGGTCGAAGCCGGCTCCGTCGTCGCGGACGTCGAGGGTGACCTCGTCGCCCATGAAGCTGAGGGTCACCCCGACCCGGCCGGCGCGGGCGTGCCGGGCGGCGTTCGACAGGGCTTCCTGGGCGATCCGCAGGAGGGTCGCCGAGACCTCGTCGTGGAGTTGCTCGGCGGTGCCGGTGACGGTGAACTCGGCGCGCGATCCGTTGCGTCCGCCCCATTCGGCGACGGTCTTCCTCAGGGCCTCGGGCAGGCCGTCGTCGGCCAGCGCTACGGGGGCGAGGTTCTGCACGGAGCGGCGGGCCTCGCCGAGGCTGTGCCGGGCGAGGCCGGCGGCGCGGGTCAGATGGTCGCGGGCGACGGCCGGGTCCGGGGTGCCGGCGACGACCTGGAGCTGGGCGATGATGCCGGTCAGGCCCTGGGCGAGGGTGTCGTGGATCTCGGCGGCGAGGCGGCGGCGCTCGTCGGCGACCCCGGCCTCCCGCGCCTGGACGAGGAGTTGGGCGTGCAGGGCGGCGTTCTCGTCGAGGGCCTGCTGCAACGCGGTGTTGGTGCGCTCCAGTTCGGCGATGGTGTCGGCCTGGACGAGGGCCCGCTCGGCCTCCTTGGCGTTGAGGTGGCCCATGATCGCGGCGAGGGTGACGTTGACGGCGAGGAGTCCGCCGAACACGGCCCAGCCGACCGCGCCGCGCGGCGGCAGCCCGCCGGACTGCGAGCCGGCCACCACGACGACCGCGGCGATCACCCCGGGCCGCACCATGCGGCGGGGCAGCAGCCGCTCGACGTCGAAGTAGGCGGCGGCGGCGAAGAACGCGTAGAACGGGTTGGTCAGGGCGAGGACGAACGCGATGGCCCAGCGGAGCCAGAAGTAGCCGATGCTCGCCGGGGTGGGGCCGGGCCTGCCGCGCATCGCGCGGGTCCACCACGCCTGGAGGGCCAGCGCGGCGATCACCAGCGGTACGCCCACGTACCAGTCGGTGCGGTTCATGCCGACCGGGCCGGCGGTGGCCGTGGAGAGGACGACGGAGACCACGAGCAGGCCGAGCGGGCCGTAGCGGTGGAAGCTGGCCCAGCGTTCCTCCACGATCCGGGCCGCCTCGGCCGCGCTGTCGGGTCGCGGTGCGGTCGTCATGCGTTCAGTCTGCACGGAGGCGAGGCCCGTCATCGCGTGTTCCCCGGCGCCGGTCATGGCTCACTCCCAGCGGAACCAGCGCGCGGCCCCGGCGGTGAGCAGCACCGTCCAGGCGACGAGCACGCCCAGGTGGGACCAGCCCGGCCAGTGGCCCGCGGCGGCCTGGTTCAGGGCCTGGGCGGCGGCGCCGAAGGGGGTGTAGCCGACGATCCGGGCGAGGGTGTCCGGCATGGCCTGCACGGGCAGCCAGACGCCGGCGCAGAACATCATCGGGAAGAACACGGCGGACCCGATGGCGCCCGCGATCTTCGTCGTGCGGGACACGGCGGAGACGACCGCGCCGAGCGCGAGCGCCGCGAGGACGGCGAGGACCAGCGCGAGCAGGTAACCGCCGGGCTGGTGCGGCAGGGTGACGTCGAAGGCCAGCCGGCCGACGGTGAGCGCGAGCAGCGCGGAGACGAGGGCGGCGCAGCCGAACACGAGCATCTGCGCCGACAGCAGCGCGGCGGGCCGTACGGGGGTGGCGGACATGCGGCGCAGGATGCCGCGCTCGCGGTAGCCGGTCAGGGACTGCGGCATCGCCTGGAGGCAGCCCACGATCAGGCCGAGCAGGACGGCGACGGGGACGTAGGCGTCGATGGGGCGCAGGCCGTCGAAGGAGGGGTCGGGCTGCCGGAAGGAGGGGATCGAGCCGAGGATCACCAGGAGGAGGGTGGGGAAGAGCAGGATCCAGAAGATCGCGCCGGGTTCGCGGCGGAAGAGCCGCAGTTCGGTGCGGATGACGGCGGTGTTCAGGCCGCGGCGGATGCCGGTGCGCAGGTCCGCGCGGGCGCGGCCGGGGCGCAGGCCGGCGCGGGTGCCGGGCTGGGCCGGTGCGGTGCTCATGCTGCTGCCTCCGTCAGGTCCAGGAACGCGTCGTCCAGGGTGGCGTCGGTGACGCGGAGCTGGTGGGCGGTGATGTGGTGGCGGGCGAGGAGGGTGATGACGGCGTTGACCGTCTCGTCGGTGCCGGACAGGGTGAGCCGGCCGTCCTTGTGCTCCACGGAGGCGAGCGCGGGCAGCGCGGCGAGGTCCGTCTCGTCCAGCGGCGCCGACGGTGTGAAGCTGATGACGGTCGAGCCGTTCGAGCGGCGGATCAGGCCGGCCGGGGTGTCCAGCGCGGCGACCCTGCCCTGGTCGATGACGGCGATCCGGTCGCAGAGCCGCTGGGCCTCCTCCATGAAGTGGGTGACGAGCAGGACGGTGACGCCCTGGGCGCGGATGTCCTCGATGAGTTCCCAGGTGTCGCGGCGGGCCCGCGGGTCGAGCCCGGTGGTCAGTTCGTCGAGGACGACGACGCGCGGGTTGCCGATGAGCGCGAGCGCGATGAACAGACGCTGTTTCTGGCCACCGGAGAGCTTGCCGAAGCCGGTGGTGAGCCGGTCGGTGAGGCCGAGGCGTTCGGCGAGGGGGCGCCAGTCGGCGGGGTTCGGGTAGAAGGCGGCGTACAGCTCCAGGGCCTCGCGCACGGTGAGTTTGGCCTGGAGTTCGCCCTGCTGGAGCTGGGCGCCGAGGACGCGGCTGGTGGCCTCGTGGTCGGCGAAGGGGTCGAGCCCGGTGACCCGGACACGGCCCTCGTCGGGGACCCGCAGGCCCTCGACGCACTCGACGGTGGTGGTCTTGCCGGCGCCGTTCGGGCCGAGGATCCCGAAGATCTCGCCTTCCTCGACGGTGAAGGAGACGCCGTCGACGACGGGCCGGCCTCCGTAGGACTTGCGCAGTCCGCTCACTTCGATGACTGACATGCTCCGAGCTTCCCGCCGGGGCACCGGCCGGCACATCGGCCATCGCGCTCGAAGCGGCATCAGCCGATCGGTTGATACGGCGGTACGACCCCGGGCGCCGGGACCTGGCCCGCGTCGGTCCGGGAGGGGTGGGCGGCCCTCTCCGGGCACGGGTCCGGCGCATCCGGGCACGGGTCCGGCCTATCCGGGCACGGGTCCGGCCTATCCGGGCACGGGTCCGGCCTATCCGGGCACGGGTCCGGCCTATCCGGACGGATCGGGTCCGGCGTATCCGGACGGATCGGGTCCGGGTCGGGCGGTCCGCCGAAAACTCGGTGGGCACTGTCAGTGGCACTCCGTAGGCTCGCCCGTGATGAGCACCATGGACGCAGTCACCACGGACCCGCCCGACCGATCGACCGTACGCAGTCTGCTGCGCCTGTGGCCGTACGTGCGGCCGGTGCGGGCGCGGCTGTTCTTCGCGGCGTTCGTCGCGGTGGTCGCGTCCTGTCTGTCGCTGGTGTTCCCGCTGGTGCTGAAGTGGATGGTGGACGGGCCGATCTCGGACCGTGACCCGGCGGGGGTCTGGCTCGGGGCGCTGTGGCTGCTGCTGCTCGGCATCGCGGAGGCGGGCCTGTTCGGGCTGCGCCGGTGGCTGGTGGCCCGGCCGCTGGCGGGGGTCGAGGCGTCGATGCGGGCCGATCTGTACCGGCGTCTCCAGCGGCTGCCGGTCGCCTTCCACGACCGCTGGGCCTCGGGCCAGCTCCTGTCCCGCGGCACCACGGACCTGATGCTGGTCCGCATGTTCCTGGCGTTCCCGCTGACGTTCCTGCTGGTGAACTCGGTGACGATCCTGGCGGGCGTCGCGATCATGCTGGTCCAGCAGTGGAGTCTCGGGCTGGTGCTGCTCGCCCCCGCGCTCCCCGTGGTGATCGTCTGCTGGCTCTTCGAGCGGCGCTACTCGGAGGTGGCGCGCACCGCGCAGGACCAGGTCGGCGACCTCACGACGGTGGTCGAGGAGAGTGTGCTCGGCATCCGGATCATCAAGGGGTTCGGGCGGCACCGCAGCCAGGCCCGCGCGTTCCGCGAGCTGTCCGCGACGCTGCGCGGCACGGAGCTGGCCAAGGCCCGGCTGCTGGCGTCGATCTGGGCCGTCATCGTCACCCTGCCCGAACTGGCCATCGGCGCCGCCCTGGTGCTCGGCACGGTCCAGGTGGCCGACGGCGACCTGTCGGCGGGGACGCTGGTCGCCTTCCTGTCCACCGCGCTCGCGCTGCGCTGGCCCGTCGACTCCATCGGCTTCCTCCTCGCGATGAGCCAGGAGGCGGCGACGGCGACGGAGCGGTACTTCGAGGTGATGGACGCGGAACCGGAGTCCGCGCACACTCCGGCCCAGGACACGACGCCGGGTACGCCGGGGGCCGAGGCGGCGTCCATCGCCGGTGCCTTGTCCGCGAACGGGGCGGGGCTCGCGAAGGGGGCCGGGCTCGCGAACGGGACCGGGACCGCGAACGGGACCGGGACGGCCAACAGGAACGGGACCGGGACGGCCGACAGGAACGGGACCAGGACGGCCGACAGGACCGGGACCGCCAACGGCGCCGAAGACGGCGGCCTGCGGTTCTGTGGGGTCGGGTTCCGGTATCCCGACGCGGCCGTGGGCGCGGCACCCGTGCTCGACCGGATCGACCTGCACATCCGGCCCGGCGAGAGCATGGCGCTGGTCGGGGCGACCGGCAGCGGGAAGACCACGCTCACCGCGCTCGTCCCCCGGCTGCACGAGGTGACCTCGGGCCGGATCACGCTGGACGGCCGGGACATCACCGCCATGCCCCGCGAGGAGCTGCGCGCCCTCGTCGCCGTCGCCTTCGAGGAGCCCACCCTCTTCTCGGCCACCGTCGGGGAGAACGTCCTGATGGGCGCCCCGGACTCGGCCGGCCGGGACGAGCTGGACCGCGCCCTGGCCGTCGCGCAGGCCGACTTCGCGCACGCGCTGCCCCAGGGCACCGCGACCCAGGTCGGCGAGCAGGGCCTCAGCCTCTCCGGCGGCCAGCGGCAACGCCTCGCGCTGGCCCGGGCGGTGGTCGGCCGGCCCCGTTTCCTGGTCCTCGACGACCCGCTGTCGGCGCTGGACGTGCACACGGAGGCGGCGGTCGAGGCCGCCCTGCGCCGGGTACTGGCGGAGACGACCGCGCTGATCGTGGCGCACCGCCCCTCCACGGTCCTGCTGGCCGACCGCGTCGCCCTGCTCTCCGGCGGCCGGATCACCGCCGTCGGCACCCACCACGAACTGCTGCGCACCAACGCCGAGTACGCCCATCTGATGTCGGGCGCAGAGGAGGACGACCGATGACCGCGGCGCCCACGACCACCGCTGTGGACCCGGACCCGGACGGAGCACCGGGCGAGGACCCCGGCGACGGACCGCTCGCGGCCCGGGCGGACCGGCGGAGCGAGCCGCACCAGGACCCCTTCGACCGCGACAGCCTGCCCACTCCCCCGGGTGCGACGGCGGCCCTGCTGCGCTCGCTGCTCGCGCCGCTGCGGGCCCGGGTGGTGGTGACGACCGTCCTGCTGCTGCTCCAGCAGGCGGCGGTGCAGGCGGGCCCGCTGCTCGTGGCGTACGCCATCGACCGTGCCGTACCGGCGTTCCGGCACGACGACCACGGGCCGCTGATCGCCGTCGGCGTCGCTTATCTGCTGTGTTCGGCGCTCTCCGGCGGACTCCAGTGGGCCTTCATCACCGCCTCGGCCCGGGTCAACCAGGACGTGCTGCTCGATCTGCGGGGCCGGATCTTCCGGCACGCCCAGGCGCTCAGCGTCGACTTCCACGAGCGTTACACCTCCGGCCGGCTGATCTCCCGTTCCACCACGGACGTCGAGTCGCTGCGCGAGCTGCTCAGCGAGGGACTCCAGGAACTCGTCACCGTCGTCCTGTCGTTCGTCTACATCTCGGCGATGCTGCTGTGGCTGGACCTCGGTCTCGGCGCGGTCGCGGTCGGCTCGTTCGTCCCGCTGTATCTGCTCATCCGCCTCTACCAGCACCGGGCGGGCAAGATCTTCGCCGCCCGGTCGACGGCGATCGCGGCGGTGATCGTGAAGTTCGCGGAGACGATGAACGGCATCCGGCCGGTGCGCGCGTTCCGCCGGGAGGCGGCCAACGACGAGGCCTTCCGGGCGCTCAACGAGCGGCACGAGAAGACGAACGGCGACGCCCTGCTGGAGATGGCCCGCTATGTCGTCGGTTCGCGGCTGGTCGCCAACACGGCGGTCGCGGGCATCGTGCTGTGGGGCGCCTACCGGGTGGCGTCGGGTTCGCTGGCGCTCGGCGTGCTCGCCGCCTCGGTCCTGTATCTGCGCCGGCTGTACGACCCCATCGACCGGCTGGGGATGTTCCTGAACTCCTACCAGTCGGCGGCGGCCTCGCTGGAGAAGATCGCCGGTCTGCTGGCCCAGACGCCCTCGGTGCCGGAGCCGGCCGAGCCGCGCCCGCTGCCCGCGCTCGCCTCCGAACAGCCGGGCCGCGAGGTCGTCTTCGACGAGGTCCGCTTCGCCTACCGCACGGGCGGGGAGGTCCTGCCGGCGTTCTCGCTGACGCTCCCGGCGGGCCAGACCGTGGCCGTGGTCGGCTCGACCGGCGCGGGCAAGTCGACGCTGGCGAAGCTGCTGGCCCGGTTCTACGACCCCTCCGAGGGGCGGGTCCTGCTGGACGGGGTGGACCTGCGCGAGCTGTCGGTGCCCGAGCTGCGGCGCGGGGTGGTGATGGTGACGCAGGAGGCGTTCCTGTTCTCGGGCACGGTCGCCGAGAACATCGCGATCGGGCGGCCCGAGGCGAGCCGGGAGGAGATCGAGCGGGCGGCGAAGGCCATCGGGGCGCACGAGTTCATCCGCGACCTGCCCGACGGCTACGACACGGACGTCCGCAAGCGCGGCGGCCGGATCTCCGCGGGCCAGCGCCAACTGGTCGCCTTCGCGCGGGCGTTGCTCGCCGATCCGGCGGTGCTGATCCTCGACGAGGCGACCAGCTCGCTGGACGTGCCGGGCGAACGGGCGGTGCAGCGGGCCATGTCGACGGTGCTGCGGGGGCGTACGGCGGTGGTCGTGGCGCACCGGCTGTCGACGGTGGAGATCGCCGACCGGGTGCTGGTGATGGAGCACGGGCGGATCGTGGAGGACGGCTCGCCGGCCGAACTGATCGCGGGCACCGGCCGGTTCGCCGATCTGCACCGCGCCTGGCGCGACAGCCTCGTATGACGCCCACGGCACCTCGCCGTGGCCTGCGGGCAGGCACTTCCCGGGACGCCGCCGAGTCGGCCGGCGGCGTCCCGGGGCGCGCTCGGACACCCACCGAAGCGGCTGCGCGGGCCAGTTCGTGGCGGCCGGCGGCGAAGGGACGTGCGGGATCGCCGAGTTGGGGAGGAAGCCGGCGAAGACCAGTCCGATGACGAAGCCCGCCACCTCCTCCAACTGGCCGACGCGGTCAAGCCGCCGAGCGCCGCCGGCGTCCCGCCGACATCGCGCACCAGCCCGCCGACGACACGCAGCGCCTCGGGGTCGTCGCCGCACATCGCCACCGCCACGCCGGACCGGCCGCTCCCGGCAGCGCCCCCGCCCAGGCACCGTACGGCGGAGTGAACTCCTCCGTACGCGGGGCGGAAGATCGCCCGACGGCCCGGCGGACAGTCCGTATACCGAACATGACGAACCGGACAACGGACCGTTTCCAGCCAAAGTGATGACGCGGTCCTGACAGAAAGCGTCATCGCCTGCCACTCTTCCCACGGCTGCTTCACAGCAACCCCACAGCAACTCCCCGCTGTGACGCGCCCGCACGACCCCATTGCACCTGGTTCCGCGTAAAGCCCAGTTCTGCCCGGACGGGTCTCCCTTCGTCCGGTCTCCCCTGGCCGCGCGATCCGCGGCCACGCAGAAGGAGTCAGTGTTGAGTAGCAACTCCTCCCACAGACGCACCTCCCACACCACCAAGCGCCGCGTCGCCGGTGTCGCCCTCGTCGGCGTCACCGCCCTGCTGGCCGCGGCCGTCCAGTCGGGCGCCGCCAGCGCCTCCCCCGAGCAGGCACCCCGCGCCGGCGCGGTCAAGCCGGGCGCCGTCGCCGTCCACCTCACCGCCTCGCAGCGCGCCGAGCTGATACGCGACGCCAACGCGGCGAAGGCGGCCACCGCCAAGGACCTCGGACTCGGCGCCGACGAGAGCCTCGTCGCCCGCGACGTGATCAAGGACCACGACGGCACGGTCCACACCCGCTACGAGCGGACGTACGAGGGGCTGCCGGTCCTCGGCGGCGACCTGGTCGTCGAGGCCTCGAAGTCGGGGAAGACCGAGCACGTCTACAAGGCGACGAAGGCCGCCCTGAAGGTCTCCACGCTCACCCCGGCCGTCGCCGCGAGCGCGGCGGAGAAGCAGGCGCTGTCCGCCGCCAAGGCGGCCGGCTCGAAGAGCGCGGACGCCGACCGCGCGCCCCGCAAGGTGATCTGGGCGGCGAGCGGCAAGCCGACGCTCGCCTACGAGACGGTCGTCGGCGGCCTCCAGGACGACGGCACCCCGAACGAGCTGCACGTCATCACCGACGCCGTCACCGGCAAGAAGCTCTTCGAGTGGCAGGGCGTCAAGACCGGCACCGGCAACACCCAGTACAGCGGACAGGTGCCGCTGACGACCACGCAGTCGGGCTCCAACTACACGCTCACCGACGGAGCGCGCGGCAACCACAAGACGTACAACCTGAACCGCGGTACGTCGGGCACCGGGACGCTGTTCTCGCAGACGAGCGACACCTGGGGCAACGGCACCACGTCGAACGCCGCGACGGCCGGCGCGGACGCGCACTACGGCGCCGCGGTGACGTGGGACTTCTACAAGAACACCTTCGGCCGCAGCGGCATCAAGAACAACGGCGTCGGCGCCTACTCGCGCGTGCACTACGGCAACGCGTACGTGAACGCGTTCTGGGACGACAGCTGCTTCTGCATGACGTACGGCGACGGCACGGGCAACGCCAAGCCGCTGACCTCGCTGGACGTGGCGGGCCACGAGATGAGCCACGGCGTCACCTCCAACACCGCGGGGCTCAACTACTCGGGCGAGTCCGGCGGTCTGAACGAGGCGACCTCGGACATCTTCGGCACCGGTGTGGAGTTCTACGCGGCGAACTCCTCGGACGTGGGCGACTACCTCATCGGCGAGAAGATCGACATCAACGGCAACGGCACGCCGCTGCGCTACATGGACAAGCCGAGCAAGGACGGCAGCTCCAAGGACTCCTGGTACTCGGGTGTCGGCAGCGTCGACGTGCACTACTCGTCGGGTGTCGCCAACCACTTCTTCTACCTGCTGAGCGAGGGCAGCGGCGCCAAGGTCATCAACGGCGTCAGCTACAACTCGCCCACCTCCGACGGTCTTCCGGTCACCGGCATCGGCCGGGACAAGGCGCTGCAGATCTGGTACCGGGCGCTCACCACCAAGTTCACCTCGACCACCAACTACGCGGCGGCCCGCACCGGGACGCTCGCGGCGGCCGGCGAGCTGTACGGCACGACCAGCGCCGAGTACACGGCGGTGGCCAACGCCTGGGCGGCGGTGAACGTCGGGACGCGTCCCGGCGGTGGCGGCGGGGGCGGCACGTCGTTCGAGAACACGGCCGACGTATCGATTCCGGACAACGGGCCCGCGGTCACGTCCTCGATCACGGTCAGCGGCCGGACCGGAAACGCCCCGTCGAACCTGGCGGTCGGCGTGAACATCGTGCACACCTGGCGGGGCGACCTGGTGATCGACCTGGTCGGTCCGAGCGGTGCCACGTACCGGCTGAAGAACTTCAGCTCCTCCGACTCGGCGGACAACGTGAACACGACCTACACGGTCAACGCGTCCTCCGAAACGGCCAACGGTGTATGGAAGTTGAAGGTCCAGGACCAGGCGTCCCGGGACACCGGCTACATCGACAGCTGGAAACTGACCTTCCCGTAAACCGTCGGCGGGTCGTCTGCGGGCCGTCGGCCGACCGTCCGCAGACCGCCCGCGGTCCGTCCCGGAAGTCCGTGTGAAGTCCGCGCGGACCCCACGAGACAGGGCGCCGTCCCGGAGGTTCGACTCCCCGGGGCGGCGCCCTCTTTGACGGCTGTTTACGGGTGCGGGAGTTTGCTTTGACCCCGCCTTGACGGGAGTTGGCGGGCGCCTCGGACACCCCACTGTTCACCTGATCGACGATTTTCGGCCAAGGTCGTTAGGGCCTCCTGACATGTACGCGTCCCAGGTGGCACGCTTCCACCGCACGGCTCACCCGCACCGCAACTTCACAACCGTTCGCCGGCATCCCCAAGCCGCTCGGACGCCCCCACAGAAGGAGCTTGCGTGACCCCCCTCTACGCGCGTCACAAGCGCACCACTCTGGCCATCGCCACCGCTGTCGCCGCCGGAGCCCTGCTCGCCACCGGTATGACCACCGGTGCCGCCGCACAGACCGCGGCGCTTCCCACCGGCAAGACCACCCCCCTCGCCGGCTCGCCCGTCCAGCTCTCCTCCTCCGCACGCACCGCGCTCATCAAGAAGGCCGACGCCGCGACGGCCGAGACGGCTCAGGAGATAGGCCTCGGCGCCAAGGAGAAGCTGGTCGTCAGAGACGTCGTCAAGGACGCCGACGGCACGGTTCACACGCGCTACGAGCGCACGTACAACGGACTTCCGGTGCTCGGCGGAGACCTCGTGGTGCACGAGACCAAGGCCGGCCGGACCGAGGGCGTCACGCGGGCGACGAAGGCCGCCATCAAGGTCGCCTCGCTCAAGCCGGCGGTCACCACGGCCAAGGCCGAGAAGCAGGCGCTCACCGCCGCCAAGGACGCGGGCTCGGCCAGGACCTCGGCCGACCAGGCGCCCCGCAAGGTGATCTGGGCCGCCACCGGCAAGCCGACCCTCGCCTACGAGACCGTCGTCGGCGGCCTCCAGGACGACGGGACGCCGAACGAGCTGCACGTCATCACCGACGCGGCCACCGGCAAGAAGCTCTACGAGTACCAGGGGATCGAGACGGGCTCCGGCAAGAGCCTCTACTCGGGCACGGTCACGCTCGGCACCACCAAGTCGGGTTCGACGTACAACCTGACGGACGGCACGCGCGGCGGCCACAAGACGTACAACCTCAAGCACGGCACGTCGGGCACCGGCACGCTGTTCACCGACGCCGACGACGTGTGGGGCACCGGGGCCGCGTCCAGCTCCAGCACGGACCAGACCGCCGCCGTGGACGCCGCCTACGGCGCCCAGGAGACCTGGGACTTCTACAAGAACACCTTCGGCCGCAGCGGCATCAAGAACAACGGCGTCGGCGCGTACTCCCGCGTGCACTACGGCAACTCGTACGTGAACGCCTTCTGGGACGACAGCTGCTTCTGCATGACCTACGGCGACGGCTCGGGCAACACGCACCCGCTGACCTCGCTGGACGTGGCCGGCCACGAGATGAGCCACGGCGTCACCTCCAACACCGCGGGCCTCAACTACTCGGGCGAGTCCGGCGGTCTGAACGAGGCGACCTCGGACATCTTCGGCACCGGCGTCGAGTTCTACGCCAACAACGCCTCCGACCCCGGTGACTACCTCATCGGCGAGAAGATCAACATCAACGGTGACGGCACCCCGCTGCGCTACATGGACAAGCCCAGCAAGGACGGCGGCTCGAAGGACTCCTGGTCCTCCACCGTCGGCAACCTCGACGTGCACTACTCGTCGGGTGTCGCCAACCACTTCTTCTACCTCCTCGCGGAGGGCAGCGGCGCCAAGACGATCAACGGGGTCAGCTACAACTCCCCGACGTCCAACGGCTCCACGGTCACCGGCATCGGCCGGGACAAGGCGCTGCAGATCTGGTACAAGGCGCTGACGACGTACATGACGTCGACGACCAAGTACGCGGGCGCCCGCACGGCCACGCTCTCCGCGGCGTCGGCCCTGTACGGCTCCACCAGCACGGAGTACAAGGCGGTCGCCGCCGCCTGGTCGGCGGTGAACGTCAACTAGCGGACCGCGGACGAACCGAGGCGGCACCCGGGGCGAGGACTCCCCCGGGTGCCGTCCCGTCCGGAGCTTCGCCCTCGCCCCGCGGTGCCGAGGCGACGCGGGTGACCTGTTGTGACGAAGCGGCTCCCCGCCGTCCAGCAGACTGCGAGCATGGGTACATGACAGACGAGGCTCCCGAGGTCGGCGTGCCGGTGGCCGACGGCCGGCGCGATCCGCTCACCGACGCCGCCGACGAGGAGAAGCAGCGCCGCGAGCGAGTGTCATGGGCCGACTCGGCGGAACGGCGAAGAGCGCTGGCCTGGGAGATAGCGGCGGCTCTCGGCGGTCTGTTCCTGATCTTCTACGGCGCGGTGCGGGGCGAGGTGCTGCCCACGGTCTCGAAGTCCTCGCCGCTGCATTACCTGAACTCCCTGACGGGCCAGATAGTCGCCGCCTTTCTCGTCTACGAGGTGGGCCGGCGGTACCGCAGGACGCAGCGCAAGATCCACAGTGACCGTTTCTGGCTGACGGACGCGCGCAGGGATCTCGACCGGGCCGAAGCCGCGGTGGACGAAGCCGACGGACTCCGTCTTCCCGTCCTGTGGGACGTGACGGAGAAACGGCTCGCCTACTACCACCGGATCGTGACCCGGCAGGCCGAACAGAGCTTCCGCAACGGGCAGATCGCGATGGGCACGGGTTTCGCGGTCCTCATCCTGGGAGCCTCGCTCGCTCTGACCGCCGACACGACGGCGAAGACGGTCGTCTCCGGCGCCCTCACCGCCATCGGAACCGCGATCGCCGCCTACATCGGCCGGACGTTCGTCCGCTCGCAGGAGAGCGCGTCGCAGCACCTGCTGATGTACTTCCGGCAGCCGCTCGAACTCTCCCGGTTCCTCACCGCCGAGCGGCTCCTGTCGGACATGACTCCGGTCTCCCGCAGCGGCGCGGCCCAGCGCCTCATGGAGGCGATCCTGTCATCGGGGTCCGGAGACTCCCTGTCCCGGCCGGCCCCGGCGGAGGACGCGCGGACCGAGAGCGGTGATCCGGAGCAGGAGCGGTGATCCGGAGCAGGAGCGGTGATCCGGAGCGGGAGCGGTGATCCGGGGCAGGAGCGGTGATCCGGACGGCAGCACCTAGTCTTGCCCCCATGCCCTACACGTACGAGGACGTGGGCGCGACCCGCGAGGACCGCTGCCCCCCGGGCTTCCACCGACTGCACGTCCGCTCCCGGATCGGCGAGGGCGAGGCCGTCTTCCGGCGCGCGTCCGAGGCCCTGATGACCTGGGAGATGCACCGCGCCATGGGCTTCGGGGTGATCTGTGACGCCGACCGGGCGGCCCCCGGCGTGGACGTCACGGTCGCCATGGGCCCGGTCAAGGCCCCCTGCCGGGTGGTCTGGACGGCCGAGGAACCCCGCCGCACCGCCTGGGCCTACGGCACGCTCACCGGTCACCCCGAGTGCGGCGAGGAGGCCTTCACGGTCTCCCGCACCGGCGACGGCACGGTCTGGCTGACGGTCACCGCGTTCAGCCGCGCGGCCAAGTGGTACACCCGGGCGACCGGCCCGGCCTCCCGGGGCCTGCAACACGCGTACGCCCGCCGGTGCGGCGTGGTGCTGCGGCGGCTGTGCGCGGGCCTCGACAGCTGAGCCGAGGCCCCGCTCCGCGAACCCGCGCACGCCACCGGGCCCGCCTCGCGGTCTGTCCGCGGGGCGGGCCCGGTGTGCGCGGTCCCGTGGGTCCGGCGGGTCAGCGCATCAGCAGGCCCGCGTTCTCGCCCGGTTCCTCCGACGGCACCGCCACCAGCCCCAGTTCGGCGCCCGAGGCCAGCAGAGGGTGGGACGGGAGAATGCGGACCGTGTAGCCGAAGGGGCCGGTGCGGTCCAGGGAGAGGGGGCCCTCGTAGATCCAGCGGCCCTCCAAATCGGAGCCGCCGGCCGGTTTCAGCGGGACGCACACCGCGTCCGCGATCCGGTCGTCCGTGCCGACCCGGCCCGCGACGGCCTGCACCTCCACGTCGTCCGGGGCGAGATCGCCGAGGCCGACGCGGACGCGCAGCGACAGGGAGGCGCCCAGCTCGGCGGTCGGGGTGGCCGAGGACGCCTCCAGATGGTCGACGGCGACCTGCGGCCAGGACGCGCGGACCCGGGCCTTCCAGTCGGCGAGTTCGCGTGCCGCGTCGGCGGTGAGCGCCCGGTGGGCGTGCGCCGCCGGGGTGTAGAGGCGCTCCACGTACTCGCGGACCATCCGGCCGGCCAGCACCTTGGGGCCGAGGTGGGTCAGCGTCTGGCGGACCATCTCGATCCAGCGGTCGGGCAGTCCGTGCTCAGCGCGCTCGTAGAAGCGGGGGGCGACCCGCTGTTCGAGCAGTTCGTACAGCGCGCCCGCCTCCAGCTCGTCCCGGCGGTCGTCGTCGGTGGCGGTGCCGTCCGCGGTGGGGATCGCCCAGCCGAAGTCGGGCCGGAACCATTCGTCCCACCAGCCGTCCAGGACCGACAGGTTGAGACAGCCGTTGAGCGCCGCCTTCATGCCGCTCGTGCCGCAGGCCTCCAGCGGGCGCAGCGGGTTGTTGAGCCAGATGTCGCAGCCCGGGTAGAGCTTCTGCGCCATGGCCATGCCGTAGTCGGGCAGGAAGACGATCCGGTGGCGGACCCGGGGGTCGTCGGCGAACCGGACGAGTTCCTGGATCAGCCGCTTGCCGCCGTCGTCGGCGGGGTGCGCCTTGCCCGCGACGACGATCTGGACGGGCCGCTCGGGATGCAGCAGCAGGTCCATCAGCCGGTCCCGGTCGCGCAGCATGAGCGTCAGCCGCTTGTACGAGGGGACGCGGCGCGCGAAGCCGATGGTGAGGACGTCGGGGTCGAGCACCCCGTCGATCCAGCCGAGTTCGGCGGTGCCGGCGCCGCGCTGCCGCCAGGAAGCCCGGAGCCGTTCGCGTACCTCCAGCACGAGTTGTTCGCGCAGCACCCGGCGCAGGTCCCAGATCTCCTGGTCGTCGATCTCGGCGACGGCGTCCCAGCGGTCCGAGGCGCCGACGGTCAGCGCGTCCTCGGTGCGCTGCGCGCCGAGCTGCCGGGTGCCGAGCCGCAGGACCTCGGGGGCCACCCAGGTCGGCGCGTGCACGCCGTTGGTGACGGAGGTGATCGGCACCTCCTCGGGGTCGAAGCCGGGCCACAGGCCGGAGAACATCTCGCGGCTGACCTGGCCGTGCAGCAGGGAGACGCCGTTGGCGCGCTGGCCGAGGCGCAGGCCCATCACGGCCATGTTGAACAGGTTGGGCTCGCCGCCGGGGTAGGTCTCCATGCCGAGGGCGAGGATGCGTTCCACGTCGATGCGCGGGAGTTCCGCGTCGGGGCCGAAGTGGCGGGCGACCAGTTCCCGGTCGAAGCGGTCGATGCCGGCGGGGACCGGGGTGTGCGTGGTGAAGACGGTGCCGGCCCTGACCGCCTCCAGGGCGGAGGCGAAGTCGAGCCCGGTGTCGCCGAGTTCGGCGATCCGCTCCAGGCCGAGGAGGCCGGCGTGCCCCTCGTTGGTGTGGAACACCTCGGGCGGCGCGTGGCCGGTCAGCCGGCAGTACGTCCGGACCGCGCGCACCCCTCCTATGCCGAGCAGCATCTCCTGGAGGAGCCGGTGCTCGCTGCCGCCGCCGTACAGCCGGTCGGTGACGCCGCGTTCGCCGAGGTCGTTCTCCTCGACGTCGGAGTCGAGCATCAGCAGCGGGACGCGGCCGACCTGGGCGAGCCAGATCCGGGCGTGCAGGGCGCGGCCCCCGGGCAGGGCGAGGGAGACGCGGGCGGGGGTGCCGTCCTCCTCGCGGAGCGGGACGACGGGCAGTTCGTTGGGGTCGAGGACCGGATAGGTCTCCTGCTGCCAGCCCTCGCGGGACAGCGACTGGCGGAAGTAGCCGTGCCGGTAGAGCAGGCCGACACCGATGAGCGGGACGCCCAGGTCGCTGGCCGCCTTGAGGTGGTCGCCGGCGAGGATGCCGAGGCCGCCGGAGTACTGCGGGAGCGCGGCGGTGATGCCGAACTCGGGCGAGAAGTAGCCGACGGCGGCGGGCAGGTCGCCGGTCTGCCGCTGGTACCAGCGGTCGCCGGTCACGTAGTCCCGCAGATCGTCGGAGACCTCGGCGAGGCGGCGCAGGAAGCGGCTGTCCCCGGTGAGTTCGGTGAGCCGGGCGGCGGACACGCTGCCCAGCAGTCGTACGGGATCGCCGTCGGAGGCGGCCCAGCGCTCCGGGTCGACGGACTGGAAGAGGTCGCGGGTCTCGGCATGCCAGGACCAGCGGAGGTTGCGGGCCAGGTCACTGAGGGGGTGAAGGGCTTCGGGGAGTACTGGTCGGACGGTGAATCTGCGGATCGCCTTCACGGATTCCACCTTCACGGAGGACGTACGCGGCAGAGGACCGCACGGCGTTGTGCGGCCTTCGTCACCCACGACGGTAGCGGCGGGGGTGCCTTCGCGACACGGCGCATCGCGGCACGCCCCCGGATCCGTCCGCTTGTGTGACACCGGCGAGAACGCGCCACACCCGTCCCGTGCCCCCCGCGTTCGGTTTGGCCGGTTCCGCACGCCTGGGCGGCCTTGTGGCGCTTCGCCCCGCCGGGAGAGGCTCGGCGGGTGACGTACGGCCGGTTCCCGTCCGCGAGGCCGGGCGCCGGGGCGCGCGCGTCCGCGCGAGGAGGGGAACGGCGGTCATGGCACGGACGAGGAAGTGGCGGCTGCGCTGGGGGGCGGGTATCACCGCGGTCACGACGGCCGCGGTGCTCTCGGCCGTCGCCCCGCCCGCACAGGCGTTTCCGGAGGGGCGGATCCTCGGAGCGGGGGAGCCCGGCTCGGTCGGCGGCAGCTACATCGTGACGCTCGGGGCGGGCACCCGCGCCTCGTCGCCGGCCGGCGCGGACCTCGCCGAGGCCTACGGGGCGAGAATCAGCCACACCTACGGCACGGTGCTCAACGGCTTCGCCGTACGGCTGGACGAGAGACGGGCCCGGCGGCTCGCCGCCGACCCCCGGGTGGCCTCGGTCGTCCAGGACACCCGGGTGGCGCTGGACACCGTGCGGACGGACACCGGGCGGACGGCCACCGTGCGGACGGACACCGGGGGGACCGGCGGCGCGCGGAAGGCCGGGGCGCGGAAGGACGCCGTACGGACGGACGACCGGCGGACGGCCGAGGCGAGGACGGCCGAGGCGAGGACGGCCGAGGCGAGGACGGCCGGGGCGAGGACGGTCGCCGTGCGGAAGGACGCCGTGCAAGCCGTGCGGAAGGACGCCGTGCAGAAGGACCCGCCCTCGTGGGGGCTGGACCGGATCGACCAGCGGGACCGGCCGCTCGACCGGCGGTACGCGGCGCCCGCGTCGGCGGGGGCGGGTGTGACGGCGTACGTCATCGACACCGGCGTCCGCGTCACCCACCAGGACTTCGGCGGGCGGGCGAGCTACGGCTGGGACTTCGTGGACGGCGACCGCGCGGCGCGGGACGGCAACGGCCACGGCACCCATGTGGCCGCGACCCTGGCCGGCCGCCGGTACGGCGTGGCCAAGAAGGCGCGGGTCGTCGCGGTCCGCGTCCTGGACGACCGGGGGGCCGGCACCACCGCCCAGGTCATCGCCGGGATCGACTGGGTGACCCGGCACGCGCGGAAGCCGGCCGTGGCCAACCTCAGCCTCGGCGGGTACGGCAACGCCCAACTGGACGCGGCCGTCCGCGACTCCATCGCCTCCGGGGTGACGTACACGGTCGCGGCGGGCAACGACGGGCGGCCGGCCGCGGGCTACTCCCCCGCCCGGGTGCGCGAGGCCCTCACGGTCGGCGCGAGCGACCGGACGGACACCCGGGCGGCGTTCTCCAACACCGGCCCGGCGGTCGATCTGTTCGCGCCGGGGGTGGCAATCACGTCAGCTTCGTACACCGGCGACAGGGGAAAAGTGGCCCGTTCCGGTACGTCGATGGCGAGCCCGCATGTCGCGGGCGTGGCGGCGCTGTATCTGTCCGGCCATCCGCGGGCCGCTCCGGAACAAGTCGCGAAGGCGCTGGTGAAACTGGCGGTTCCGGGGAAGCTGTCAGGTGTCGGCCTCGGTTCTCCCAACAGACTGCTGAACGTCGGGTGACGGTGGCGGGATGCTGGTACAACCAGGGTGATTCAGCCACCCCGCACCGGCCTCGCCTGACCGGGACGAGGCTGGTCTTGTGTGTAGACATACGCGTGAGTAGTTAACAAAGTGCCGGAATGCTCACCCGCATAGGGTGGGAAGGCTCCTCCGGTACACCTCGCAGGTCCACCTTCCCCACACCCCCATCCGCCCACCCACGTTGACGCGGACAGGAGCGGTCATGCCCGCCACGCACCACTCGTCGCCACCCCCGACGACCACCTCCGAGACGCCCCGCAAGCGCAAGACCGAGTCCCGTTCGCGCACCGAGAGGAAACCCGTCGCCGCCTCCGAGGCCGCCGCGCCCACCCCCACGCCCACGCCCGCTCCCGCTCCTGACGACGCGGTGACGCCGATCGGGCCGGAGACCAGCGCCCCGGACACGGCCGCCCCGGGCGACGCGGTCACGGACACCGCCGTCCCCGCGCGCGCCTCCGCCCCGCGCAAGGCCCGCGCCGCCGACCCCGCGCCGGGCACGCCGGGCAAACCCGTCAAGCCGGCGAAGCCGGCGAAGAAGAAGGCCAGGTCCACCGTCCCGGCCACCCGGGTGGGCGACTCCCCGGTGATCGCCCCGCCCGCTCCGGCGACGGCCGTCGGGCGTATCCCCGTCCTGGACGTCCAGCCGGTGGTGCTGGGCGGGCGCCGGCCGGCGAAGGCGGTGGTCGGCGAGGAGTTCGAGGTCTCGGCGACGGTGTTCCGCGAGGGCCATGACGCGGTCGCGGCGAACGTCGTCCTGTACGACCCCAAGGGCCGCCCCGGGCCCTGGTCGCCGATGCGCGAGCTGGCCCCGGGCACCGACCGCTGGGGCGCCCGGGTGAGCGCCGACCGGGAGGGCCGCTGGACGTACACGGTGGAGGCGTGGAGCGACCCCGTCACCACCTGGCGGCACCACGCGGGGATCAAGATCCCGGCGGGCCAGGACACGGAACTGGTGCTGGAAAAGGGCGCGCGGCTGTACGAGCGGGCCGCGGCCGGCATCCCGAAGGGGACCAAGGGCAAGCGGGCCCGGGACACGGTGCTCGCCGCCGTCGACGCGCTGCGCGACCCGGACCGTCCGGTCGCCACCCGGCTCGCCGCCGCCCTCACCCCCGAGGTGGACGAGGTGCTGGCCCGGTATCCGCTGCGCGACCTGGTGACGGCGTCGGAGCCGTTGCCGTTGCTGGTGGAGCGGGAGCGGGCGCTGTACGGCTCCTGGTACGAGTTCTTCCCGCGCTCGGAGTCCGGTCAGCTCGACCCGCCGG
>NZ_JBEYFY010000032.1:0-74666 GCF_040703595.1 Streptomyces sp. NPDC007084
TGTGGTTTTTCACTTTTGTGTCTAACATCTAGGCCCCGGGGGGGGGCACCCCCTCCGGGCTCTTGCCGTGGTGTCTCCCCCCCAGGCGTCGTCTACAACCGAGGGGGGGGGACGGTGCCCAGGCCCCCGCCCCCCGCCCGTCGCCGTTTGATCTACCCGTCGGTAGCATCCTGCTCATGGCAGACACCGAGCAGACCGACGAGACCCCCAGCGCCGCCCAGGACAAGAAGGCCGAGCGCACCGCCGCCCGGCTCGGCCGGGAGATCGACGCCTTCGCCAAGGCGCACGGCGGGGCGGAGGCACAGGTCGCCTACCTCGGCGAGCGTGGCGCCCGCATCGTGCTCGTCGGAGAGGACGGCGGCTGGGGCGACCTGGTGGCACCCAGCCAGGCGATCGCCGAGGACGCCGTGAAGAGGGCCGGCGTCACCGTGCACGAGGAGTTCGACGGGGAGTTCGCGGCCAAGGTGAAGACCGGCCCGTACGAGTGGAAGCGCATGGCGGGCATCCAGCTCGGCGGCCCCTCCAACGACTGACCCTCACCCTTCGCACGAACGGCCGAGGCCCGGATCGCGCGGGCGCCCGAGAGCCGGCTCGCACGGACGGCCGGGACCCGGAACGCACGGACGGCCGGGACCCGGAACGCGCGGCAGTCCGAGAGCCGGCTCGCACGGATGACCGAGGCCCGGCTCGCCCGGACGGCTGACAACCGTCGGCCGTTCGCACGGGGTGTGCGCGACCAACACCTGACACCCGCTTCACCCGTTAGGACCTGAAAAGGAACGGTCCAGTCGCGGGGAGTCCGGATGATCGAAACGCCGTCCCTGGTGGACCAGTACTGCCACGGCGTACTGCGGACGGAGCTGGGCCTCGGCACGTTCGAGGCCCACCTCGCCAGAACCGAGGGGCCCCCGGCCCCCGGCACCACCTTCTTCGACACCCAGACCGGCTTCGCCGTACGGCGCTGGTGCCCGCCCCTGCTCGGCCTGGAGCCGCACTGCACGCCCGCCCGCTATCTGGCCCGGCGCCGCGAACTCGGCGTCCTCGAATCGGGCCGCCGGCTGCTGCGCGGCAGCGGCATCACCACGTATCTCGTCGACACCGGGCTGCCGGGCGACCTCACCGGGCCGGGCGAGATGGCCTCCACCGGGGCGGCCGGGGCGCACGAGATCGTCCGCCTGGAACTGCTCGCCGAACAGGTCGCCGACACCTCCGGCACCGTCGAGTCGTTTCTCGCCAATCTCGCCGAGTCGGTCCACGGGGCCGCCGCCAACGCCGTCGCCTTCACCTCGGTCGCCGGGGTGCGGCACGGTCTGGCGCTCGCGCCCGAGCCGCCCGGGCCCGGCGAGGTCCGGGGCGCGGCCGGCCGCTGGCTGGCGGGCCGCCGGGTCGGCGGCCCGCTCACCGACCCCGTCCTGCTGCGCCATCTGCTGTGGATCGCGGTCGCCTCCGGCCTGCCGCTCCAGCTGCACGCCGGACTCGGCGAACCCGGTCTGCGCATCGACCGCACCGACCCCGTCCTGCTCACCGACTTCGCCCGCGCCACCGCGGGCCTCGGCACCGACCTGGTCCTGCTGCACGGTTACCCGTACCACCGGCACGCGGCCCACCTCGCCGGGGTCTTCCCGCACGTGTACGCCGATCTGGGCGCCGCCCTGGTCCGCACCGGCGCGCGGGCGGCGGCCGTCCTCGCCGAGATCCTGGAACTGGCGCCCTTCGGCAAGCTGCTCTTCTCCAGCGGCGCCCACGGCCTGCCCGAACTCCACGTCATCGGGGCCCGCCTCTTCCGCGAGGCGCTCGCCCGGGTGCTCGGCACCTGGGTCGCCGAGGGCGCCTGGTCGCTGGCCGACGCGCAGCGTGTGGCGGGCCTGATCGCCGCGGGCAACGCCCGGCGGGTGTACGGGGTGGAGTGAGTCCGCGGGCCCCGGTCATACCGCTACGCGCGCGTGAGGGCCGATTCCGTCGCCGGGCCCGGCACGTCCGCCAGGGTCTCCGGGCGCTCGCGCAGCGCCAGCAGGACCCGCAGCACGCCGATCCACACCAGGCAGGAGCCCAGCATGTGCAGGCCGACCAGGGCCTCCGGCAGGTCGGTGAAGTACTGCACGTAGCCGATGACGCCCTGCGACAGCAGGATCAGGAACAGGTCCCGGGTGCGCAGCAGCGGGCCGCGCGGCGCGTCGACCGCCTTCAGCACGAACCAGAGCGCGAACGTCAGGGTCACCACGATCCACGCCAGCACGGCATGCAGCTTGGCCACGTTCTCCCAGCTCACATGCATCCGGTCGACCTCGCTCGAGTCGCCCGCGTGCGGACCGGCACCGGTCACGACCGTGCCGACCGCGATGAGCAGGACGGCCGCGACGACCAGGAACCACACGAGCTGCCGCACCGACGCGCCGACCAGCGGACGCGGCGCCCCGTCCCCCTCGCGGGCGCGCTGCCACATGAGCGCGGCGACCGTGATCAGGGCGGTGGACAGCAGGAAGTGCGCGGCGACCGTGTACGGGTTCAGACCGACCAGGACGACGATGCCGCCGAGCACGGCGTTGCTCATGACGATCCAGAACTGCGCCCAGCCGAGCCGGGTCAGGCCGCGCCGCCACGGCTTCCGCGACCGGGCGGCGATGATCGCCCATCCGACGGCCGCGCACAGCACGTACGTCAGCATGCGGTTGCCGAACTCGATGGCGCCGTGGAAGCCCATCGCGCTGGTGGCGGTGAGCGAGTCGTCGGTGCACTTGGGCCAGGTCGGGCAGCCGAGGCCGGAGCCGGTGAGCCGGACGGCGCCGCCGGTGACCACGATGACCACCGACATGACGAGCGCGGCGAGCGCCGCGCGCCGCACCGTGCGGGTCGTCGGGGTCCAGCGTTCGGCGATGAAGGCGAGCGGGTTGCGCACCGCGCTGAGGGCGTCGGCTCGGGTCAGGTTCGGCACGCGCACCATCGTAGGGGGCCGCTTGTGCACGCGTTCACGAGGGTCCGGTTGACGGGCGTCCACCCGATTACTCCCAGCGGAAGAACTTCCCGGCGGCGCCGAGGCCCACGACCGCCCAGACGGCCAGGATCCCGAGGTCGGCCCACGGCATCGAGGCGCCGTGCTGGAGCACGTCCCGCAGGCCGTCGGAGAGCGCCGAGATCGGCAGCAGGCCCAGCACGTCCTGGACGCCGGCCGGGAACTTGCCCATCGGCACGATGACCCCGCCGGCCACCAGGAACAGCAGGAACACCAGGTTGGCCGCGCCGAGCGTCGCCTCGGCCCTGAGAGTGCCCGCCATCAGCAGCCCGAGCCCCGAGAAGGCCGCCGTGCCGAGCACCAGCAGGAGCAGTACGGCGAGCGGGTTGCCGTGCGGGGACCAGCCCAGCGCGAAGGCGATCACGGTCAGCAGGATCACCTGGAGGACCTCGGTGACCAGCACCGCCGCCGTCTTCGCGGTCATCAGGCCCCAGCGGGGCAGCGGGGAGGCGGCCAGCCGCTTCAGTACGCCGTAGCGGCGCTCGAAGCCGGTGGCGATGGCCTGTCCGGTGAACGCCGTCGACATCACGGCGAGCGCGAGGATGCCCGGCGTCAGGAAGTCGACCGCCTTCCCCGCGCCGGTGTCGACGATGTCGACGGTGCTGAACAGCACGAGCAGCAGGGTCGGGATGACGACCGTGAGGAGGAGCTGTTCGCCGTTGCGCAGCAGCATCCTCGTCTCCAGCGCGGCCTGCGCGCCGATCATCCGGGGCAGCGGCGCGGCCCCGGGCCTCGGGATGTGGGTACCGGCGGTGGTCACGAACGCAGCTCCTTGCCGGTGAGTTCCAGGAAGACGTCCTCCAGGGTGTGGCGTTCGACGGAGATCTTCTCCGGCATCACGCCGTGCTGGGCGCACCAGGACGTCACCGTGGCCAGCAGCTGGGGATCGACCTTGCCGCCGACCCGGTAGGTGCCCGGCGTCAGCTCGGCCGCCGTGCAGTCCGCCGGGAGGGCCTTGAGCAGCGAGGCCACGTCGAGTCCGGGCCGGCCGCTGAAGCGCAGGGTGTTCTCGGCGCCGCCGCGGCACAGCTCCTCGGGGGAGCCCTGGGCGATGACCCGGCCGGCGTCGATGATCGCGACGTCGTCGGCGAGCTGCTCGGCCTCGTCCATGTAGTGCGTGGTGAGGATGACCGAGACGCCGTCCGAGCGCAGGTCGCGCACCAGGTCCCAGGTGGCGCGCCGGGCCTGCGGGTCCAGGCCCGCGGTCGGCTCGTCCAGGAAGACCAGTTCGGGGCGTCCGACGACGGCCATCGCGAGCGCGAGGCGCTGCTGCTGGCCGCCGGACAGCCGCCGGTAGGCGGTCCGCCCGCAGCTCTCCAGGCCGAGCCGTTCGATGAGCGCGTCCACGTCCAGCGGATGGGCGTGCAGTCTCGCGACGTGGCGGAGCATTTCGTCCGCTCGGGCGCCCGAGTAGACGCCGCCGGACTGGAGCATCACGCCGATGCGGGTGTGCAGCTCCCGGGACTGTCCGACCGGGTCGAGGCCGAGGACGCGCACCGTGCCGGAGTCCGGCTTCCGGTACCCCTCGCAGGTCTCGACCGTGGTCGTCTTGCCCGCGCCGTTGGGTCCGAGTACGGCGGTGACACCCGCCGAGGCCACCAGGTCGAGGCCGTCCACCGCGGTCTTCGTGCCGTACCGCTTCACCAGGGCCTGGACCTGGACCACGGGCTCGCTTCGCATGAGGCGCAAGTCTAGGGACGCCGCCGCGGCCCGGAACCGCCGGGGGCCGAGGCCACCTCGGCGTACAGGTCCCGCGGGCGGTGCAGCGGCAGCCACCGCTCCGCGTACGCCACCGCGTCGGCCAGCGGGAACAGCCGTGCGGTCGCCGCGCCCACCCGGCCCCGTACGACGGGCCGGTCCCGTTCGAAGTCGGCGCCGAGTTCCTCGAACCGCTCGGAGGTGATCGACACCTCGCGCACGGTCGTCCAGCCGTCCGGGGACGGGCGTCCGACCTCGACCACGGGGGAGGGCACCCGGTACTCGGCCAGGTGGAAGGCGGTGCAGGAGCCGAAGCCGGCGCCGAGGAGCAGCACCCGGGCGCCGCGGGCCTCCAGCCGGGCCAGCGGGCTGCGCTCCCCGAGCCGGCAGTCGGGCGCGTGTCCCTCGACGATTCCCGCCGCGCCCGGGCCGAGCGCCGCGAAGGAGGTCTCCGGGTGCGCGCTGCGCAGCGCGCCGGGCCAGTTCCGGACGGTCTCGGGTATCACCCCGACGCCGCGCGAGGGCGTCACCCGGGGGTCGTAGGCGGGCATGGTCGCCCGGATGGTCGGCCACCACTCCTCGGGCACCGGCGGACGGCTCCACAGGGCCGGGTCCGAGAGGTCGCCGGACTGGGTGGGGACCACCAGCGTGCCGTTCGGCCCAATGGCGTCGAGCAGTCCCTGGACGACGGCGACGGGGCCGCCGTTGACCCATCCGAGGGAACTGAGCGAGGAGTGCGCGAGGAGCGTCTCGCCCGGCCGTACGCCGAGGGTGCGCAGGTCCGCCGCCAGGGTGTCCCGGGTGACGAGTGGGCCGGTCGGAGGGGGTGTCGACATGGTCCCGGAGTCTGGCCGAGCGGCGGTCGGAACGCCACCGAATTGATCGATCAAAGATCGTTTGCGCAGGTCAGCTTAGGTATACCTAAGTGATGCAGCGCACCGCCCGGCCCGAGGGGGGTGGGTTGTCAGGCTCTGAGGAATTACGCAACAATGGCGTTGTGAAATACGTTGGCGAGGCTCGGGAGACCCCCACGGGGGGCCCGCAGGAGGAGCTCGCGACCGGAGAGCGCTCGACGCGCAACCGGGTCGCGCGGTCCATCCTGGACCACGGCCCGTCGACGGTGGCCGACCTCGCGGGACGCCTCGGGCTCACCCAGGCCGCCGTGCGCCGCCACCTCGACGCACTCGTCGCCGACGACGTCGTGCAGCCGCGCGAGCAGCGGGTCTACGGAGCGCGCACCCGCGGCCGCCCCGCCAAGGTGTTCGCCCTGACCGACTGCGGCCGGGACGCCTTCGACCAGTCCTACGACAAACTCGCCGAGGACGCCCTGCGCTGGATCGCCGAGCGCGAGGGCGGCGACGAGGCGGTCCTCGCCTTCGCCCGCGCCCGCATCGCGGCCCAGGCCGAGGCCTACCGCAAGGTGGTCGAGGCGGCGCCGCCCGAGCGGCGCACCGAGGCGCTGGCCAAAGCGCTCAGCGCCGACGGGTACGCTGCTGCGGCGCGCAGCGCACCGGTCGGCGAGCAGCTCTGCCAGCACCACTGCCCGGTCGCCCACGTCGCCGAGCGGTTCCCGCAGCTCTGCGAGGCGGAGACGGAGTTCTTCTCCCAACTGCTCGGCACGCACGTCCAGCGGCTGGCCACCATCGCCCACGGCGACGGGGTGTGCACGACGTTCATCCCCAAGATTTCCCACACAGCTCACAACGCATCTGCAAGCAACGCATCTGCAAGCACGGCCGGGAGGAACCCCGCATGACGCTCCCCACGGAGACTGCCCACCCCGAACTCGAGGGCCTGGGCAAGTACGAATACGGCTGGGCCGACTCCGACACGGCCGGCGCCTCTGCCAAGCGCGGCATCAACGAGGACGTCGTCCGCGACATCTCCGCGAAGAAGAACGAGCCGGAGTGGATGACCAAGCTCCGCCTCAAGGGCCTGCGCCTCTTCGAGAAGAAGCCCATGCCCAACTGGGGTTCGGACCTGTCGGGCATCGACTTCGACAACATCAAGTACTTCGTGCGCTCCACGGAGAAGCAGGCGGAGTCCTGGGAGGACCTGCCCGAGGACATCAAGAACACGTACGACAAGCTCGGCATCCCCGAGGCGGAGAAGCAGCGCCTCGTCGCCGGTGTCGCCGCCCAGTACGAGTCCGAGGTCGTCTACCACCAGATCCGCGAGGACCTGGAGGAGCAGGGCGTCATCTTCCTGGACACCGACACCGCTCTCAAGGAGCACCCGGAGCTGTTCAAGGAGTACTTCGGCACCGTCATCCCGGTCGGTGACAACAAGTTCGCCTCGCTGAACACGGCCGTGTGGTCCGGCGGCTCCTTCATCTACGTGCCGAAGGGCGTGCACGTCGAGATCCCGCTCCAGGCCTACTTCCGTATCAACACGGAGAACATGGGCCAGTTCGAGCGGACGCTGATCATCGTCGACGAGGACGCCTACGTCCACTACGTCGAGGGCTGCACCGCGCCGATCTACAAGTCGGACTCCCTGCACTCCGCGGTGGTCGAGATCATCGTGAAGAAGGGCGCCCGCTGCCGCTACACGACCATCCAGAACTGGTCGAACAACGTCTACAACCTGGTCACCAAGCGCGCCGTGGCGTACGAGGGCGCGACCATGGAGTGGATCGACGGCAACATCGGCTCCAAGGTCACCATGAAGTACCCGGCCGTCTACCTGATGGGCGAGCACGCCAAGGGCGAGACCCTGTCCATCGCCTTCGCCGGCGAGGGCCAGCACCAGGACGCCGGCTCCAAGATGGTCCACATGGCGCCGAACACCTCCTCGAACATCGTGTCGAAGTCGGTGGCGCGCGGCGGCGGCCGTACGTCCTACCGCGGTCTGGTCGAGATCGGCGAGGGCGCCCACGGCTCCAAGTCGAACGTGCTCTGCGACGCGCTGCTCGTGGACACCATCTCCCGCTCCGACACCTACCCCTACGTGGACGTCCGCGAGGACGACGTGTCGATGGGCCACGAGGCGACCGTCTCCAAGGTCTCCGAGGACCAGCTCTTCTACCTGATGAGCCGCGGTCTGACGGAGTTCGAGGCGATGGCGATGATCGTGCGCGGCTTCGTCGAGCCGATCGCCAAGGAGCTGCCCATGGAGTACGCCCTGGAACTCAACCGGCTGATCGAGCTGCAGATGGAGGGCTCGGTCGGCTGACCCGCCGACCGCCCCCGCAGCCGCCGGCCCGCCCCACCCGGGCGAGCCGTGGATCGCAACTGACGTAGGAAGAGAGCAGACCGACAGCCATGGCTGAGGCCCTTAACATCCCGGTGGGATCCACCACCGCCGGACAGATCGCGGTGGCCGCCGAGTCGACCGTCGCCACGCGCATGAGCGCGCCCCCCTCCTTCGACGTGGCGGACTTCCCGGTCCCCCACGGCCGCGAGGAGGAGTGGCGGTTCACCCCGCTGGAGCGCCTGCGCGGGCTGCACGATGGCACCGCGGTCGCCACCGGCGACGGCGTCAAGGTCGCCATCGGCACCCCCGACGGCGTCACCGTGGAGACCGTCGGCCGTGACGACGAGCGACTCGGCAGGGCCGGCACCCCGGTGGACCGCGTGGCCGCCCAGGCCTACTCGTCCTTCGAGAAGGCCTCGGTCGTGACCGTCCCCAAGGAGACGGTCCTCTCCGAGCCGATCCGCATCGTCGTCCAAGGCGAGGGTGGCACCGCCTACGGCCACCAGGTCATCGAGCTGGGCGCCTTCGCCGAGGCCGTCGTCGTCATCGACCACACCGGTGACGCGGTCCTGGCCGCCAACGTCGACTACATCCTCGGCGACGGCGCCAAGCTGACCGTCGTCTCCGTCCAGGACTGGGACGACAAGGCCGTCCACGTCGGCCAGCACAACGCGCTGATCGGACGGGACGCCACCTTCAAGTCCTTCGTGGTCACCTTCGGCGGCGACGTCGTACGCCTGCACCCGCGCGTCGCCTACGCCGGCACCGGCGGCGAGGCCGAGCTGTTCGGCCTCTACTTCACCGACGCCGGCCAGCACCAGGAGCACCGCCTCCTGGTCGACCACAACACCCCGCACTGCAAGTCCAACGTCATGTACAAGGGCGCGCTCCAGGGCGAGGGCGCCCACGCGGTGTGGATCGGCGACGTCCTCATCGAGGCCAAGGCCGAGGGCACCGACACCTACGAGATGAACCGCAACCTGGTTCTGACCGACGGCGCCCGGGTCGACTCCGTGCCGAACCTGGAGATCGAGACCGGTGAGATCGTCGGCGCCGGACACGCCTCCGCGACCGGCCGCTTCGACGACGAGCAGCTCTTCTACCTGATGGCCCGCGGCATCCCCGCCGACGAGGCCCGCCGTCTGGTGGTCCGCGGCTTCTTCGCCGAACTGGTCCAGCAGATCGGCGTCGACGACATCGAAGAGCGCCTTCTCGTGAAGATCGACGAGGAGCTGGAGGCGTCGCTCTGATGCCCGGCACCTTCGACCGTGCCCGTTTCCTTCGGGCCTGTGGGCTGAGCGAGCTGGAGGAGGACACCCCGAAGCGGGTGGAACTCGACGGCACGCCGGTCTCGGTCGTGAAGACCGAGGGGGAGGTGTTCGCGATCAACGACATCTGCTCGCACGCGAACGTCTCGCTCTCCGAGGGCGAGGTGGAGGACTGCCAGATCGAGTGCTGGCTGCACGGCTCCGCCTTCGACCTGCGCACCGGCAAGCCGTCCGGCCTTCCCGCGACGCGCCCCGTCCCCGTATACCCCGTAAAGATCGAAGGGGACGACGTGCTCGTCTCCCTCAACCAGGAGTCCTGAGGAACCCATGGCAACGCTTGAAATCCACGACCTGCACGTCACCGTCGAGGCCGACAACGCCACGAAGGAGATCCTCAAGGGCGTCGACCTGACCGTGAAGCAGGGCGAGACGCACGCCATCATGGGCCCCAACGGCTCGGGCAAGTCGACCCTCGCCTACTCGCTCGCGGGCCACCCCAAGTACACGATCACCGGCGGCACCGTCACCCTCGACGGCGAGGACGTCCTGGAGATGTCCGTCGACGAGCGCGCCCGCGCCGGCCTGTTCCTGGCGATGCAGTACCCGGTCGAGATCCCCGGCGTCTCCGTCTCCAACTTCCTGCGCACCTCCGCCACCGCCGTCCGCGGCGAGGCCCCCAAGCTGCGGACCTGGGTGAAGGAGGTCAAGGAGACCATGGAGCGCCTCTCCATGGACCCCTCCTTCGCCGAGCGCAACGTCAACGAGGGTTTCTCCGGCGGTGAGAAGAAGCGCCACGAGATCCTCCAGCTCGAACTGCTCAAGCCGAAGATCGCCGTCCTCGACGAGACCGACTCCGGCCTCGACGTCGACGCCCTGCGCGTCGTCTCCGAGGGCGTCAACCGCGTGCGCGAGTCCGGCGAGGTGGGCACCCTGCTCATCACCCACTACACGCGCATCCTGCGCTACATCAAGCCCGACTTCGTCCACGTCTTCTCCGGTGGCCGCATCGTCGAGTCCGGCGGCGCCGAACTCGCCGACAAGCTGGAGAACGAGGGCTACGAGTCGTACGCCGTCAACGCGAAGGGTGGCGTATCCGCGTGACACAGACGCCGGGCCTCCTCACTGAGTCCAGTCTTCTGGGCGAGGCGATCCGCAAGGACTTCCCCATCCTGGACCGCGAGGTCCACGACGGCCGGAAGCTCGTGTACCTGGACAACGCGGCGACCTCGCAGAAGCCGCGCCAGGTGCTGGACGCCCTGAACGAGTACTACGAGCGCTACAACGCCAACGTCCACCGCGGTGTGCATGTGCTCGCCGAGGAGGCCACGGCGCTGTACGAGGGCGCGCGTGACAAGGTCGCCGCCTTCATCAACGCGCCGAGCCGCGACGAGGTCATCTTCACGAAGAACGCCTCGGAGTCGCTCAACCTCGTGGCCAACATGCTCGGCTGGGCCGACGAGCCCTACCGGGTCGACCACGAGACCGAGATCGTCATCACGGAGATGGAGCACCACTCCAACATCGTCCCGTGGCAGCTGCTGTCGCAGCGCACGGGCGCGAAGCTGAAGTGGTTCGGTCTCACCGACGACGGCCGTCTCGACCTGTCGAACATCGACGAGATCATCACCGAGAAGACGAAGATCGTCTCCTTCGTGCTGGTGTCGAACATCCTGGGCACCGTCAACCCGGTCGAGGCCATCGTGCGCCGCGCCCAGGAGGTCGGCGCGCTGGTGCTGATCGACGCGTCGCAGGCCGCCCCGCACATGCCGCTCGACGTGCAGGCCCTCCAGGCCGACTTCGTGGCCTTCACCGGCCACAAGATGTGCGGTCCGACCGGTATCGGCGTCCTGTGGGGACGCCAGGAACTGCTGGAGGACCTTCCGCCGTTCCTCGGCGGCGGCGAGATGATCGAGACCGTGTCGATGCACTCCTCCACATACGCGCCGGCACCGCACAAGTTCGAGGCGGGCACCCCGCCGATCGCCCAGGCGGTCGGTCTCGGCGCGGCGATCGACTACCTGTCCTCGATCGGCATGGACAAGATCCTCGCCCACGAGCACGCCCTCACCGAGTACGCGGTGAAGCGCCTCGCGGACGTCCCCGACCTGCGGATCATCGGCCCCACCACGGCCGAGGACCGCGGCGCGGCGATCTCGTTCACGCTCGGCGACATCCACCCGCACGACGTGGGCCAGGTCCTCGACGAGCAGGGCATCGCGGTCCGGGTCGGCCACCACTGCGCCCGCCCGGTCTGCCTGCGGTACGGAATTCCCGCGACCACGCGAGCGTCGTTCTATCTGTACTCCACGCCGGCCGAGATCGACGCTCTGGTCGACGGGCTGGAGCACGTACGGAACTTCTTCGGCTGAGGGGCTGGCTGGGAACGTGAAGCTGGATTCGATGTACCAGGAAGTCATCCTGGACCACTACAAGCACCCGCACGGGCGCGGTCTGAGGGACGGCGACGCCGAGGTGCACCACGTCAATCCCACCTGCGGTGACGAGATCACACTGCGGGTGAAGTACGACGGCGAGCGGATCGAGGACATCTCGTACGAGGGTCAGGGCTGCTCGATCAGCCAGGCATCCGCCTCCGTACTGAACGACCTCCTCGTCGGCAAGGACGTCACCGACGCGCAGAAGATCCAAGGGACCTTCCTGGAGCTGATGCAGTCCAAGGGGCGGATCGAGCCCGACGACGCCATGGAGGAGGTGCTGGAGGACGCGGTCGCGTTCGCCGGTGTCTCCAAGTACCCGGCCCGGGTCAAGTGCGCCCTCCTGAGCTGGATGGCGTGGAAGGACGCGACGGCCCAGGCGCTGGGCGACGAGCCCGAGAAGGCTGTGAGGAAGACCGCATGAGCGAGAACACCGTGACGTCGGCCGCGGACACCGTGACGTCCGAGAACGCTGTGACGTCCGAGAACGCCGTGACGTCCGAGAACGCCGTGACGTCCGAGAACGCCGTGACGTCGGGCGAGAGCCTGACGACGAAGCCGGCCTCGGAGGAAGAGGTCCGCGAGGCGCTGTACGACGTCGTCGACCCCGAGCTGGGCATCGACGTCGTCAACCTCGGCCTCATCTACGGCATCCACATCGACGACGCGAACATCGCGACGATCGACATGACCCTGACGTCCGCGGCCTGTCCGCTCACCGACGTCATCGAGGACCAGGCCAAGTCCGCCACGGACGGTCTCGTCAACGAACTGCGCATCAACTGGGTCTGGATGCCGCCGTGGGGTCCGGACAAGATCACGGACGACGGACGCGAGCAGCTTCGGGCGCTCGGCTTCAACGTCTGAGACGCCGGGACCTCGGTACTTCGCTGGGGCGGCACCTTCGGGTGCCGCCCCAGCGCGCGTTTTCGGGCCGGGGCTGAGGCCCGGTGCTCAGACGTGGGGCGGGCTGGGGGTGTCCGGAGTTCCCGGAGTACCCGGAGTGCCGGGCGGGCCGGATGCGGTGGGTGTGCCGGGCGAGTCGGAGGTGCCGGGGGTGGCGGCGGCGCGGGCCAGTACGTCTGCGAGGCCCTCCCGGCGGATGCGCCGGTCGACGTAGAGCAGGGTCGTCACCACGGGCACGAACACGGACGTCAGGAGCTGGGTGAGGAACATCGTGACCAGCGTGAGCGCCAGAAAGGGCAGCAGTTCGGGCAGCACGTCGTCGAACAGCTCGGCGGCGTCCGCCGGATGCGCCGCCGCCGGGTCGTACGACGAGAAGACCGGCGTCGTGAACAGGAACGGCATCCGCACGAGTGAGGCCAGTGTCGTCACGATGGCCAGGCCGAGCAGCGAGACGCCGAACGTGCGCCACCAGGACCCGCGCACCAGCCGGACGGACCGCCGCATCGCCGTCGTGGGCGAGGCGTCCTCCAGTACGGCGGCGGCGGGGGCGAACAGGAACAGCACGTACAGCCACACCGCCACCGCCGTGGCGACGGGTGCGACGAGGAAGAAGAGCGCGAGGGGCAGCGACGGGCCGGACGACAGGGCGATCGCCGCGCCGATGGGCGCGGCGCCCACGACGACGGGGAGCAGCACGGCGAGGCCCGACAGGACCGTCACGCCGAGCACCGAGGGGGTCCGTCGCCGCGCGCGCCGCCACACCGCGCCGAGCCGGGCACGCCGGCCGAGCACCGCCTCGTGCAGGGTCGCCACGCAGGCGGCCTGCACCACGGCGTTGGCCAGCGGCGTCGTCACCATCGCGAGGACCCAGACGGCGCCGAACGCCGCCAGCAGGGGCCGCACGTCCGACCAGTGCGCCGTGCCGTGCGTCTCGGTGAGCCGGTGGACGTGGTCCGCCACCGTGCCGTACGCGACCGTCCCGGCGCCGGCCAGGACGATCCCCAGCCCCAGGTAGACCAGGCCGGCCACGCCGAACAGCGGCTTCGCGTAGCGGCCCACCGTGGTGAAGGCCCCGCTGAGGATCGTGTCCACCCCGAGCGGGGCCAGCGGTATCACGCCCGGCTTGGGCGGTGGCGGGGGCGGCGGGAACGGCGGGGCCCAGCCCCAGCCGCCCGGCCCGCCGGCGTACGGCCCCTGCGGCCCCTGAGGTCCCCACCCGGATCTGTCCGACATACCCCGTGCGCTCCATTGCTCTGTTACGGGAGTCCGTGCGACGTCGCCCGACTCCGCCCCCACTGTGATCGCGAACGATATCCCCTGGTGCGCGCGGTGCCCATGGAGTTGATGCGGGCGGGGTGTGGGGCGGGTGTGCGGCGGATGCGCGATGGGTGTGCGGAGGTGTGCGGTGGGTCTGCGCAGAGTGTGTACAGGTGTACGCATCGATGTGTACCGTCGTACGCATGGGATACGTACTGCTCGCCGGAGCCATCGCGGCGGAGGTCGGCGCGACCACCGCGATGAAGTACACGGAGGGCTTCAGCAGGCTGTGGCCCTCGCTGCTGACCGTCCTCGGATACGTCGTCGCCTTCGCGCTGCTCGCCCAGACCCTGAAGACCGTCTCGGTCGGCACGGCCTACGCGATCTGGGCCGGCGTCGGCACGGCGGCCATCGCCACGATCGGGATGCTGTTCCTCGGCGAGGGGCTCACCGCCGCGAAGGCGGCCGGCATCGCGCTGATCATCGGCGGGGTCGTGCTGCTGAATCTGGGCGGGGCACATTGATGGGCATGGGCACGGGCACGGGCATGGGTGTGGGTGTGGAAGTGAACGCCAGGGTGGCGGCGGGTGCGGACTCAAGGGTGAGTCGCGGCCGGGGCCGGGCCGTGGGCGGTGGTCGGTGATGGTGCGGCGGTACGACCCGGAGCGGCGGCAGCGGATCATCGACGCGGCGATCCGGGTCGTCGGCGCGAAGGGCATCGCGGGGCTGAGCCACCGCTCCGCCGCCGCCGAGGCCGATGTGCCGCTCGGCTCCACCACGTACCACTTCAAGACCCTGGACGAACTCCTCGTCGCCGCGCTGCGCCAGGCGAACGAGGGCTTCGCCAAGGTGGTCGCGGCGCGCGGCACCCTGGAGGACACCCGCGCCGACCTCGCGGGCGAACTGGCGGGGCTGATCGGGGAGTGGCTGGCGGGGGACCGTACGGGCGTGGAGCTGGAGTACGAGCTGTACCTCGCCGCCCTCCGCAAGCCGGCGCTGCGCCCGGTGGCCGCCGAGTGGATCGACAGCCTGGTCGAACCGCTGTCCCGCCGCACCGACCCGGTGACCGCGCGCGCCCTGGTCGCCCTGCTGGACGGCATCTGTCTCCAGGTCCTGCTGACCGGCACGACGTACGACGAGGGGTACGCGCGGGAGGTGTTGGGGCGGGTGCTGCGGTGAGGGAGCCGGGGCGGGGTCGGGAGCGGGGGGCCGGAACGGGCGCGGCCTGAGGGCGGCCTACAGGCGACCCGCGGGCGACCCCCGCATGAGCCTGCGGGCGGTCTGCGGGCGGTCTGCAGCGGTCTGCGAGCAGCCTGAGGGCGGGCTCGGTGCCGCCGCTCGGCCCGGTTCCTGAGACGCGGCGCGGACCGGTTCGCCCGGGCGGGGCGCGCCACGTTAGGTTTCACCCATGACCGACACGACTGCTTCTCGTACCACCGGCGCCGTCGCCGCCGGGCTCGCCACCCTGACCGCCGACGGCACCGTTCTCGACACCTGGTTCCCGGCGCCCGAACTGTCCGCCGAGCCCGGCCCGGCCGGCACCGAGCGGCTGTCCGCCGAGCGGGCGGTGGAACTCCTCGGTGAGGGCGCCGCGCGGGCGATCGGCCCGGACGCCCGCCGTGGCGTCGAGGTGGTCGCGGTCCGTACGGTCATCGCGTCCCTGGACGACAAGCCGCTCGACGCGCACGACGCCTACCTGCGCCTGCACCTCCTGTCGCACCGCCTGGTCCAGCCGCACGGCCAGAACCTGGACGGCCTGTTCGGTCTGCTCGCCAACGTGGCGTGGACCTCGCTCGGCCCCGTCGCCGTGGACGACGTGGAGAAGGTGCGGCTGAACGCGCGCGCCGAGGGCCTGCACCTCCAGGTGACCTCGATCGACAAGTTCCCGCGCATGACGGACTACGTGGCGCCCAAGGGCGTGCGTATCGCGGACGCCGACCGGGTCCGCCTCGGCGCGCACCTCGCGGCCGGCACGACGGTCATGCACGAGGGCTTCGTGAACTTCAACGCGGGCACGCTGGGCACCTCGATGGTCGAGGGCCGTATCTCCGCGGGTGTCGTGGTCGGCGACGGCTCGGACATCGGCGGCGGCGCGTCCACCATGGGCACCCTGTCCGGCGGCGGAAACGTCCGCATCACCATCGGCGAGCGCTGCCTCGTCGGCGCGGAGGCGGGTGTGGGCATCGCCCTCGGCGACGAGTGCGTGGTCGAGGCCGGGCTGTATGTCACGGCCGGCACACGCGTGACGATGCCCGACGGCGAGATCGTGAAGGCCCGCGAACTGTCCGGCGGCTCCAACATCCTCTTCCGCCGCAACTCGGTCACCGGCAAGGTGGAGGCCCGCCCGAACAACGCGGTCTGGGGCGGCCTGAACGAGGTCCTGCACAGCCACAACTGATCATCGGCGGCCGTGACTTGCGGCCGCCTCCTGGACCGCTGCTCTGAACTGCGGCGCAGCCGCCGCCAGCACCGGTCACCAACAAGCGCCCTTCCACGGTCCAGGACGGCCGGGGAGGGCGCTTGTGTGGGAGCCGGTGAGGGTCTGTACTTCGTCGCGTACAGATCGCGGGCAGCAGGCGGCACGATCCGCGAGGCCATGATCGAGGTGCGTGCTAGCGGGCTGGTCGAGACCCGGCGCGGTAAGGGCCCGATCGTGAGGAATCGGCCGTCCGTGCGGGATCGGTACTCCGACCGCCTCTGGCGCTCACTTCGGCGGGGCGGCAAGTTGCCTATCGCGCCAAGTTGCCTATCGCGCCAAGTCGGCGCGGTCCGGCGCCACGTGTCAAGGTAGGCATCCTCTGTATCAGGCCCCCTGGATGTCCCGGATGACGGCCGCGGAGCGGTTGAGCAACGGCACACGCGTCGAGACGGTGATGGCGTACATGCAATCGAGGCGCCCTGGCGGGAGCGGGCCCCGACGCCGAGGCCGAACGCGATCCGATCGACCTGGACCGGGGCCGCGCCGGTTCCCCAACGGCCGGACGATCAGTGCAGCCGCGCCTGTCCCAGTGGGAAGGAAGCCCTCTGGCGCCAGCGTGTCCCGTCGTGGATCAACAGGTCGACCGACGAGACCTGCGTCAAGACGGGGAGCCCCCGTGAGTAGATCTGCCTCCGCCCTGTCCACGGCAGCCTCGTCCTGGTTCTGGGCGATGGTCAGATGCGGTACGACATCGTCGAACTGGCCGGTGGCCCAGCACAGGTCGTAGCCGAGGCCGAGGAGGGTGTCGCCGGGGCCGGGGCCGGGGCCGGGTGAGGGGGCAGGCGGGCGTGGAGAGGGCGGACCGTGTCCTGGGGCAACCGGATGGTTGTGTAGCCCTCGGGGCGGGGTCCCTCTGGGCCGCGTACGGGTTGAAGGGGCGTCGACGTCGAGAACAGCAGGGGGCGGCTCAGCTCGGGAACGTGTGGGGCGCGCGGAATTGGTCGTCCGGGCGAGGCATAGCGGGGGGCCGTCGTGCGCGTCAGCACGGGCAGAGGGGACGGGTGCAGAGCCCGTCGGGGAAGAGAAGGTGACGATGGATGCCGCGGCGCAGGAGAGTTTCAAGGAATTCGTGGCGAGCAGGTCGTCCGCGCTGCTGAAGACGGCCGTCCTCCTCAGCGGCGGCGACCGGCACAGCGCCGAGGATCTGCTGCAGAACGCGCTGATCAAGGTGGCGGGCCACTGGAACCGGATCGAAGAGCCGGAGGCGTACGTACGCCGGGTCCTGTACCGGCAGTCGGTCAGCCGCTGGCGGCTCAAGTGGCCGCGCCGTGAACTGAGCGTCGCCGAGACGCCCGAGGCGGGCACCGGAGCCGACACCGCGTCCGCCGCCGAACTGCGACTCGTGATGCGCGGCGCGCTGGCCCGGCTGACCGCGCGGCAGCGCGCCGTGCTGGTCCTGCGCTACTTCGAGGACCTTCCGGAAGCCGACGTGGCCCGGATGTTGGGGTGCTCCGTGGGGACCGTACGGTCCACGACGCACCGCTCGCTGGCCCGGCTGCGCGCCCTCGCGCCCGAACTCGCGGCACTGGGCCCGGCCGGGGCCGAACAGCAGCCGTCCCGCCGCAACTCGCCCGTGGAGGTGCGTCCATGAACGTCGACGAACTGGTGGCCGACGCCTTCCGCGAGCAGGCCGCCGACAGCGTGCCCGCACCCCCGTACTTCGCCGAACGCGTCCTGGCCGTACGGCGCCGACGCCGTTCCCGCGGACTCGCGTCCGTCGCGGTGGCCACCGTCGCCGCGATCGCCGTCGCGGTGGGCGTGCCCCGCCTCGTCGGTGGCGGGGACGACGTGCGTCCCGCGAGCGAGATGAACAAGAGCGACATCATCGGCCACCCCGACCAGTCGCCGCCGAGGACCATGATCGCGGCGGGGGACACGGTGCTGGCCGCCTTCTACGTCAACAAGTCCGTCAGGCAGGCGAACGGCGACCGGGTCCTCACCCGGGTCTACGGGCTCCTCGACCAGAAGTCGGGTACGTACAAGAAGGTCAAGTGGGCCTTCCTGGACGTCGCACCCGGTTCCCGCACCGCCGCGGTGCTGGAGGGCGAACTGCCGGCCAGGCGCATCGGGCTCCTCGACCTGATCACCGGCAGGATCGACCGCTGGATCCCGGTGGACCGGGGCGTCGGAGCTGTCGCCTTCTCACCGGACGGCAAGAAGCTCGTCGCGACGACCTACGCGAAGGACCCCGACCGCACCTTCGTGGACCACCCGCAGAACGTGAACGGCAAGGAGATCCCCGGGCCGGTGCCGAGCCGTACCGGATTCGCCGTCGTGGACGTCGCCTCGGGCCGGACGAGTTGGCACGAAGTGCCGTACGAGACGGACGAGATGGGATGGCCCGGGAACTCTCGTGAGGACTTCGACTGGAGCCACGACGGCACCCTCGTCCACGTGAACTCCATGGAGAATCCCTTCCGTCAGTACTACGGCCTGGACGGTGCCAAGGCCGACTGGCCGGCGGGGGAGAAGGTTCCCGTCTCCGTCGAGGCCGGCGTCTCGCCCGACGGGAAACTCGGGGCGGGGGAGTTCGCGGGAGGCGACACCGTCATCGCGGCCGCGATCGTGGACCCGCGCACCGGCGGGCAGGTCGACACCGTGCCGGTCCAGCAACTCCTGGCGTGGGCCGACAACAAGCGGCTCATCGCCTGGGGCTGCGACCCCAAGAGGTGCTCCGGCAAGGGGGAGTTCCACAACCAACTGCTCCTGGTCACCATCGGCACCGACAAGGTCGTACCGCTGAGCGACTTCCGCAAGGCGAGCGCCACGTACCCGGGCCGCTGGACACCCGTCTTCAGTACGCGCTGAGCAGATGTTCGTACGTTGCCAGCAACCCGTCGGCCGTCTCGCGGCCGGCGGGTCGCAGCGGGGGGCGGGGCGGGCCCGCGGGGAGGTCCAGGCGGTCGAGGAGGGCCTTCGCCGTGACGGTTCCCGGCAGGCCGGACGACATCATCGCCTCGATGAGCGGGAGGACTTGTCGCTGGAGGTGCGCCGCCCCGGCCGTGTCGCCCGCCTCGAACGCGTCGATGAGGGACCGGAAATGACGTGGCGTCACGTTCGCCACCGTGCTCACGTATCCGGCCGCGCCGATCGCGTACAGCGCGAGCACCTGCTCGTCGCAGCCCGCGTAGTACGCCAACTCGGTGCGGGCCAGCACCTTCTGGGTGCCGGGGAGGTCGTACGAGCAGTCCTTGACCGCCACGATCCGGGGGTGCCCGGCCAGCCGGATCATCGTCTCCGGTTCGATCCGGGTTCCGGTGCGGCCCGGGATGTCGTAGAGCATGAGAGGCAGGTCCGTGGCGTCCGCGATCTCCCGGAAGTGTGCCTCGACCGCGTCCTGCGGGGGTCTGCTGTAGTACGGCGCGACCACCAACAGGCCGTCGGCGCCCGCCTTTTCGGCCGCCAGCGCCAGTTCAACCGTGTGCCGGGTGTCCGCCGTCCCCACCCCCGCCACGACCGTCGCCCGGGTGCCGACGGCCTCGCGTACCGCCCGGACCAGCGTCGCCTTCTCGGCGTCCGTCGTGGTCGGGGACTCGCCCGTCGTGCCGGAGAGCACCAGGCCCTCGCAGCCGCCCGCCACGAGCCGCTCGGCCAGCCGCCGCGCGCCCTCGACGTCCAGCGCGCCCGCCTCGGTGAAGGGGGTGACCATCGCGCAGAGCGCCCGCCCGAAGGGAGTGGTGGTTCTCGCATCGTTCATGGAAGGAGTTTCGGACGCCCAATCGTGAAGCTCCACTTAATTCTTCTACGAGGTGTGGGTCATGAACGCTAATCAGTGGGGAGGGTGAGACGGGTGGGGCCCGCGGGGTCGTCCGGCGAGGCCAGGCGCTGGTGCCAAACCGGGGTCCCATCGGTCACCATGGCGAGGACGGCAGTCGTCGGTACAACGGGAGGCGTCATGAAGCTCGGCAAGGCACTCGCCACCGGGGTCGCGGAGGAACAGGCCCCGGCGCATGAGGTCGAAGTCGAACTACCGCGTGTGAGCGAGGAGTTCGAGGAGTCCGAGGTCTCCGCGCCCGAAGAGGTTCCGGCCGGACGATGAGACTGCGGCTTCCCGAGGAACGCCCGACGGAGCCGCCGACCGGCTACAAGATCGCCCACCCGGTGCTGTCCCAGGACGGCACCCGGGCCGGGTTCACCGGCGTATCCCTGGGCGGGGCGCTGCCGTACGGAGTGCTGGACGAGGCGCGCTGTGTCTACGGGCGGCGGCACCGCGCGCCGCACCGCCGCTGCGACTGCGGCTTCCACTGCGTGCACGACTCCGCCACCGCCGAGGCGATGCTGTGCGTCGCCGAACACCGGGCGGCCGTGCTCCTCGAGGTCTCCGTGCTCGGCGCCTACATCCGCTTCGAGAAAGGGTTCCGGTACGCCCGGCAGCGGGTGCGCGCCGCCACCGTCGGCCCCTGTGCCTGCGGCGCCGTGGCCGGCGCCCTGGCCGACGCGGGCTGGGGGCGCCCGGGCTGGCGCGCGCTGGCGGCGGCCTGCGCCGGATGTGTGCGCGGCCGTACGGCGTTGTCGCTCGCCTCCTTCGCCCGGCTCGCCGGCGAGGGGCTACGGGTCCGGGCCGGCCAGGGTCCGGCCCTCGCGGGGGCCGGCTTCGGCACGTCCGGCCTCGGTGCGCCCGGCCTCGGCACGTCCGGCCTCGGCGTCCCCGGCCTTGGTGCGGACGACGTCGGAATGGCCGGCCTCGGTGTGTCCGAACTGGTCGCGGAGGTGGCCCTGTTGCAGGCCCGACTCGACTGGTTCCAGGGCCGGTTGGCCCGCCTCGAAGATCGGGACCCGCAGGGGTGAGGCGGACTGCTCCGGGTACCCGCGCCTCCGCGAGCGGGAGGAGGCGGGACGGCCGTGCCCAGGGCCCTGGACCAAAAACCCGTGCCGAGCGGGCACGGGGGGCCGCCCGTGGCAGGACGCGCGGGCCGTACCGCCGGTCTCCCCGCCTCGCCGGTACGGCGGAAGGCGGGGCTCGCCGGGCGCGAACCGGTGGAGCACCGCCGACGTGCCGGGCGCGGCGGCGGGCCGCTCGGCGTCGCGGACCCCGGCGGTCCTGACGGGCCGTCGCGTCGGTCCGCGGCGGGAGCCGTCGCGCCCTTGCCGACCCCTCCTGATACCCCTGGTCGAGCCTTGCCGCGTCTTCGCCAGACATGGCCGCCGCCTCCGTGGGCAGGCGAAGCCGACAGAGGGACGCGCCGGCCCCCACAACGGCCCCGTGCGTGAGGGCGGTTGACGCTCCGACGGGGTCGGGGGCGGCGGCCGGCGGCAAGTTCGAGGAAAGGGCACACCGATGACGGAGAACCACGGGAAGAGCGCGGGAGGGGCGCGGTCCGCCGATCCGGCCGGCACGATCGGGCCGGCCGGTGCCACCGGCGCCGAGGGCCCCGAGGAACTGCGCCGCCAGATCGAGCGGACCAGGAGCCGGCTCGACGTGGAAGCGGGGGAGTCGAAGGGCCCGCAGGGCGGGGCCGGCCTCACGGCCCGGGCGCGTACCCAGGCGGCCGAACTCAAGGAGCGGGCCGACACGGTCACCGTCCGGATGAAGGGCACGGCCGCCGAGGCCGGCCAGGCCGCGCAGGAGGGGGCGGCACAGGCCGGGCTTGTGGCGCAGGAGAAGGCCGGCCGGGCGGGGCAGGTGGCGCAGGAGAGGGCAGCCAGGGCGAGGAAGGTGGCGCAGGAGAAGGCAGCCGGGGCGGGGCAGGCGGCGCAGGACAAGGCCGTCCAGGCGCGGCACCTCGTCCAGGACAAGGCCGTTCGGGCAGCTCACCTGGTCCAGGAGAAGGCGGTCGCGGCCGGTCGAGTCGTCCAAGGCGGCAGTGTTCCGGAGTCGCTGCGCGGCACCGCCACTTCGGTCGCCAAGACGGTGCGCCGCACTCCCCGCCCCGCGCTCTTCTGGGGTGCGAGCGCGGGCGCCGGCGCGGTGCTCGTCCTGAACCTGCTCCGCGGGCGGCGCAACGGTCGTCGAGGGCGCCGTTGACGCCCGCCTGAGGGGCTGGAGGGGAGCGATGCGGCGGCGAACCGGACTCCGGTTCGCCGCCGCATCACGTGCGCCCGGTCCGTAGCGAGGTGACTGAGGTGCCCGTGCCGCCGCGTCGCGCGCCCGGCCGCACCCCGCCACCCCCGCCCGGTCTCGGTCCCGGTCCCGGTCCCGGGATGTGCGCGCGGGCGCGCGGAATCACGCCCTCCCCGTCGCGTCCCCCTCGGGACCCTTGCCCAGCGGGACCACGCCCGTTTCCACCTTCTGGCGGGCGGCCCGCAGGGCGCGCAGGCGGGGCGGCCACTTGCGGGTGTCGCGGGGTTCGACATAGGGCTCCTCCGTGGGGAGCCGGCCGTCGCTGCCGATGGCCCGCTGCCGGGCGAGTTCCGCGTCGAACTCCAGGCCCAGCAGGATCGCCAGGTTGGTGAGCCACAGCCACACCAGGAAGATGATGGCGCCCGCCAGAGCCCCGTAGGTCTTGTTGTACGAGCCGAAACCGGCGGCGTAGAAGGCGAATCCGGCCGACGCGACCAGCCAGATCAGGGTCGCGATGACACTGCCGGGGGAGAACCAGCGGAAGCCGCGCCCATGGACGTTGGGGGCGGCCCAGTACAGCAGGGCGATCATGAGCTGGACGAACACCAGCAGGACCGGCCACTTGGCGACCGACCACACGGTGATCGCCGCGTCGCCGAGTCCGATCGCGGTGCCCGCCCGCTCGGCCAGCGGGCCGGTGAACACGACGATGACCGCGCTCGCGCTGAGCAGCACCATCAGTGTGACGGTCAGCGCCAGCCGCAGCGGCGTGACCTTCCACACCGGGCGGCCCTCCGGCAGGTCGTACACGGCGTTGGAGGTGCGGATGAACGCGCCGACGTACCCGGAAGCGGACCACAGGGCCGCGCACAGGCCGACGATCGCGAGCACGCTGCCCGTGCCGCCGCTCGCGCCGAGCTGGGTCACCGCGTCCTGAAGGATCTGGCGCACCGGGCCGGGCGCCAGGTCCCCGATGTTGTCCAGGAGCCGGTTGGTCACCCGCTGCCCCATGACGCCCAGCAGGGACACCAGCACCAGGAGCGCGGGGAAGAGGGACAGGACGCCGTAGTACGTCAACGCGGCGGCGCGGTCGGAGAGTTCGTCGTCCTGGAACTCCTTCACCGTGCGCCAGGTGACAGCTCCCCACGACCGCGCGGTCAGTTTCGCGGGACCGTCGTCCTTGTCCGCCTGACCGGCCTGACCGGCCTGACCCGTCTGCCCCGCACGCCGCTTCTGGTCCGTCCGGTCCGCGCCTTCGCGTTCCGCCGGTGCCGTCCCGGGGTCGGGGCGTGGCTCGGCGCGGGTGTCCGGCCCTCTGCCGGCCTCCGCCCCGTCCCCGTCCGTCCGTACGCCCGCCCCCGTGTCCGGAAGAGCGCGCTGCTTCGATTCCGGTCGCTTCTCGTCCATGTCCGGCGGGTTGCCCGAATCCCGGCGCTGAAGCCACCGGAGGCCCCACCGAATGAGTCGCCGCCGCAAGCCCGCGACGGTCCCCGGACGGCGAAGAGCCCGGCCCCCCGGACGACGGGGCCGGGCTCTCGCGTCCCTGTGCGACTACGGGCGGAACCGCAGCACCTGCGGGTCGTGGTCGCTGATCTGGTCGGAGAACTCCGAGTTGATGTGCACGCTGTCGTACGCCAGGCCGCAGCCCTTGCGGATCGAGGGGCTGACCAGGATCTGGTCGAGCACCTGCGCGTTGCCCTGGTAGTCGTACGTGTAACGCTCGCTCTTGGGCAGCGACTTGATCGCCGACCAGAGTTCGCCGCCGCCCTCCAGGATCTTGGCCGTATCGGAGAACTCGAAGTCGTTCATGTCCCCGAGCGCGATCACGTCGGCGTTCTTCTGCGCCTTCAGGATCTCCTTGACGAAGCCGTTCACCGCGGTCGCCTGGGCGTGCCGCTGCACCTCGGAGCTGCGCGTCGGCGGCTGGTACTGCGCGGTCAGCCCCTGGTCACCGCCCTTGGAGTTGAGGTGGTTGGCTATCACGAACACCGTCCGGCCGCGGAAGGCGAACTCGCCGGCCAGCGGCTTGCGGCTGCTCGTCCAGGCCGTGTTCGCCGGGTCGACGCGGCCCGGGGACGCGGTGAGCCGCGCCTTGCCGCGCACCTTCGTGACACCGACGGCGGTCGTCGAGTCGCCGCCCGCGCGGTCGGTGAAGGAGACCCGCTCGGGGTTGAACAGGAAGACCTGGCGGATGTTGCCGCCGGGCTCGCCGCCGTCCTGGTCGTTGACCGGGTCGATGGAGCGCCAGTCGTACCGGGGACCGCCCGCCGCGACGATCGCGTCGATCAGCTTGGTCACCGTCTGGTCGGCGGCGACCGTACCGTCGTCCGTCGCGCCGTTGTTGTCCTGGATCTCCTCCAGCGACACGATGTCGGGCGACCGCAGGTTGTTCACGATCGCGGACGCGTGCGCGTCGAAGGTGGTGTCGGCCGGGTCCAGGTTCTCGACGTTGTACGTCGCCACCGCCAGCTCGTCGCGCGCCTGCTTGTGCGTGACCTCGCGCTCCAGCCCGCCCTTCTTCAGGGTGCCGAGCTGGTTGGCGACGAGGGTGTAGCCGCCGAACTGGTTGTAGTCGAGCGGACCCGCGGTGGTGCCGGTGAGCTTGTCGCCGACGTTCGCGGTCGGGAAGTCGGCCGTGGCGCCGAGCGACTGGATCTGGAGCCGGCCCGTGTTCTGCGAGGTGTACGAGCCGTACAGCGAGCCGCCGCGGCGCGTGGCGTTCTCCTGCGGCTTCACCGTGACCCACAGCTCGGTGTACGGGTCGGTCGCGGTGATCACGCGGGCGTCCGCGACCTGGACGTTCATGCCCTCCAGGGACTCGTAGTAGTCCAGGGCGTACTTCTTCGGCTTCAGGGTCAGGCCGTTGACGGAACCGGCCGCCGCGCTGTCGCCCGCCGGGGTGTACGCGCTCGGCACGGACCGGGCGTCGACCACCGTCGCGGCCGGCACGGGGTTGCCGCTGGAGACGACGGTGACCGTCGGCTTGGTGATCTCCGTGACCGACTGGTTGCCGGTGGAGGCGCCGCCCGGGACGTACTCGGAGACGGTGCCCGTCACGGTCACGGCGTCACCGACCGCGACCTTGGGGGCGGAGCTGGTGAAGACGAAGACGCCCTCACTGGTGGCCGGGTCGTCGTCCGCCTGCGGGTCCTGGAACCAGAAGCCCTTGGACGAACCGTAGGTCCGCACACCGGTGACGACACCGGACACGTCCGTGACCGTCCGACCCGCCAGCGGGGAGATCCGGGTGGTGCCCTGGATGTCGTGGATACGGACGGTGTCCGCGTGGGCCGGGGTGGTGAGCACCACGGCGGAGAGGGTGGAACAGACGGCGGCGACGGTCAGCGCGCCGATGCGCGACGTTCTCTTGCTCGGCAAGGGAGTCCTCCGGGGGCGTTCTTGGGCGCCGGGACGAGGGTGGGCTGTGCTGGACGGAGCGCGACCCGAAAACGGGCCGGTGACGCGCGTAGAAGCGGGCGGTCCGCACGGCCGTTGAACTTCTACGCGCGTCAATCTCGTGTGTGGCGTGGGGAGTTGTCAAGGTTTCCGTGGTGTCCGAGAGGTGTCAGGGACATGAACCGGGCGGCATGGGTGGAAATCCGTCTAGGCTGAGCTGTTGGCACGGACGTGCACGGGCGTCCCGGGCGGGCTTCGGATCCTCGGGTCCGGGCATGCCCGGCGGGGTCCGGCGCCCACCGCGGCCGAGGGTGGCCCGCCACCGTCCGGCGCGGTCTCGGGCGGCAGCTCGCCCGGGCCGCTGCCCTGCCCGTCGTGGTCGCCTGAACCGCTTGCCCTGCTTGCCGTGGTCGTTGCCGTGGTTGTTCGGAGGAGAACCCAGCCGATGTCAGACAGCTCCCTGCCGCCGGTGCGGCTGCTCTCCGAGGCCCAGCTGGCGCGGGACGCGCTCGCGGCGCCCCTGCTCTCCCGGGCCGCCCGGCTGGCCCGCTGGGCAGGCCCCGCCACCCGGGTCGGCGCGGGCGGCGAACTCGTCGAGGAACAACTCCCCGAGGCCGCCGAGGTCCTCGGGCTGACCGGCGACGACGCCGCCGCCTACGCCAGTGAGGCCTGGCGGGTCGCCGTCGACACCGGCCTGGTCGAGGTCGTGGACGAGGAGGAGGGGACCGTCGGCGCGGGCGAGGACCTCGCCCTGCTCACCTCCGGCGGCCCGCAGGACGTCCTCGCCGTCTGGCTCGGCGCCCTCGACACCGTCCTCGCCGACGCGAGCGTGCCCGACCTGGACGATCTCGTGGACGCCATGGACGAGACCGGCGAGATCGACCTCTCCTCGCTCGACTGGGACCCCGAGGCCGAGGCCGAGTTCCTCGACGGCGTCCTCGGCAACCTGTACCTGCTGACCGCAGGCGAGGACACCGCCGACGAGGTCCCGGTGCCGCTGCCCGCGCTCGCCGCCTCCATGATCGTGCCCGACGACATGGGCGAACCCACCGACGACGTCCTGGAGCAGGTCTCGGACGCGATGATGCGGCTGGACGACCAGTTCCGGCTGCTGGAGCCCATCGGCCTCGTCCGCTTCCAGCCCGTGGACGAAGCGCTCATGGCCGACACCGACATCGAACCCGCCGCCCCCGTGGACGACACCGACATCTCCCGCTACGGCGTCGTCCGCCTCACCCCGCTCGGCCTCTACGGACTGCGCGCCCGGCTGGCTGAGGCCGGCTTCGACGCCCCGGCCGTCGGCGACCTCGCGGACAAGGGCGCCGACGCCCTCCTCGACGGCACCGCCGACTTCCCGCCCGCCGCCGCTCAGGCCGAGATCGAGCTGTGGCTCACCCGGCGCGAACCGCTGCCCGCCGCGCGGGAGCTGCTGTCCGCCGCGCGCGGCGCCGACGCGGGGGCCCCGCTGCGCCGCCTGCACTGCCAGCAGGCCCTCACCCTGGTCGGACCGGAGGCCGAGCCGGCGCTGCGGGCCGTGCTGGACGACCCCGAGCTGGGCGGCCTCGCCCGTGTCTGGCTCTCGGAGAACGGCGCCACCGACGTGCCCCCGCCCTCCGAGGACCTCGTCTTCTGGCTCACCATCGACACGGTCGCGGCCCAGCTCGCCGCCGAGGGCAACTCCGACGAGCTACAGGCTCTCGTGGAGGGGCTCGCCCAGCAGCACAGCGGCTTCTTCGACATGGCCTGGCGGGTCGGCCACCCGGCCACCCCCGACGTCCTCGAAGCGATGGGCCGGCTGCACCCCGACAAGAAGATCGCCAAGGAGGCCCGCAAGGCGGCGTTCAAGGCGCGGTCGCAGCAGGGGGGATGACGACGGGGCCGTATCGCCGTACGGGCCGTATCGCCGTACGGGCCGGACGCGGTTGCCGGTGCGGGGCGGCGTCCGGCGGCCGGGTGGGGCTCGGTCCAGCGGTCCGGGGTCCGGATGGGGCGGGTGGCCTCGGTCCGGAGTGGCGGGCTCTGGAGGGGCCGGATGGGACTCGGTGCGGAGCCGTGAAGTCGTGAAGTCGCGGTGCCGTGAAGCCGCGGTGCCGCGGAGTCGTGAAGTCGCGGTGCCGCGGAGTCGCGGGGTCCGGATGGGCCGGGTGGGTGGATTCACGGAAGCGGGTGTCCTGAAGTCGGCGCGCGTTCAACTCGCGTTCAGGCGGGGGCGGGACGGTGTGGCCGCGTACGAGGTCGCCACCGCCCCCCACGGCAGTCCGAGTCCACCGTCACAGGAGACATACATGTCGCTCACCCGCAGGGACTTCGCCAGACAGTCCGCGATCACCGGTGCAGGCGTGGCCCTGGTCGGCAGCGTCGGCGCCCTCGCCACCGCCCCCAACGCGCTCGCGGCCACCGAGACCGACACCCACGCCGACGACGCGGCGGCCCGCCACGGGCACGGCCACGAGCACGGCGGCGTCGGCTACGGACCGCTCGTCACCGACCCCAAGGGCCTCCTCTCGCTCCCCGCCGGGTTCAGCTACCGCGTGATCACCCACAGCGGCAAGACCAGGCTGGAGTCGGGCGAGTTCACCCCCTCCAACCACGACGGCACCTCCACCTTCAGCGGCCCGCGCGGCGCCACCCTCCTGGTCAACAACCACGAGCTGGCCGGCCCCCGCGCCAACTGGCCCTATCCCGTGCCGCTCACCGAGGGCCTCGTCTACGACCCCGCCGCGGCGGGCGGCTGCACGGTGGTCGAGGTCCGCCGGGACAAGGTCGCGGAGTGGGTCGGCATCGCCGGCACCGCCACCAACTGCGCGGGCGGCAACACCCCTTGGGGCACCTGGCTCACCTGCGAGGAGACCGAGGACAAGGCCGGCACCAACGGGTTCACCAAGGACCACGGCTACGTCTTCGAGGTCGACCCCGAGGACCGCCGCCGCAACCGCAACCCCAAGCCGATCAAGGCGCTCGGCCGCTACGCCCACGAGGCCGTCGTCGTCGACCCCAAGCGCGGCCGTCTCTACCTCACCGAGGACGCCTCCGGCCCCAACGGTCTGCTGTACCGCTGGACGCCCCCGCAGGGCTTCGAGCACGGCCACGGCCGGCTCCGCACCCTCGGCGACACCGACGGCGCCCTTCAGGCCTTCAAGTGCTTCGACTCCGGCGGCCGTTACGTCGACGACCTCTCCCGCGCCACGAAGATCGGCACCGTGTACGGCGTGGACTGGGTCGACGTCCCCGACCGCGACGCGAAGACGGTCTCCGTCCGCAAGCAGTTCACCGACGGCCAGGTCACCCGCGCCCGCAAGCTCGAAGGCATGTGGTGGGGCGACGGCGGCGTCTACATCGTCTCCTCCTACGCCCGCACCGAGAGCCCCGGCCAGGCCCACGACGGCGCCGTCTGGTTCTACGACCCCAAGCGCCGCACCCTGACGCTGAAGGTCCTCATCGGCGTGAACCCGGACCCGTCCGCCGACGGCGCCTTCGACGGCCCCGACAACATCACCGTCTCCCCGTACGGCGGCCTGGTCATCGCCGAGGACGGCGAAGGCATCCAGCACCTCTTCGGCGCCACCGAAAGCGGCCGTACGTACCCGATCGCCCGCAACGAACTCAACATCGGCACCGCCGAGGAGCCCGAATACAGCGAGTTCACCGGCGTCACCTTCTCGCCCGACGGCCGCACCCTCTACGCCAACATCCAGGTGCCCGGCATCATGGTCGCCATCACCGGCCCCTGGAAGCGGCAGAAGCGCGGCTGAACTCCCGCCGATTTCCCCGGAGTTTAATTCGCTCGCCCGACCCGCGGCCGCCTGCCTACAGTGATGAACGTCCAGGTGCGAAGGCAGGACCTACTTCCACTGATAATGGGGCGGCCGCGGGTTCGAGTCCCGCCACCGGTACCACACGCCGGTGTAGCTCAGGGGCTAGAGCACCTACGTCGGTTCCGCCGACCTGAACTCTGGACACCACACTTCCGAAAGTCCGTCGCCGACTCCCGATCTCGGGCACCCTCCTTTTGCTGTGCCTCCCTCCGGAAAACTCTTGAATTCGGGGGAATTCACCATGGCACGCTTCAACATCCGCACCACGAAGGCACGGTCCGCCTCGCGCGTGACCTCCACCGGCCGCGTGCTGCGTACCCACGAGGGGGGCCGGGGCCATGAGCGCGACGCGCGCTCCGAGCTTTTTCTGCTCGCGCTCTCCAACTTCGTCTCGCAGCAGACCTTTTACGAGACCGGCTCCGACCGCGACGACCGGTTCGCCGCGCTCGTCCGGGAGCTGGCCGTCAGCGACCCGTCCTGGACGGCAGCCCTGCTCGGCTGGCTGCGCGCCGACGGCAACGTGCGTACGGCCGCGATCGTCGGCGCCGCCGAGTACGTCAAGGCGCGCCTCGACGCCGGCGTCACCGACGGGCCCGCCAACCGGCGGGTCGTCGACTCCGTGCTGCGGCGTCCCGACGAGCCGGGCGAGCTGCTCGCCTACTGGACCTCCCGGTACGGCCGTACGCTTCCCAAGCCGGTCAAGCGCGGCGTCGCCGACGCGGTACGCCGGCTCTACGGCGCCACCTCCCTGCTGAAGTACGACACCGCCTCCAAGGGGTACCGCTTCGGCGACATCCTCAACCTCGTGCACGCCGCGCCCGACCCCGCGAAGCCGTGGCAGGGCGACCTGTTCCGGTACGCGCTCGACCGGCGTCACAACCCCGACCGGGCCGAGGTGCCCGCCTCGCTGCCCGCGCTCGTCGCCCACCGCGACCTGATGGCGCTGCCGCCCGCCGAACGGCGCGCGCTCGTCGCCGCTCCGGACGGGGCCCGGCGGCTGGCCGAGGCCGGCATGACCTGGGAGGCGCTGGCCGGCTGGATCCAGGGCCCGATGGACAAGGCCGCCTGGGAGGCCGTCATTCCCTCCATGGGCGCGATGGCACTCGTCCGCAACCTGCGGAACTTCGACGCGGCGGGGGTGAGCGACGAGGTGGCGGCGGAGGTGGCCGCGAAGATCAGCGACCCCGAGCAGGTCGCGCGGTCGCGGCAGTTCCCGTTCCGGTACCTCGCCGCCTACCAGCACGCGCCGTCGCTGCGCTGGGCGTATCCGCTGGAGCGGGCGCTCGCGCACTCGCTGGCCAACGTGCCCGCGCTGCCCGGGCGGACCCTGGTCCTCGTGGACCGCTCGGGGTCGATGTTCCACTCCCGGCTGTCCGACCGCTCCGAGCTGACCCGGGCCGACGCGGCGGCGATCTTCGGTACGGCGCTGGCGCTGCGGGCGGCGGACGCGGATCTCGTCGAGTTCGGCACCAGCAGCAAGGCGGTGCCGTTCCGGGCGGGGGAGTCGGTGCTGAGGGTTCTCGGCCGGTTCGGGGATCTGGGCGGTACGAACACGAGTGCGGCGGTGCGGGGGCATTACGGGTCGCACGACCGGGTGCTCATCGTGACCGACGAGCAGGCCGCGGTCAGCCCGGCCGGTGACCCGACCGCGCAGGTGCCGGCTCGGGTGCCGGTCTACACGTGGAACCTCGCGGGGTATCGCGCGGGGCACGGGCCCTCGGGGCCGGGGGCCGCCAACCGGCATGTGTTCGGGGGGCTGTCCGACACGGCGTTCCGGCTGGTGCCGTTGGTCGAGTCGGGGCGGGACGCGGAGTGGCCGTGGGCGGCGGCCTGAGTCGCGTTCCCGGTTCCAGCCGGTGGGCGGGTCGGGGCCGTGCCGGTACATCCGTCCGTCGCCGCTGGACCAGACGTGGGTGGCGAAGGCGGGCCTGCTCGATCCGGGCGTAAGCGACGGACATCTGAGGTACCGGCACGGCCCCTTCCGCCGGGTGCCGGGTGCCGGGTGCGGGCAGGTAAATCCAGCCTCTCCGGCGTTCGAGGAGCGGGGTCTGGGGCGGAGCCCCAAGTACGGGACGGGTAGGGGCGGAGGGGGCGAGAACAGGCTTGCGGGAGAGGGGCGCCCCGGGGCCGGCCCGGAAGGGTGGGCCGACCCGGAAGGGTGGGCCGGCCCGGGGCGAAAGGCGCGGGGCGGACCCCCGTCAGAGGGACTGGGCCGCCGGTTTGACCATGGCCCGGACCGTGCGGCCCTTGACGAACTCGCCGAGGGCCGTCATCTCCCACTCCCCGGAGAACTGCTTGATCAGCTTCGCCATCATCACCCCCGTCTGCGCCTCCGCGTTGGTGAGGTCGAAGCGCACCAGCTCATCACCGCTGCCGGCGTCGATGAGCCGGCAATAGGCCTTGGCCACCTCGGTGAACTTCTGGCCGGAGAAGGAGTTCACCGTGAAGACGAGGCCGGTGACCTCCTGGGGGAGGCGGCCGAGGTCGACGGTGATCACCTCGTCGTCCCCGCCGCCCTCACCGGTGAGATTGTCCCCGGAGTGCTTGATCGCGCCGTTCACGATCGACAGCTTGCCGAAGTAGCAGCTGTCGATGTGATTGCGGTCCGGCCCGAACGCGATGACCGACGCGTCCAGGTCGATGTCCTTGCCGCGGTACGCGGGCTCCCAGCCAAGGCCCATCTTGACCTGGGAGAGGAGGGGACGGCCGCCCTTGACCAGGGACACCGTCTGGTTCTTCTGGAGGCTGACCCGCCCCTTGTCGAGGTTGATCTTGCCCGCGCCCGGCGCCGGAGCCGCGGCGGCCGGGGGCGCGGCGGGCGCCGGGGGAGTCACGGGGGCCTGCGGCGCTGGGGCGGGCTGGGCGGCCGGCGCCGGCTCCTCCACGCTCACGCCGAAGTCGGTGGCGATGCCCGCCAGCCCGTTCGCGTACCCCTGGCCGACGGCGCGGGCCTTCCACGCGCCGTTGCGGAGGTAGATCTCGACGATCACCAGGGCCGTTTCCGTCCCGAGGCGGGGCGGGGTGAAGGTGGCCAGCACCGCGTTGTCGTCCGCGTTGCGGATGGTCGCGGTGGGCTCGATGCCCTGGAAGGACTGGCCCGCGGCGTCCGGGCTCGCGGTGACGACGATCTTCTCGATGCCCGGGGGCACGGCGGTGGTGTCGACCGTGATCGCGTCCGGTGCCGTGCCGCCGCCGGAGCGGTAGCTCACGCCGGGGCCGGTGGGCTGGTTGTAGAAGATGAAGTCGTCGTCGGAGCGCACCTTGCCGTCGGCGGTGAGCAGCAGGCTCGACACGTCGAGCCGCACCGGGGCGGCGACGTCCACCGTCACGCGCGAGACGGGGAGAGGGATGTTCGAGCCGGGGGTCATAGCTGTCATGACTGGGGTAACGAGCGGAGCCGCTTTACCGTTCCCTTACCCAAGAGTGAGTTGGGGGGACTGGGGGAGGGGGGATGACCGGGCGCTCCCGGTCATCCCCCCTCCGCGCGGTCTCCGGTCAGGGCACGACGACGATCTTCCGTCCGACGCCCGAGGCGAACTGCTCCAGGGCCTCGGGATAGCTGGTCAGCGGGAGCCGGTCGCTGATGAAGACCGACGGGTCGAGGACCCCCGTGGCGAAGAGTTCCGCCGCGCGCTCGAAGCTGTGCAGCACGGCCATCGAGCCGGTGATGGTGATCTCCTGGTTGTAGACGCGGTACGGGTCGATGGTGACCCGGGTCGCGTAGTCGGCGACGCCGAACTGGAGGAAGGTGCCGGCCTTGGCGACCCGGTCCAGCCCGTCCTGGATGGCCGCCGCGTTGCCGGTCGCGTCGATGACCAGGTCCCAGCCCTGTGGGCGGTCCAGTTCGTCGGGGTTCGCCGCCGACGCGGAGACGCCGAGCTGCCGGGCGGTGGCGAGCCGGTCCGCGTTCAGGTCGACCACGTCGACGCTGGCGGCGCCGGTGCGCTTGGCCAGCTCCAGCATCATCAGACCCATGGTTCCCGAGCCGTAGATCAGGACGTGGGCGCCGAGCCGGGACCGCAGGACGTCGTAGCCGCGCACGGCGCAGGAGAGCGGTTCGACGAGGGCCGCGTCCTGGGTGCGGACGTGCTCGGGGAGCTTGACGCAGTTCGCGACGGGGGCGGTCGCGTACTGGGCCGCGCCGCCGGCGGTGGTGACGCCGATCGCGGCCCACCGTTCGCAGAGGTTGTTGTGGCCCGTACGGCAGTACCGGCACTCGTAGCAGTACAGGGACGGGTCGACGGCCACCCGGTCGCCGACGGCGAGTTCGGTGACCTGGGTGCCGACGCCGACGATCTCGCCGGCGAACTCGTGGCCCGGCACGATCGGCAGCTTGGGCGCGAACTCGCCCTGGAGGATGTGCAGATCGGTGCCGCACAGGCCGCAGGCGGCGACCTCGACCACGACCTCGCGGGGGCCCGGCGTCGGGTCCGGGACCTCGGCGACGACAGCGCGGCCGACGGACTCGATGACAGCGGCCTTCATTTCACGGCTCCCAACGACAGGCCCTGGACCAGTTTGTCCTGGGCGGCGAACCCCGCGGCGAGTACCGGCAGGGAGACGACGAGCGACGCGGCGCACACCTTGGCCAGGAACAGGCCCTGGCTGGTGATGAAACTGGTGAGGAAGACGGGCGCGGTCTCGGCGACCACACCGGTGAGCACCCGGGCGAACAGCAGCTCGTTCCAGCTGAAGATGAAGCAGATCAGCGCGGTCGCCGCGATGCCGGGCAGGGCGATGGGCGCCACCACGCGGGCGAGGACGGTCGGCAGCCGTGCGCCGTCGATCTGCGCGGCCTCGATGACCGCGACGGGGACCTCGGCGAGGAAGGACTGCATCATCCACACCGCGATCGGCAGGTTCATCGAGGTGTAGAGGATGACCAGCAGCCAGATGTTGTCGAGCATGCCGGTGTTCTTGGCGAAGAGGTAGATCGGCAGCAGGCCGGCCACGACGGGGAGCATCTTGGTCGACAGGAAGAAGAACAGGACGTCGGTCCACTTCTTCACCGGCCGGATGGACAGCGCGTAGGCCGCCGGGAGGGCGAGCAGCAGCACGAGAAGGGTCGACATGACCGACGCCATGGCGGAGTTGATGAGCGAGGGCCACGGGCTGGGACCGCCGCCCGCGCCGAAGAACGTGCGGTAGCCGTCCAGGGTCAGCGCCGCGGCGAAGGACGGCGGGTTGGTCGCGGCGTCGGACTCGGCGTGGAAGGACGTCAGCGCCATCCACGCGATGGGCAGGAAGAAGACGATGCCCAGCGCCCAGGCGGCCAGGCCCAGGCCGGCGCCCTTGCCGCGGCGGGCGCGGGGCCGGGTGGTGACGGGGGTGGCACTCATCGGCGGGCCGCCTCCTCGTTGAACAGGGACGACACGACGCGCAGGGCGAAGGTCGCGATGATGATCGAGCCGATGACGACCAGGACGCCGGCGGCCGAGGCCAGGCCGTTCTCGTGGGCCTGGTAGAAGCTCTGGTACACGGTGTAGGGCAGGTTGGCGGTGCCCAGGCCGCCGGAGGTCAGGGTGAACACGGCGTCGAAGTTCTGCACGATGTAGATCGAGCCGAGCAGGGCGCCCAGTTCGAGGTAGCGGCGCAGATGCGGCAGGGTCAGATAGCGGAAGACCTGCCAGGGGCTCGCCCCGTCGACCTGGGCGGCCTCCATCTGCTGGTGGTCGCGGCTCTGCAGGCCGGCCAGCAGGATCAGCATCATGAAGGGCGTCCACTGCCAGACGAGGGAGGCCTCGACGGCGAGCAGCGGGGTGTTGGAGATCCAGTCGGGCTGCGGGCCCCCCACGTAGTGCAACAGGCCGTTGAACAGCCCGTATTCGGGGTTGTAGAGCACGTGCTTCCACAGCAGGGCCGCCGCGACCGGGACGACCAGGAACGGGGCGATCAGCAGGGTGCGGACGATGCCCCGGCCGCGGAACTTGCGGTCCAGGAGCAGGGCGAGCCCGAGCCCGAGGACGAGGCTGACCAGGACGACGGTCACGGTCAGCAGGACCGTCGTCCAGACGGAGTGCCGCAGGTCGGCGTCGGTCAGCACCTCGGAGTAGTTGCCGAAGCCGGTGAAGTGGCGGGCCTTGGGGTAGAGCGCGTTCCAGTCGAAGAACGAGATCACCAGCGTGGCGACGAAGGGGAGCTGGGTCACCACGATCATGAAGACCAGGGCCGGCAGCAGCGGGCCGCGCCGGGCCCAGGCGCGCATACGGTTGGGGGGCCGCGCCGCCGACCGCCCGGGAGCGGTGGCGGCGACCCGGGGGGACGTCGTGGCGGTGGTCATGATCCCTCGTACTGCTGGGCGACGTTCTCCGCGAGCTTCTGGGACTTCTTCAGGGCCGCGTCGACGGACTGGCGTCCGGCGATGGCCGCGCTGATCTCCTGGGAGACCTTGGTGCCCAGGTCGGTGAACTCGGGGATGCCGACGAACTGGATGCCCGGAGCGGGGCGCGGCTGGACACCCGGGTTGTTCGGGCGGGCGCCCGCGATGGCCTCACGGGTCATCTCCTGGAAGGCCGCGGCTTCCTTCTTGTATCCGGGGATCTCGTAGGTCGACTCCCGCTTGCCGGCCGGTACGTTGGCCCAGCCCGAGGTCTTGCCCACCAGGTTCTCGTAGCCCTTGCCCGAGGCCCAGGAGATGAACTTCCAGGCGTCGCCGGGGTTCTTGGACGCCTTCTGGACGCCGAAGGCCCAGGTGTAGAGCCAGCCGGAGGACTTGGTCTTCTCGACCGGCGCGGGCGCGTAGCCGAGCTTGCCCTTGACCGGGGAGTTCTTGGCCTCCAGCAGACCGGCGGCGGACGTGGCGTCGTACCACATGGCGGTCTTGCCCTGGGTCATGTTGTTGAGGCATTCGGCGAAGCCGGCCTGCGGCGCGCCCGCCTCACCGTGCTTGCGTACCAGGTCGACGTAGAACTGGGTGGCCTTCTTGAACTCCGGGGAGTCCACCTGGGCCTTCCAGTCCTTGTCGAACCAGGTGCCGCCGAAGGTGTTCACGACGGTGGTGAGGGGGGCCATGACCTCGCCCCAGCCGGGCAGCCCGCGCAGGCAGATGCCCTTCATGCCGGACTCGGCGCCGTCCGCCTTCGCCGCGAGGTCGGCCACCTGCTGCCAGGTGGGGTGCGCGGGCATCTTCAGGCCCTTCTTGGCGAAGACGTCCTTGCGGTACATCAGGAAGGACGACTCGCCGTAGAACGGCTCGCCGTAGAGCTTTCCGTCCTTGGCCGTGAGGGACTGCCGCATCGGCGCGGCGATGTCCTGCTGGTCGAAGGCGGTGTCGTCCTTCACATACGAGTCGAGCGAGTGGAGCCACCCGTTCTTGGCGTAGATCGGTATCTCGTAGTTGGACAGGGTCGCGACGTCGTACTGGCCCGCCTGGTTGGCGAAGTCCTGGCTGATCTTGTCGCGGACGTCGTTCTCGGGCAGGACGGTGAAGTTCACCTTGATGCCGGTGTCCTTGGTGAAGTTCGCCTTGGTGAGCTTCTGCAGCTCGACCATCTGCGGGTTGTTCACCATCAGGACGTTGATGGAATGGCCGGAGGACCCGCCGCTGCTGCCGCCTGCTCCCGAGCAGCCGGCGAGGATCGGGGTAATCAGGGTTCCTGCGGCGGCCACGGCGAGCAGTGCGCGCGGCCTCCGTCGGCTCGGGGTTCGCATGGATCACTCCTGGAGGAACGGGAATATAAAGGGCGGTTGAGGCATGGTGGTGCCCCGGGGTTGGAGGGGAAGCGAGGCGGTTCGGTTGTCAGACGCGGATGACCTGGGGGCCCTGGAGCGAGTAGCGGTGCGCCTCGGACGCCGGGAGCAGCGTGCTCGTGACGATCGCTTCCAGGGCGCTGATGTCGGCGAACCGGCAGAAGCTGACGGCGCCGAACTTGGTGTGCACCCCGGCGAAGACGGTCCGCCGGGAGGCCCTGATCGCCTGCGCCTTGACCTCGCTGACGGCCGGGTCGGGGGTGGTGAGGCCGTGTTCGCGGGAGACGCCGTTGGCGCCGATGAAGGCCAGGTCGATGACGAACCCGGCGAGCATTTTCGTCGTCCAGTGGTCGACGGTGGCGAGGGTGCCGGGCCGCACCCGGCCGCCGAGCAGCAGGACGCTCGTGTTCTCGGCCGCGGCGAGCGCGCCCGCGGTGGCGAGGGAGGCGGTGACGACGGTGAGCTGCCGGTCCCTCGGCAGCGCTTCGGCGATGAGCTGCGGCGTGAACCCCTCGTCGACGAAGACGGTCTCGGCGTCCCCGAGCAGTTCGGCCGCCGCGGCGGCGATCCGGCGTTTCTCCGGCACATGGCTCGTGGTGCGGAAGGCGAGCGTGGTCTCGAAGCCGGCGCTCTCCACGGGATAGGCGCCGCCGTGGGTGCGGCGCACCAGGCCGTGGTCCTCCAGGGTGCGCAGATCCCGTCGTACGGTCTCCTTGGCGACGCCCAGGGCGACGGCGAGTTCGGTGACGTCGACCGAGCCCGTGCGGCGCGCGACCCGGACGATCTCGCGCTGCCGTTCTTCCGCCGTCATCGCCGGCATGGCTCTCACCCGCTCTCTCGCGCTCCGTCGCGCACTGCCCGTTCGGGCCCGGTGGAGCCCTTGAGGGAAGTTCTACAGCGGGTATCGGCCACTGACCAGGCCTGTTGACTGCCCGATCCTGCCCGGCTGCGCCCGTTCGGCCTCACCGTCATCGGCGGGCGACCTGGGGCGGAGCGCGGGAGCGGGTGTGATCGGGCAGGCTTCGTGCCCGAACAGGGCGGCGGGCGGGCCCGTTCGGCGCCCGCTCGCCGCCTCGCCCCTGGCGCTTTGCCGCCGGGGCCCCGCCGGGGTCAGTGCGGCCAGATCGGCGGGTGCGTGGTGAAGTGGCCGCCCAGGCAGGCGTGGTCGGGGCTGTCCGGATCGAGGTCGCCCTGCTCGGCGATGAGCTTGCGGGCGTACGGCTCGGAGTCGTCGCGCGGCTCGTAGCCGAGGGCGCGGGCGCTCGAAAGGTCCCACCACAGGCGGGTGTTGGCGGAGGAGCCGTAGACGACGGTGTGTCCCACGTCCTCGGCGGTGAGCGCCGCGTGGAAGAGGCGGGCGCCGTCCTCGGGGCTCAGCCACAGCGACAGCATGCGCACGCTGGTGGGCTCGGCGAAGCAGGAGCCGATGCGCACCGAGACGGTCTCCAGGCCGTGCTTGTCCCAGTAGAGCTGGGCGAGGTCCTCGCCGAACGACTTGGACAGTCCGTAGAAGGTGTCGGGGCGGTGCGGGGTGTCGACCGGGACCAGCGGGTCGCCGCCGCGCGGGCGCGGGGTGAAGCCGACCGCGTGGTTGGAGGAGGCGAAGACGATCCGGCGTACGCCCTCCTCGCGCGCCGCCTCGTAGAGGTTGTACGTCCCCTCGATGTTGGCCTTCAGGATCTTGTCGAAGGAGGCTTCCAGGGAGATCCCCGCGAGGTGGACGATCGCGTCGACGCCCCGCACGGCCTCGCGCAGCGCCGCCCGGTCGGCGAGGTCGGCGGTGATCGCGCCGGGCTCGCCCTCGACCGGGAGCAGGTCGAGCAGCCGCAGTTCGTGGCCGTACCGGGGGAGCAGCCCGCGCATCAGGGTGCCGAGCCCGCCGGCGGCGCCGGTGAGCAGAACGGTGCGGGGAGCGGGCATGCGGGTCTCCTCGGTACGGGCCGGTGTGCCGGGGCGGCGCTCCGTCGGGCGGTCGGCGGGCGCTTACCGGATGCCCTTACCCGGGTACGGCATTCACATCCGTGGACACGCTAGGGATCGTCGGCGTACCCGTCAAGCAAGGCGCGGAACGGGGAGATCCGCCTCTGTGTATTGGGTCCGCCCGCTTGACCGGCCCGGAGACGGCGGCTTAGCGTGGGTGCGTTCATGAATATGGACGTGGATCATAAGTGTGTGCGGGGTGGGCGGCCTGCGGTCGAAGGACGACGTGAAGCGGCCCGCGCGGCTCACCGACGGCGGCTACGCAGTGCTGGAGGAGAAGTGAGGGCGTCCGCGTTCCTGTATCCGTGGGACGTCAACGGCGACCCGGCCGCCGCCGCCAGGACCGCCGCGCTCGGCGTCCGGCAGGCCACCCTCGCCGCCGCCTACCACTCCACCCGCGCGCTGACCCCGCGCCACCCCCGCCACCGGATCGTCACGGCCGAACACGCCGCCGTGCTCTACCCGTTGGACGAGAACCGGTGGGCGGGCCGTGTCCCGCGCCCGTACCCGGCCGGGGACTGGGCGCCCGGCGACGCCTACGGCGAGGCCGCCGCCGCGCTCGCCGACGCCGGGCTCGACGTGTTCACCTGGGTCGTCCTCGCGCACAACTCCCGTATGGGGAAGGACCATCCGTCCACCTCCGTCGTCAACGCCTACGGGGACCGCTATCCGTGGGCCCCCTGTATCGCCCAGTCCGGCACCCGAGCCTGCCTGACCGACCTGGCGGCGGAGGCCGCGGTCCGGCCCGGAGCGGCCGGTACGGAACTGGAGTCGCTCGGCTGGTACGGGCTCGCCCATCTGCACGCCCACGACAAGACCGCCGGCGTTCCGCTCGGGGACGCCGGCCACTACCTCATGTCGCTCTGCTTCTGTCCGGCGTGCGCCGAGGGATACGACCGACAGGGCCTGGACGCCGAGGAGTTGGCGTCCTTCGTGCGGGGCGCGCTGGAACCGGTGTGGCGCGGTGCCCCCTCCGGCGGGGGCTGGGCCGGTGTGGAGAAGCTCCTCGGCGCGCGGACGGCGGCGGCCACCCGGGCGTGGCGTGACGCGGTGGCCCGCTCGCTCCAGGAGGAGACGGTCCGGGCGGTCCGCGCGGCGGCGCCCCCCGGCTTCCGCGTCCTGCTGCACGCCGACCCGGTCTCCTTCCACTGCGGCGCCAACGCCGGCGTCGACCCCCGGCACATCCTCTCCGTCGCCGACGGCGTGGTCGTCCCCCGCACCGGAGACACGGCCCCGCTGACCCCGTTCGCGGAGACGGCCGCACCCGGCCAGGTCATCGCCGCCAACTTCACGGTGGTCTCCGGAATGGGCGGCCACCCGGAAACCCTGCACGCGGACGCGTCCCGCGCGGCCGACCTGGGCGCGACCGAACTCCGCCTGTACCACGCGGGGTTGGCCTCGGACGAGGATCTGGAGACGGTGCGGCGAACACTGGCGGCCCTCTGACGCAGCCGCCGGAAGGACTCGGCCGACTCGGTTCCTGCGCCGGCGGAATCAGCCCCTCCGGCGTTTGAGGAGCGGGAGTCTGGGGGCGGAGCCCCGGGGACGGGCAGGGCCGGAGGGGGCGAAAACCGCCGTGCCCTGACCCCCGTCACCGCTCGCCCCCGTACCCCTCACCCCCGCAGCAGCGCGCAGACGAAGTTCTCCTCGACTCCGCGCACCCTCTCCAGCAGCTCCGGCTCGGTCTCCTTGTTCACCTGGGTGGTGAGCGAGAACGTCAGCGACCGCCGGCCGTCGGGCGTGGCCGCGATGAGCTGGGTGTAGCCGGGAAAGTTGCCGGTGTGCCCGAGGACCACGCCACAGCGCGTGGTGTAGCGGAAGATCCCCTCGCCGGCCGCGTTCTCGCCGGGACCCGCGGGCTCGGACGCCCCGGCCACCCAGCGGCGCTGCTCGCGCAGGGTGGCCGGGGAGATCAGGGCCCCGCTCGCGTAGCCGCGGACGAACCGTGTCATGTCCGCCGGGGTCGAGACGATGCCGCCCGAGGCCCACACGCCCGACGCGCCGAGCACCTCGCTGACGTCCTCGGGGGGACGGGGCGGCTCGACGTCGTAGCCGCGCATGTACGGCTCGGGCAGCCGGTAGCCCTGCGGGAGGCTGGTGGCGCGCAGGCCGAGCGGCCGGTGGACGAGGTCGCGCAGGAGCTGTTCGTAACGCTTGCCGGTCGCCGCCTCGGCCATCAGCGCGACCGCGATGTTGTCGGAGTTCGAGTACTGGTACCGCGCCCCCGGACGGAACAGCAGCGGGTCGCCGGCCACGTAGCCGAGGAGCCGCCGGGAGTCGAAGCGGTGGTGCGGGTCGGCGGTGAGGACCTTCAGGAACCCGGGGCTGCGGGAGTAGTCGGGCAGACCGCTGGTGTGGTTCAGGAGCCGGCGCAGGGTCACCGCGTGCCAGTTCCGCGGCAGGGACGGCAGCCGGCGCCCGATGGTGTCGTCGAGCCGCAGTACGCCCTTGTCCACCAGGCTCAGCGCGACGGCGCCGCTGAACGCCTTCGCCGTACTGGCGACGCGCATGTGGTCGTCGGGTGAGATCGGTCGGCCGCTCTCGACGTCCGCCACCCCGGCGCGTACGACCCGGGTGTCGTCGCCCCGGCGCAGCACGGCGATGACACCGGGCGGGCCGCCGGGAGAGCGCACCAGGCCGGCCAACTGCTCGCGCAGCGCGCGGTCGTGGTCGTGGCCGGTGGGCGCGGTGTCCGCGCCGGCCGGCGCGGACAGGGCGCCGGTCAGGCAGACGGCGGCCAGCAGCGCACCGAGGGGCAGGCGGCACCGGGGACGGCGGGACGGCGGCAGCGAGGGCATACGGGTTCTCCCGAGTCGGACGAGGGCCGGATGACGCCCAGCCTCTGTCCCGCACCCGTGGCCCGCCCGCGCCGCTGCTGCATACGGCGCAGCGGGGCCCACCGGCGTGAAAGCGAGGCCCACCGGCGTGCGGCGGCCCGGCGGGCAGGCCGGGCCGCCGGGGCGGGACTGCCCGCCGGGGGACCGATGAGTTCCGGGTGCGGGCGGGGTCCACATCACGAGGGGACCTACGACCCTCCCCTCCGGGAACGAGCCACGTGCCCCTCCGGGAACGAGCCACGTGCCCCTCCGGGAACGATCCACGTGCTCGGGCGCCGCCGGGTTCGGACCGTTCCGGGAGCCATCGCGTTCGGACACGCAAGGAGAAGCGGATGACCGGCCAGACCTTCGACCTCGGGCCGCAGGCCCTGATCGTGGCGCGTCTCGCGGAGGGCGTCGGGGACGACCGCCTCGGTGGTCTCACCCCGTGCCCGGACTACGCGGTGCGCCACCTGCTGGGCCACCTGACCGGGCTGGCCGTCGCCTTCCGTGACGCCGCCCGCAAGGACCTGGGCGCGACGACCGACACCGCCCCGGACACCGCGCTGCCCGACATCGGGCCGGACTGGCGCGAGGCCCTGCCGGAGGCGCTGGACGAACTCGCCGACGCCTGGCGGGACCCGGCGGCCTGGACCGGTACGACCCGCGCGGGCGGGGTGACCCTGCCGGGCCCGGTGGCGGGTGCCGTGGTCGCCGACGAACTGGTGGTGCACGGCTGGGACCTCGCCCGTGCGACCGGCCAGGAGTACGCCCCCGACGAGACCGCCCTCAGGGCCGCGTACACGTTCCTCACCACCGTCGCCGCGGACCCGTCCGGCGGCGGAGGAATCTTCGGCCCCGCCGTCCCGGTGCCCGGCGAGGCGCCCCTGCTCGACCGCGCGATCGGCCTGAGCGGCCGGGACCCCGGCTGGAAGCCGTAGGGCCGCTCGGGCCGGGCCCGGCCGCCTCGATTCGCCAACCGGGTCTGCTGGCAAGGGAGTTGCCGGAAAGGCGCCGCGCACCTCACCTGTGGAATGTGTATCGATCAGGCAACGGGCCTCGCGCCCTCGGGGGTGACGCGCGTAGAAACTTGTCATGCATAAGCCACTGCGTATCGCGGCCGTCGCCGCCACCTGTGCCGTCGCCGGTGCCGCCCTGTTCGGGTCGGGCGCCGCCACCGCCCACCAGTCGACGGTCAACTCGACGCACGAGCCCTACAACATCGGGGTTCTCGTCGGGGACATCGACACCTACTACGGCGCCACGCTCGACAGCGACGGGGTGTACCAGGCGTCGCCGGCCAGCCAGTACGCCAAGGACCTCGCGCGCGTCGACGCCGCCGCCCGGCGCGACATCGACAAGGCCGCCCGTACGGGCCACCACCGGGGGCACAAGCCCGCCGTCGTCTTCGACATCGACGACACCCTGCTGCTCTCCTTCGACTACGAGAGGAAGACCAACTACACCTACAACTCGGCCACGTGGGCGGACTACGTCGCCAAGGCCGACCGCCCCGCCGTCTTCGGCAGCCCCGAACTCGTCCGGTACGCCGCGTCCAAGGGCGTCGAGGTGTTCTACAACTCGGGCCTGAAGGAGTCGCAGCGGGCCTCCGCCGTCGAGAACCTGAAGAAGGTCGGCGTCGACGTCAACCTCGACTCCGCCCACATGTTCCTCAAGGACGCGGCCAACCCGCCCGCCTACCTGAGCGCCTGCGCCACCGCCGCCGCCTGGAACTGCACCACCGTCCAGTTCAAGTCCGGTACCCGCAAGCACATCGAGTCGCTCGGCTACGACATCGTCGGCAACTTCGGCGACCAGTACTCGGACCTCGACGGCGGCTACGCCGACAAGACGTACAAGCTCCCGAACCCCACGTACTTCGTGAGCTGAACCGCCACACCTCGTGAGCCGGCCCCCACGTACGCCGTGGTGGCCCCGCGTGACGAGGACGCCCCCGCCGGTCGTCACCGGCGGGGGCGTCGTGTGCCGCCGGCCGCGAGGGGGGCTCAGGCCGGTGGATCCACACCCTGAAGGACGTGGAAAACGAACACGTGGTTGTTTCCCGGGTTCCGTAACACAGCGAAAACCTGAGAGTGGCCGAGGAAGGGAACAATCCAGCCAGCATCCGCACACCCGGCACGCAGGTACCGAGGAGTATCGCCATGTCCGAAGCGCAGCAGGTCGACGACCGGCCAAGTGCCGCCCCACCGGCGGCAGGCGGGGTCGACGGGTTCTTCAAGATATCCGCGAGGGGCTCCACCTTCGGCCGCGAGATACGCGGTGGCTTCGCCACCTTCTTCACGATGGCCTACATCCTCGTCCTGAACCCGATCATCCTCGGCAGCGCCAAGGACAAGTTCGGCCACCAGCTCGACTCCGTCCAACTCACCACCGCCACCGCCCTGGTGGCCGCGGTCATGACCATCATCATGGGCGTCGGCGGCAACCTCCCGCTGGCGCTCGCCGCGGGCCTCGGCCTCAACGCGGTCGTCGCGTTCCAGATCGCCCCGCTGATGAGCTGGGACGACGCGATGGGCCTGATCGTCCTGGAGGGACTGCTCATCTGCGCCCTGGTGGTGACCGGGCTGCGCGAGGCCGTCATGCGGGCGATACCGCAGGCGATGAAGCAGGCGATCAGCGTCGGCATCGGCCTGTTCATCGCCTTCATCGGCTTCGTGGACGCCGGTTTCGCCACCCGTATCCCGGACGCCGCGAACACCACCGTGCCGGTGCAGCTCGGCGGCACGGGAGCCCTGAGCGGCTGGCCCATCCTGGTGTTCTGTCTCGGCGTGCTGCTGACCATCGGGCTGCTGGCCCGCAAGGTCAAGGGCGCCATCCTGATCAGCATCGTCACCATGACGGTCGTGGCGATCATCATCAACTCCGCCGCCGACATCAAGAGTTGGGGCCTGACCAGCCCGAAGGTGCCCGACGACGTCGTGGCCGCCCCGGACTTCGGACTCCTCGGTCACTTCAGCCTGTTCGGCGCGTTCGGCGCCACCAGCGCGATCACCGTCGTGCTGCTGGTCTTCACCCTCATCCTGTCCGACTTCTTCGACACCATGGGCACGGTCGTCGGCATCAGCGCCGAGGCGGGCCTGCTCGACGAGGAGGGCAAGGTGCCCAACCTCGGCCGGGTGCTGCTCATCGACGGCGCCGCCGCGGTCGCCGGCGGCGCGGCCTCCGCCTCCTCCTCGACCTCGTACATCGAGTCGGCGGCCGGGGTCGGCGAGGGCGCGCGCACCGGCTTCGCCAACCTGGTCACCGGCGGACTGTTCGCGCTCGCCCTGTTCCTGACCCCGATCCTCACGATCGTCCCGCTCCAGGCCGCCGCGCCCGCTCTCATCGCCGTCGGCTTCCTGATGATGACCCAGGTCAAGCACATCGACTGGGACAGCTACGAGATCGCCATCCCCGCCTTCCTCACCATCGCCGTGATGCCGTTCACCTACTCGATCACCAACGGCATCGGGGCGGGCTTCCTGGCGTACGTGCTGATCAAGACGGTGCTCGGCAAGGCCAGGGAGGTCCACTGGCTGCTGTGGGCGTCCTCCGCGCTGTTCCTCGTCTACTTCGCGATCGACCCGCTGGAGCAGCTCCTCGGCGTGAAGTGAGCAACCGCCCCTGACCGGACGGCCGGCGCCCCCGGGAGGAGGCGCCGGCCGTCGGACTTCCGTCGTTCACTTCTTCAGCGCGGCCTGCATCATCGCCTTGGCGACCGGGGCCGCCAGTCCGTTGCCGCTGACCTCGGAGCGGGCCGCGTCCGACTGCTCGACCATCACCGCGACGGCGACCTCCTTGCCGGTGGAGTCGGACTTCCCGTACGAGGTGAACCAGGCGTACGGCGTCTTGCTGTTCTTCTCGCCGTGCTGGGCGGTACCTGTCTTGCCGCCGACGGTCACGCCGGGGATGAGGGCGTTGGTGCCGGTGCCCTCCTCCACCACCGTGCGCATCGCCGACCGGAGCTGCCGGGCGGTGTCCGAGCTGACGATCCGCTCGCTCTGCGTGTCGTCGTCGTAGTCCTTCAGCACGTTCCCGTCGGCGTCGCTGGTCTGCGACACCATGTGCGGCGAGACGAGCTTGCCGTCGTTGGCGATCGCGGCCGAGACCATCGCCATCTGGAGCGGGGTCGCGGTCACGTCGAACTGGCCGATGCCGGTCAGGGCCGTCGAGGACTTGTCCATGTCCGACGGGTACACGCTGGGGTACGCGCGCACCGGCACGTCCTGCTTGGTGTCGTTGAAGCCGAACTTCTCCGCCATCGCCTTCACCTTGTCCTGCCCGAGGTCGACGGCCATCTTGGCGAAGACGTTGTTGCAGGAGTACCGGAGGGCCACCCGGATCGAGGCGTTCTCACAGGGTGCGGAGGTGTTCTCGTTGCGCAGAACCGTGTGCGTGTTCGGCAGGGTGTACGGGTCGGGGCTGTCCGTCCTCGCGTCGACGTCGCCGTACAGACCGCTCTCCAGCGCCGCCGACGCCACCACCAGCTTGAACGTCGAGCCCGGCGGCAGCGGCTGCCGCAGCGCGCGGTTGACCATCGGCTTGTCGGGGTCCTTGGTCAGCCTCTCCCAGACGCCCTTGTCGCCCGCGCTGATCGACGTCGGGTCGTACGACGGGGTGGAGACCACGCCGAGGATCCGGCCCGTCTTCGGGTCGATCGCGACGGCCGCGCCCTTCTTGTCCCCGAGGGCCTCGAAGCCGGCCTTCTGCACCGCCGGGTCGATGGTCGTGACCACGTCACCGGGGTCGGCGCGCTTGTTGGTCAGGCTGTCCAGCGGGTTCTTGAGCTGGAGGTCCGAGCCGTCCAGGAGGTCACGGTAGATGCCCTCCAACTGGGTCGCGCCGTACACCTGCGAGCTGTAGCCGGTGACCGCCGCGTACAGACCGCCGTCCTTGTAGGTCCGCTTGTACTTGAGGTCGCCGCCTTTCGTCTGCGCGGAACCGGTGATCGCGTCACCGGCCACGATGATATTCCCGAGCGGGTTCGCGTACAGGGCGATCGCGTTCCGCCGGTTGTCCTTGTCGTCCGCCAGTGCCTTGCCGTCGTAGAACTGCACCCAGGTCGCCCGCACCAGAAGGGAGAGGACGAGCAGCAGTGTGAAGACGGCGGCACGCCTGATCGTCTTGTTCATGCCGTAGGAAAAGACGAGCGGCGAGGGGTGCCGCGTTCCCGTCCGGACCGCTTTCTCATGGACCCTTCATCACATGGGCACACGATCATGTGAGCGCGTTCGGCGGGGGCGGGGCTCCCGGCGCGGTCAGAGGTGGCGGGTGGCCAGGGTGAGGCGGTCGCGGGCGTCGAACAGGGCGTCCTTCACCATCTGCTCGTGCGCCGGCGTGAGCCGCGCCACCGGCACCGAGCAGCTGATCGCGTCACGGGCGGGCGTGCGGTACGGGATCGCCACGCCGAAGCAGCGCAGGCCCAGCGTGTTCTCCTCGCGGTCCACCGCGAAGCCCTGCTCGCGCACCTGGCGCAGCTCCTCGATGAGCTTCTCCCGGTCCGTGATCGTGTGCTCGGTCAGCGCGGGCAGCGTCTCCGGCAGCAGCTTGCGGACCTGCTCGTCGGTGTGCGTGGCCAGCAGGGCCTTGCCGAGCGAGGTGGAGTGGGCCGGGAGCCTGCGGCCGACCCGGGTGAAGGGGCGCAGATAGTGCTGCGACTGGCGGGTGGCGAGGTAGACGACGTTCGTGCCGTCCAGGCGGGCGAGGTGGATGGTCTCCGTGGTGTCGTCGGAGAGCCGGTCGAGGGTGGGGCGGGCCGCGGCGACCACCTCGTCCCCGTCGATGTACGAGGTGCCGACCAGCAGGGCCCGTACGCCGATGCCGTACCGCGTGCCCGTCGCGTCCGTCTCCACCCAGCCCAGCTCGACCAGTGTGCGCAGCAGCATGTACAGGCTGGACTTGGGGTAGCCGACGGCCTCCTGGACCGCGGCGAGGGAGTGCATTCCGGGGCGCCCGGCGAAGAACTCCAGCAGCTCCACGGTCCGCACCGCGGACTTCACCTGTGCACCGCCGCCGCTCTCGCCTGCCGACATCGCCCTTGACCCCTTCGTTGGACGGGAAATAGTCTCCAACAGCGCATTCATCACCAGAGACGGCGTTCAGCATATCGAACGCCCCTGGGGGGTGACACGGAAAGTGCGGCATCGGATCTGGAGGGACCCGCGGTGGCAGCAGCACCAGTCTGGAGTGTCGACCCCCGTACCGGGAAGCAGCGGGAACAGGTTGCGGTGGAGGCCACAGCCGAGGAACTGGACGAGGTCGTCCGCGCCGCCCACACCGCCCGTGCCGCCCTCGCCGACCGCACCGTCCGCGCCGCGTTCCTGCGCACCGCCGCCGACCTGCTCGAAGACGCCGAGGGGCATCTGGTGGAGGTCGCCGACGCGGAGTCCGCGCTCGGCCCCGTCCGGCTGAACGGCGAACTCGCCCGCACCCGCTACCAGTTGCGCGCCTTCGCCGGGATCGTCGACGAGGGCGCCTTCCTCGACGTCGTGATCGACCACCCCGACGCCACGGCGACCCCGCCGGTCCCGGACCTGCGCCGCTACAAGGTGCCGCTCGGTGTCGTGGCCGTCTACGCGGCCTCCAACTTCCCCTTCGCCTTCTCCGTGGCCGGCGGCGACACCGCGAGCGCGCTCGCCGCGGGCTGCCCCGTCGTGGTCAAGGCGCATCCCGACCACCCCGCCCTCTCGGAACTCGTCGCCTCCGTACTGCGCCGGGCCGCCGCCCGGCACGGCATCCCCGCCGGGGTCGTCGGCCTCGTGCACGGCTTCGAGGCGGGCGTCGAACTGGTCCGGCATCCGCTGGTCGCGGCGGCCGGGTTCACCGGTTCGGTCCGCGGCGGCCGGGCGCTCTTCGACGCGGCGGCCCGGCGGCCGGTGCCGATCCCGTTCCACGGCGAGCTGGGCTCCCTCAACCCCGTGCTGGTCACCGCGGCGGCCGCCGCCGAGCGCGCCGAGGAGATCGGGGCGGGCCTCGCCGGGTCGATGACCCTCGGCGTCGGGCAGTTCTGCGTGAAGCCGGGCCTGGTGCTCGTGCCGGCCGGGGCGGCGGGCGACCGGCTGCTGAAGTCCCTGACCGACGCGGTGAGCGACACCGAGGCCGGTGTCCTGCTCGACCACCGGATGCGTGACAACTTCATCGCCGGGGTCGCCGAGCGGACCGGGCTCCCGGACGTGGCGTCGCCCGTGACACCGGGCGCCGGCGGCGAGCACACGGTGAGCCCGGGGTATCTGACCGTGCCCGCCGGGCGGCTCACCGCCGAGGGCGAGCACGATCTGCTGCTGGAGGAGTGCTTCGGGCCGCTCACGGTCGTCGCGCGCTACACCGACGCCGCCGAGGCGGGCGCCGTCCTGTCCCGGCTGCCCGGCAACCTCACGGCCACGGTGCAGCTCTCCGCCGAGGAGGCCGCGGGGGAGGGGCGCGGCGCGGAGATCCTCGCCGAGCTGACGCCGCTCGCGGGCCGCGTCCTGGTCAACGGCTGGCCGACCGGCGTCGCCGTCGCCCCCGCCCAGCACCACGGCGGGCCCTACCCGGCGACGACCTCGACGTCCACATCGGTCGGCGGCACCGCCATCGAGCGGTGGATGCGTCCGGTGGCGTACCAGGGCGTCCCCGAGCCGCTGCTGCCCCCGGAGCTGCGCGACGCCAACCCCCTTGGCCTGCCCCGCCGTTACGACGGCCGCCTGGAACGCTGAGCGACAGGGGGCGCCTCACGCGCCCCCACCCGCGGGCCGCCCGGCCACCCCCCCCGCACGACCACCCGCGCCCGCACAACCCTGCTTACCCGCGCCCGCACACCCCTGCTTACCCGCGCTCGCGCACCCCTGCTTACCCGCGCCCGTATCCGCCCCCGGTCGCCCCGGCCTCGCGCGGGGCGGGCCGCCTGAGAGACTCGGACCATGGACGTCTCACTCCCCGAACTGCCCTTCGCCCTGCGCACCTACGGTCCCGACGGTCACTGGTCGTACGAGGACGGTGTGCTCACCGGCTGGGCGGGTCCGCGGCAGGACCGCTTCGTGCCGCCGACCGGCGAGGGGCTTGACCCGGCGTCGGACGCGCCCCGGCTGCTCGGCGCTCCGGAGGGCGACTTCCAGCTCATCGCCCGGGTGACGGTCGGCTTCGGGGCGTCCTTCGACGCGGGCGTCCTCTACGTCCAGGTCGGCGAGCGGGCCTGGGCGAAGCTGTGCCTGGAGTGCTCCCCGGACGTGGCCACCGTCTGCACGGTCGTCACCCGCGGCCATTCCGACGACGCCAACTCCTTCACGGTGGACGGCAGTTCGGTGTGGCTCCGGGTGAGCCGCACGGGCCGCGCCTTCGCCTTCCACGCCTCGCGCGACGGCAGGCGCTGGACGTTCGTCCGCCTGTTCACCCTGGCCGACGAGAAGCCGACCGGGGCGGCCCTGGTCGGCTTCATGACCCAGTCCCCGCTGGGCGAGGGCTGCGTGGTGACGTACGACGAGATCGCCTTCCATCCGAGCTGGCCCCGCGACCTGCGGGACGGCAGCTGAGGGCGCCCTGATCCCAGCCGGCGCGCCGAGGCGACCGAAGGCTCCCAGCGCGTACCGCGTCCAGTTCGACCGTCGCGGAACCGTCTCCTCCGCCGGGGCGTCCTCGGCTGTGTGACCGAGGACCGGGTGAACCCCGAGCGGCTGATGATCAGGAGCGTGCTGGTCGCCGAGGCGGGCGTCGTCGCGGGGCTGCACGCCCGGGTCCGGGCGGCCTGCTGTCCCGGCGGGGTGCCCGGGGACGGTGCCGAGCGGGTCGCGGCCTGGCGGGGTGCCATCGAGCGTCCCGGCGGGCACGTGCTGTGTGTGGTGCGCGGTGGCCGCATCGCCGCCGTCGCCGCCTTCCGCACGGCCGAGGACGCGCCCGCCGACACCGTCACGCTCCACCGGTTCCACGTCGACCCCGGCCACTGGCGGACCGGCCTCGGCTCGGCGCTGCACGCGGCCTGCGTCGAACAGTGGCAGGCGGACGGGAAGCGAGCGGCGCTGCTCGACGTCCCCTTCGGCGATCCGCGGGCCCGGGCCTTCTACGCCCGCCTGGGCTGGGTCCCGGACACGGCGGATACGGCGGACACGGAGCGGCCGGCCGCCGGGGGTGACCGGCCTGTGCCGCTGCGCTACGCGGTCCCCGGCCGCGCCGGCACGACGGGCGTCTCCGGCGGCGCGGGGGAATGAACCCCGGCGATTGAACGTTCACGCAACGGCGCCCCGGAGGGTGCCACCGATGCCCCCGGAGCTGTCACCGACGTCCCGGAAGGCGTCCCGTATCCGCACGACCTGGAGAGAAGCCGAAGAATGCGCGTCGAGATCTGGTCCGACATCGCCTGCCCCTGGTGCTACGTCGGGAAGGCCCGCTTCGAGAAGGCGCTCGACGCGTTTCCGCACCGTGACGAGGTCGAGGTCGTGCACCGCTCCTTCGAGCTGGACCCCGGCCGCGCCAAGGGCGACATCCAGCCCGTGCTGACGATGCTCACCAAGAAGTACGGCATGAGCGAGGCGCAGGCCCAGGCCGGCGAGGAGAACCTCGGCACGCAGGCCGCCGCCGAGGGCCTGGAGTACCGCACCCGGGGCCGCGACCACGGCAACACCTTCGACATGCACCGTCTGCTGCACCTCGCCAAGGAGCACGGCCGGCAGGACGAGCTGATCGGCCTGTTCTACCGGGCCAACTTCGCCGAGGAGCGCAGCGTCTTCGGGGACGACGAACGGCTCGTCGAGCTGGCCGTCGCCGCCGGACTCGCCGAGGACGACGTCCGCCGGGTCCTCGCCGACCCCTCCGCCTACGCCGACGAGGTCCGCGCCGACGAGCGCGAGGCCGCCGAGCTGGGCGCGAACGGCGTCCCCTTCTTCGTCCTCGACCGCGCCTACGGCGTCTCCGGCGCCCAGCCCGCCGAGGTCTTCACCCAGGCGCTGGCCCAGGCGTGGGGCGACCGCCCGCAGCTCACCCTCATCCAGGACGGCGGCGCCGGCGCGGATGGTGCCGAGGCCTGCGGCCCGGACGGCTGCGCCGTGCCCCAGAACTGAAAGACGCAGGTCAGGCGTCATCCATAAGCGCCTCTTGGGTGAACCGCGCAGAAATCGGCAATGGACCTGGCCACCCGCCGGGCCCACAGTGGTCGTATGGAGACCTTCGAGACCGTCGTGCGTGCCGAGTTCGCCGCGAGGAACACCTACCTGAACACCGCGAGCACCGGACTGCTGCCGGCCCGCACGGTCACCGCGATGCGGACCGCGGTGGAGTCGGTGGCGGCCGGACAGCCCGCCGACATGTTCGCCGACGTCGAGGCGGCCCGCGCGACGTTCGCGCGGCTCGTCGGCGTTCCCGGGCGGCGGGTCGCGGCGGGCGCCTCCGTCGCGGTGTACAGCGGACTCATCGCCGCCTCGCTGCCGTCCGGCGCCGAAGTCCTCACCGCCGAGGCCGACTTCAGCTCGGTGGTCACACCCTTCCATGTGCGCGGCGACCTCAAGGTCCGCGCCGTGCCGCTGGAGCGCCTCGCCGAGTCCGTGCACCCCGGCACCGCCCTCGTCGCGGTCAGCGCGGTCCAGTCCGCCGACGGCAGGACCGCCGACCTGGACGCCGTCCGCGAGGCCGCCCAGCGGCACGGCGCCCGCACCTACGTGGACGCCTCCCAGGCCACCGGCTGGCTGCCGCTGCGCGCCGGTGCCTACGATTTCGTCTCCTCGGTCGCCTTCAAGTGGCTGGTCTGCCCGCGCGGCGTCGCCTTCCTCGTCGTCCCGGAGGACTTCGGCGGACTCACCCCGGTGTTCGCCGGCTGGGTGGCGGGCGAGGCACCCTGGGACAGCTGCTACGGCCCGGTCGAGGAACTCGCCCACTCCGCACGGCGGTTCGACGAGAGCCCCGGCCTCTTCGCCTACGCCGGAGCCCGCCACTCCCTCGAACTCCTCGAAGAACTGGGCGTGGAGCGCATCCGCGAGCACGACCTCGCCCTCGCCGACCGGTTCCGCGCGGGCCTCGGCGAGCGCGGACACACCCCGGTCCCCGCGCCGCACTCCCCGATCGTCTCCGTGCCCGGACTCGGCGGCCTCCAGGGCGAGTTGAGCCGCGCCGGGATCGAGGTCTCCAACCGTGCCGGCAACCTTCGGGCCGCGTTCCACCTGTACAACACCCCGGACGACGTCGACCGACTCCTCGACGTCCTGCCCGGCTGACCCGGGGCACGCCGAAGGCCGGGCCCCTCCTCCCGTACGCGACACGCGATCCGTACGGGAGAAGGGGCCCGGCCTGTGAACCGGGCGGCGCGGGGAGTCAGCGCACCGGGGTGAAGTCCCGGGCGCCGATGAACTCCGGCCTGCGCACCGGAGCCGCGAACGGCTCCACCGCCGCGTTCTCCACGCTGTTGAACACGATGAAGACGTTGCTGCGCGGGAACGGCGTGATGTTGTCACCCGAACCGTGCATGCAGTTGCAGTCGAACCAGGTCGCCGAACCGGCCTTGCCCGTGAAGAGCTTGATGCCGTGCCGGGTGGCGAAGCGGGTCAGCGCCTCGTCGGACGGCGTACCCGCGTCCTGCATCTGGAGCGACTTCTTGTAGTTGTCCTTCGGGGTGGCCCCCGCGCACCCGAGGTACGTCTTGTGCGACCCCGGCATGATCATGAGACCGCCGTTGGTGTCGTAGTTCTCGGTCAGCGCGATCGAGACGGACACCGTCCGCATGTTCGGCAGACCGTCCTCGGCGTGCCAGGTCTCGAAGTCCGAGTGCCAGTAGAAGCCGCTGGCGCCGAAGCCCGGCTTCACGTTGATCCGCGACTGGTGCACGTACACGTCGGAGCCGAGGATCTGCCGGGCCCGGCCCACCACCCGCTCGTCGCGGACCAGCCGGGCGAAGATCTCGCTGATCCTGTGCACCTCGAAGACGGACCGGATCTCCTGCGTCTGCGGCTCGACGATCGAGCGCTCGTCGGCACGGATCGCCGGGTCGGTCACGAGCCGTTCCAGCTCCTGTCGGTAGACGGCGACCTCGTCCTCGGTGATCAGCTCCTCGACGGGCAGGAAGCCGTCGCGCTCGTACGCCTGGAGTTCGGGGACGGTGATCGGGCCGGGTTCGCCAGGGGCGCCCCAGACGACCGGGTCCTGTCGGGGCACGGAGACTTCGGTGGTGCCTCGGCTGGGGTACAGATCGGTGAGCGTGGTCATCGGTGTGTCACACCTCCTCGGGTTCGGTGAGCAGCGGGTAGACGCCGTTCTCGTCGTGGTCCTCCCGTCCGGTGACGGGCGGGTTGAAGACGCAGACGCACCGGAAGTCGGTCTTGGGACGCATGGTGTGGCGCTCGTGGCCGTCCAGCAGATACATGGTCCCGGGGGTGATCCAGTGCTTCTCGCCGGTCTCGTCGTTGGTCAGCTCGGCTTCGCCCTCCACGCACAGCACGGCCTCGATGTGGTTCGCGTACCACATCCGGGTCTCCGTCCCCGCGTACAGGATCGTCTCGTGCAGGGAGAAGCCGACCTTCTCCTTGGCGAGGACGATGCGCTTGCTCTCCCAGGTGCCGGTCGCCGCCTTCACATGCCGGTCGGTGCCCTCAATATCCTTGAACGAACGGACTATCACGGTGGTGCGATGCCTCTCTCTCGGGTGTGTCGTGGTGTGCGGCGGTCTGGTCAGACGGTCTCGCGGACGGCCCGGGCGAGGGTGCGCAGACCCTCGTCCAGTTCGTCGGGGGTGATGGTGAGCGCGGGCAGCAGCTTCACGACCTCGCTCTCGGGGCCGGACGTCTCGATGAGCAGGCCGAGTTCGAAGGCGCGCCCGGCCACCCGCCCGGCGCGGTCCTTGTCCTTGAACTCCAGGCCCCAGACGAGCCCGCGGCCCCGGTACTCCTTGACGTCGGCCAGGTTCTCCTCGGTGATGGAGATCAGCGCCTGCTCGACCTGCTCGCCGCGGGAGCGGGTCTGCTTCTCCATGGCCGAGCCGTCGGACCAGTAGGCCTCGAGGGCGGCGGCGGCCGTCACGAAGGCGGGGTTGTTGCCGCGGAAGGTGCCGTTGTGCTCGCCCGGCTCCCAGATGTCCAGCTCGGGCTTGAACAGGCACAGCGACATCGGCAGCCCGTAGCCGCTGATCGACTTGGACACCGTGACGATGTCGGGCACCACCCCGGCCTCCTCGAAGGAGAAGAACGCGCCGGTCCGGCCGCAGCCCATCTGGATGTCGTCGACGATCAGCAGCATGTCGCGGCGCTCGCACAGGTCGGCGAGGGCACGCAGCCACTCGGGCCGCGCCACGTTGATGCCGCCCTCGCCCTGCACGGTCTCCACGATCACCGCGGCGGGCTGGTTCAGGCCCGAGCCCTGGTCCTCCAGAAGCCGCTCGAACCACAGGAAGTCCGGGACCTGGCCGTCGAAGTAGTTGTCGAACGGCATCGGGGTGCCGTGCACCAGCGGGATGCCGGCGCCGGCCCGCTTGAAGGCGTTGCCGGTCACGGCGAGCGAGCCCAGCGACATGCCGTGGAAGGCGTTGGTGAACGACACGATCGACTCGCGGCCCTTCACCTTGCGCGCCAGCTTCAGCGCGGACTCGACGGCGTTGGTGCCCGTCGGGCCGGGGAACATCACCTTGTACGGCAGGTCACGCGGCCGCAGCACCAGGTTCTGGAAGGCCTCCAGGAAGCCGCGCTTGGCGGTGGTCGACATGTCGAGACCGTGGGTGACGCCGTCCCGCTCCAGGTAGTCGATCAAAGCCCGTTTGAGCACGGGGTTGTTGTGCCCGTAGTTCAGCGACCCGGCGCCGGCGAAGAAGTCGAGGTACTCGTGGCCGTCCTCGTCGTACATACGGCTGCCCTGGGCGCGGTCGAAGACGGTCGGCCAGTTGCGGCAGTAGCTGCGCACCTCCGACTCCAGGGTCTCGAAGACGCTCAGGTCGGGCTGGGTGATGGTCACGGATCGCTCCTCGAAGCGTGGGGGGCGGAAGAAGAAGGGGGCGAAGGGGGGAAGTTCAGAGGGAGAACGGGCCGATGCGGTACAGCACTTCGGGGTCGTGCGGTCCGTCGGGGAACTGGCCCGTCTCGAACAGCACCTCGCGCTCGACGGGCGCGCCGTGCCGCTGCGCGTACGACAGGAAGAGGCGCTCGGAGGCGGTGTTGCCCGGGGTGATGGTCGTCTCGACGGCGGACAGTCCGCGCTCGGCGGCCACCCGCGCGGTCAGCCCGTCGAGCAGCCGCGCGGCCAGTCCGCGACCGCGGTACGCCGCGTCGACGGCCACCTGCCACACGAGCAGGGTGCGCGGACGCTCCGGGCGTACGTACGCCGTCACGAAGCCGACGGGGCGCCCTTCGGCGTCGCGCGCCACGGCCGAGGTGCCGGCGAAGTCACGGCACCACAGCAGGTAGCTGTACGAGGAGTTCAGGTCGAGGGTGCGGGAGTCCTTGGCGATGCGCCAGAGGGCGGCCCCGTCGGCCACCTCCGGACGGTCGATCCGAAGGCCCTCCGGCATTTCCAGGAATTCCGCTGACAGGTCTGGGTGTGCGGCGGTCATGCGGATTGAATTTACCGACGGAAAGCAGAAAATGCATCGTCGGACGGGGTTACGTGCGGCGTCCTCGTGTGTTATCACGCGCCCGTGAAGGAGTGGCCGCGCCCACAACCGTATGACCGGGTTTGCGCGGAAAATACCGCAGAAATCGGGCGCGCTGTGGAGTGCGTCACAGCGATGTAACCCGTTGGAGATCCGCCCGAATTACGCCGGTTGGCGTTCGCTAAATCTTTGCGTTTAGCCGCCGAGATCCCGGGCAGAAGAAAACGGGAAGCTGTGCCGGAGTAATTCGGTTGTGAATTGGCATCAGGATAATCGCGTGGAGAGGATTTGCAATTCCCGGGGGCCTGACGGAGGTCGCGGGAGCCCGGCGGAGGCCCGGGGGAACCGGCGGAGGTCCCGTCACCCCCGCCGGTTCGTCGGTCCGCCCGTCCGCCGTCCCGTCGGCCGGTCGTCCCGTCGGTCGTCCCGGAATCGCCGGGTCCCGGGCCATCGGCTCCCGGATCGCCCGATAGCCGCATCGCCGGATCGCCGGATCGCCGGATGTCGGATCGTCGGATGCCGATCTTCGGAGCCCGGGGATCAGCCCCAGGCCCGCGCCACCGCGCGGCGCGCGCCCTCCAGGTCCACCGGGAAGCCGGACTCCGCCAGCGCGGCGCCCAGGCCCGCGAGGCTGGAGTGGACGGCGCCCCGGGTGGCGTCGGGGCCGTAGTGGTTCACGCGGATCATCGACCGCGCGAGCGCGCCGCCGCCCGCGGCGAGCGGCAGCGCCGGATCGGCGGCCAGCGCCGCGGCGACCAGCGCGGAGGCGTCCGCCTCCGCCGGCACCCGCAGGGTCGTCGCGACGGGCGCGGCGTCCGAGGCCTCGTGCACATACGGCTCCAGGCCGCCGCCGAGCGCCACCGCTCCCGCCCGGGTCGCCGCGGCGGCCGTGGCGTGCCGGGCCATCACCGCCTCCAGCCCCTCGCCCTCGATCCGCTCCACACACGCCTCAAGGGCCAGCATCTCCAGCTGCGCCGGCGCGTGCAGCAGCGCCGTGCGGCCCCCGTCCACCCAGCGCTCCTTCCAGTCCAGCAGCGACAGGTAGGAGCGGCGCGGAGCCGCCGGGTTCGCGGCCATCCGCGCCCACGCCCGCTCGCTCACCGACACCGCGGACACCCCGGCCGGCCCGCCCATCGCCTTCTGCGCCCCGATCACGCACAGGTCCACGCCCCAGGCGTCCGGCAGCACCGGCTCGGCGCCGATCGACGCGACGGCGTCCAGGTAGAAGAGCGCGCCGTGCGCGCGGACGACCTCGCCGATCTCGGCGACGGGGTTGGTGTTGCCGGTGGCGGCCTCGGCGTGCACCAGCGAGACGAAGTCGATCTCCGGGTGCTCGGCGAACGCCGCGCGGACCTGCTCGGCGGTGACAGCCGCGTGGAAGGGCACCGGCAGATCGATCACGGTCGCCCCGCAGTCCCGCAGCCAGTTCCCGAAGGTCTGCCCGTAGGGGCCGGTGATGACGTTGAGGGCGGTGGTGCCGGGCCCCGCGGTGCCGCGGATGGCGCCCTCCAGGGGCAGCAGCGCCTCGCCCTGCATGATCACCACGTCCTGCTCGGTGGAGAGCAGCCGGGCGACGCGGTCCTCGATCGACGCGAAGTGCGCGGCGCTCAGCGGCGCCAGGTCAAGAAAGGGGTGGGTCACGGCGGTGCTCTCTTCGCTCACAGGGGGTCGACGATCAGAGCGTATCCGGCGCCCACCGCACCGCCCTGACCGGCGAGTTCCGAGGCCGAACGGCCCAGAAGCCATCGGATTGATTTGAGGAACCCAAACATCTCCTTATAATCGGAACCCTCCGCTCCCCCCACAGGAGGTCCCCGTGAACCCCGTTCCCGGACGCCGGCCCCGCATCCTGGCCGCCATCACCGCCACGGCAGGGCTGCTGCTCGTGGCCGGCTGCTCCTCGGACGGCGGAGGCGGCAAGTCCACCACCGCCAACGGGGTTCCGCTGGTCAAGGCCGGTCAGCTCACGACCTGCACGCACCTTCCGTACCCGCCCTTCCAGTCGGAGATCGACGGCAAGGTGCAGGGCTTCGACGTGTCGCTCATCGACCTGGTCGCCAAGAACCTCGGCGTGAAGCAGGACATCGTCGACACGCCCTTCGAGAACTTCAAGACCGGCGCCTTCCTCAACTCCGAGCAGTGCGACCTCGCCGCGGCCGGCATGACGATCACGCCGGAGCGCAAGAAGAACGTCGACTTCTCCGACCCGTACTTCAACGCCACCCAGGCCGTCCTGGTCGACAAGAAGAGCGGCCTGAACTCGCTCTCCGACGTCAAGGCCAAGGGGAAGAAGCTCGGCGCCCAGGCGCAGACCACCGGCGAGGACTACGCGAAGAAGCAGGGCTTCGACCCGGTCTCCTTCGAGTCCTCCGACGCCGTCCTCAGCGGCCTGCGCAGCGGCCAGGTCCAGGCCGTCGTCATCGACTACCCGGTCGTCCAGGGCTGGCTGAAGGACAAGGCCAACGCCGACGCCTTCAAGGTGGTCGACAACCTCAACACCGGTGAGCAGTACGGCTTCACGGTGAAGAAGGGCAACACCAAGCTCGCCGCCGCCATCAACAAGGCGATCAAGGACGCGAAGGCCGACGGCACCTACAAGAAGCTGTACGAGAAGTGGATCGGCCCCTACGACGAGGCCGCCGCCTCCCCGTCCGCCTCATGAGTGATGCCGGCACACCGACCCAGCCCCGCCGCACCGGCCTGAGCCGGCGGCAGAAGCGCTCGCTCTCGCGGGGCGCCCAGTACCTGGTCTTCGCCGCCGCCGTGGCCGCCCTCGCGGTCACGGCGGACTGGGGCCGTCTGAAGAACCAGTTCGCCCAGTGGGACCTGGTCAAGCAGATGTTCCCGGACGTCATCACGCTGGCGCTGAAGAACACCGTCCTCTACACGATGTCCGGCTTCGTCGTCGGTCTCGTGCTGGGCATGGTCATCGCCCTGATGCGGCTGTCCTCGGTGGGCCCCTACCGCTGGGTCGCCGGGATCTACATCGAGATCTTCCGCGGCCTGCCCGCCCTGCTGATCTTCGTCTTCGTGGGCGTCGCCGTCCCGCTCGCCTTCCCGGGCACCGAGATCCCCGGCGGCACCTACGGCAAGGTCGCCCTCGCGCTCGGGCTGGTCTCCGCCGCCTACATGGCCGAGACGATCCGCGCGGGCATCCAGGCGGTGCCCAAGGGACAGATGGAGGCGGCCCGTTCACTGGGCTTCTCGCACGCCCGGGCCATGGTCTCGATCGTCATCCCTCAGGCGTTCCGCATCGTGATCCCGCCGCTCACCAACGAACTCGTCCTGCTCTTCAAGGACTCCTCGCTGGTGCTGTTCCTCGGCGTCACCCTGGAGGAGCGCGAACTCACCAAGTTCGGCCGCGACCTGGCCAGCCAGACCGCCAACTCCACGCCCATCCTGGTCGCCGGCCTGTGCTACCTGCTGGTGACGGTGCCGCTCGGGTTCGTCGTCCGGCGTCTCGAAGCGAAGACCGCGGAGGCCACCAAGTGAGCGCACCCGAGATCCAGGTCAAGGGCCTGCACAAGTCCTTCGGCGACAACGAGGTGCTGCGCGGCATCGATCTGGAGGTCGGCCGGGGCGAGGTGGTCTGCGTCATCGGGCCCTCCGGCTCCGGCAAGTCGACCCTGCTGCGCTGTGTGAACCTCCTGGAGGAACCCACCCGGGGCCAGGTGTTCGTCGGCGGCGCGGAGGTCACCGACCCGGACGTCGACATCGACGCCGTACGCCGCCGGATCGGCATGGTCTTCCAGCAGTTCAACCTCTTCCCGCACCTGACGGTGACCGGCAACCTGACGCTGCCGCAGCGCCGGGTGCTCGGGCGGGACAAGGCGGAGGCGGCCCGGACCGCCGCCGAGAACCTCACCCGCGTGGGGCTCGCCGAGAAGGCCGACGCCTACCCGGCCTCGCTCTCCGGAGGGCAGCAGCAGCGCGTCGCCATCGCCCGGGCCCTCGCCATGGGCCCGCAGGTGATGCTCTTCGACGAGCCGACCTCCGCGCTCGACCCCGAACTCGTCGGCGACGTGCTCGCCGTCATGCGGATGCTCGCCGACGAGGGCATGACGATGATGGTCGTCACCCACGAGATGACGTTCGCCCGCGAGGTCGCCGACCGTGTCGTCTTCATGGACGGCGGGGTGATCGTCGAGGACGGCACCCCGGCGCAGGTCATCGGCGACCCGGCCCACGAGCGCACCCGGCACTTCCTGTCCCGGCTCCTCGACCCGGCGATGGCGGAGGTCGAGGAGGACACGAAGGGCACGGCGGCGGACCGGCCGTAGGCCCGGGGGACCGGCCGCGGGGGGAGGCGTCGCGGCCGGCGGGCGGCTCACTAAGGTGCTGTGCATGAGCGATGACGCTGTGCTGCACGTGAAGGGGCGGGTCCTCGTCGGAGCGGAGGACGTCCGCGACGAGCTGTGGGTCGTCGGCGGCCGGATCTCCTACGAGCGTCCCGGCGCCGCCCGTGACGTCCGCACCGTCGAGGGCTGGGCCCTGCCCGGACTGGTCGACGCGCACTGCCATGTCGGCCTCGACGCGCACGGCCCGGTGCCGGACGAGGTCTCCGAGAAGCAGGCCCTCACCGACCGCGACGCCGGCACCCTGCTCCTCCGGGACGCCGGCTCGCCCTCGGACACCCGCTGGATCGACCGGCGCGACGACCTGCCGAAGATCATCCGGGCCGGCCGGCACATCGCCCGCACCCGCCGCTACATCCGCAACTACGCCCACGAGATCGAGCCCGAGGACCTCGTCGCGTACGTCGCCCGGGAGGCCCGGCGCGGCGACGGCTGGGTGAAGCTCGTGGGGGACTGGATCGACCGCGGCACCGGCGACCTCGGCGCCTGCTGGCCGCGCGAGGCCGTCGAGGCGGCGATCGCCGAGGCGCACCGGCTCGGCGCCCGTGTCACCGCCCACTGCTTCGCCGAGGACTCCCTGCGCGACCTGGTCGAGGCGGGCATCGACTGTGTCGAGCACGCCACCGGCCTCACCGAGGACACCGTCCCGCTCTTCGCCGAGCGTGGCGTCGCGATCGTGCCCACCCTCGTGAACATCGCCACCTTCCCGCGCCTCGCGGACGGCGGCGAGGCCAAGTTCCCCACCTGGTCGGCCCATATGCGCCGGCTGTACGAACGCCGCTACGACACCGTGCGCGCGGCCTACGACGCCGGCATCCCGGTCTACGTCGGCACCGACGCCGGCGGCAGCCTCCCGCACGGCCTCGTCGCGGCCGAGGTGGCCGAACTCGTCACCGCCGGCATCCCGCCCGTCGAGGCGCTGTCCGCCACCACCTGGCGGGCCCGGAGCTGGCTCGGCCGCCCGGGACTCGACGAGGGCGCGCCCGCCGACCTCGTGGTCTACGACGAGGACCCGCGCGCGGACGTACGGGTCCTGGCGGCGCCGCGACGGGTGGTCCTCGACGGGCGGATCGTCGGCTGACCGGAGCGGCTTCGCCGACGGGCGGGCGCGGTCGAGGTGGCCGCTCCGTCGGCGGGCGGGCGCGGGCGAGGGGAGCTGTTCCGTCGGCGGGCGGGCGTGGTCGACGGGAGCTGTTCCGTTGGCGGGCGGGCGCGGTTGACGGAACGTGACGATCCGGGCCGCGCGCTCGTTACGCACTCCCGTCCCCGCTCCGGCGCCCGACGCGGCGCGTCAACCAGCGCGTTCGCCCCCTGCTGTGGACCGAGTGACGCCGGGGAACAGCCGTGCCGCCGGATTCGAAGGCGTGCGCGGTAAACCCACGTACGGGTGAACTCACGCCAGGTTGCTGACTGTTCACTCTCAGTGCGTAATTCTTTCGGGGTCCCAGGCTTTCTCTTATGGGGGTCCCACCCTTGAACAGCACCAACTACCGTACGCCTGCACGCCGTTTCGCCGTCACGGCGGCGGCCACCGTCCTCGTCGCGGGTCCCACCGCGCTGGCCGGTGCGGGGTCCGCCCACGCGACCGGCGACCAGGGTCGCGCGAGCGCCGTCGTGCTCCGTACCGGGCTCGACATCTCCCTCCTCAACAAGACCGTGAACGTCCCGCTCGCGGTCTCGCTGAACGAGGTACAGGCACCGCGGAGCGCCGAGAAGACCGCGCTCACCGCCCAGTTGGACGGCGTCGACGGCGGACGCCCGTTCAGCGTGCTGCGCGCGGACGTCGCCAGCGCCAAGGCCACCGTCGCCGACGGGAAGGCCGAGGGCTCCACCCGGCTCGCCAACGCCGCGGTCCATGTTCCCGGGCTGCCGCGGCTGTCGGTCATCGAGCTGGAGGCGGTCTCCTCGAAGGCGACCTGCGAGGTGGGCAAGAAGCCCGTCGCCACCGCCAACCTGCTCGGATCGGTCAACGTCCTCGGCAAGAGGGTGACGTTGACCGCGGGGGGCCCGACGGAGGTGAAGGTCCCCGGTGTCGGCGAGGTGCGGCTCGACCTGTCCAAGACGGAGACGACGACCCGGACGGCCGCCGCGTCCGCGCTCGAACTCAAGGTGTCCATCAACCCGTTGAAGCTGAACGTGGCCGAGGTCGAGGGCACGCTGACACTGGCCGGGGCCACCTGCGAGACGCCTCCGGCGCCGGCCGCCCAGGAGGCGGAGCCCTCCGAGCCCGCCAAGCCCGCGGACTCCGCCGAACCGGTCACCGAGGTCAAGCCGCAGGGCGCCCCCGCGGAGGCGGGCCTCGCCGAGACCGGCGGCAGCTCCATGACGCCGTACATCGCGGGCGGCGCGGTGGCGCTGCTCGCCGCGGGCGGCGGAGCGGTCGCCCTCTCCCGCCGCCGCCGCGGCTGAAGTCCACCCTGACGGGCGGCCGGCCCGGCCCTTTCGCAAGGGGGGCGGGTCGGGGAGGTTGATGCCCCCGGCCGGGGGGGGCGCGCGGCCGGCCGCCCGAGTCCAGGGTTGTGCCCGGAGTCGGGCGCGGCCGGGGGGAGGGGCGGTCGGGCGTATAAGTCCGGGCCCGCCGCCCGGAGTCGGTCGGTACCTCGGGGCTGCGGCCGGGCCCTGAGTCCGGGCCCTGCGGCCGGGGTCATTCCCGGCCGGGGGAGATCGGCCGGTTGGCCAAGTCCGATCCTGCTGAACGGAGTTGTTCCCGGGCGGCGGGCGGCGGGCGGCGGGCGGCGGGCGGCGGGCGGCGGGCGTCTAAGGCCGGCCTTGTGCCCGGCGTCGTTCGCGGCCGGGGGGGGGCGGCCGGGGGCTGAGGCCGGGTCTGCGGCCGGAGTTGTTCTCAGCGGAGGGCGGTCGGGCGTCTCGGCCCGGGCCTCGCCGCCGGTTTCGCTCCCAGTCAGGGGAGCGCCGCCGGTTGCCTGAGCCCGGGCCTGCGGCCGGAGTTGTTCCCAGGCAGGGGGCGGGTGCCTGCGTTCGGGCCCGCTGCCCGGCGTCGTTCCCGGCCGGGGGCGCGGGTGGTTGCCCGTGTTGTGGTCCCCGGTTCCGCCTCGCTCCCCGGTTCCGGGAGGTGCTGACAGCAGCCTCCCGGAACCGGGGAGCGAGGCCGGTCAGTCGGTGCCCGCTGTCACCGCGCGGTCCAGTGCCTGGAGGAAGCGGTTGACCGTGGTGCGGTCCCGTACCGCGATGCGCAGCCACTCCTCGCCCAGGCCGGGGAACGTGTCCCCGCGGCGCACCGCGAAGCCGAGCCGGCGCAGGCCGCGCCTGACCCCGGCCGCGCGCGGCAGCCGGATCAGCACGAAGGGGCCCTCCGCGGGCTCCGCGACCTGTAGCCCGTCGGAGCCGAACTCCCGTAGTCCCGCGACCAGATGGGCGCGGTCCGTGGCGATCCGGTGGGCCGCGTGCGCCGCCTCCGCGAGCGCCTGGGAGGACATGCACGCCTCCGCCGCGGCGAGCGCCGGGGTGGACACCGGCCAGAGAGGCTGGGCCCGCTCCAGGGCGCCGATCGTCTCCGGGCCGGCGAGCGCGTACCCGATCCGCAGGCCGGCCAGCCCCCAGGTCTTGGTGAGGCTGCGCAGTACGACGAGGCCGGGCACGTCCGTGCGTCCGGCCAGCGCCTCCCGCTCCCCGGGCACCGCGTCCATGAACGCCTCGTCGACCACCAACACCCGCCCAGGACGCGCCAGTTGAGCGACCGTGCCGGCCGGGTGCAGGACCGACGTCGGATTCGTCGGGTTGCCGATCACGACCAGGTCGGCGTCCTCCGGGACGGCGGCCGGGTCCAGCCGGAAGCCGTCCTCCGCGCGCAGCAGCACCCGGCCCACCGTGTGCCCGGCGTCCCGCAGCGCGGCCTCCGGCTCGGTGAACTGCGGGTGCACGACCACCGGCCGGCGTACCTTCAGGGCGCGCGCGAGCAGCACGAAGGCCTCGGCGGCCCCCGCCGTGAGCAGCACCCGTTCCACCGGCAGCCCGTGCCGCGCGGCCACCGCGGCCCGCGCCGCCCGCCCGTCCGGGTAGGCGGCGAGACCGGTCAGCGACCCGGCGATCCGCTCGCGCAGCCACCGGGGCGGGGTGTCCGCGCGGACGTTCACGGCGAGGTCGGTGAGCGCGGAGCCGTCGTCGCGTACCTCGGCGTCCCCGTGGTGCCGCAGATCGTGCCCGCCCTCGGCGGCCTCCTCAGTGCGCATGGGAGTGCGCGTGCCCGCCGTGGTGGTGGTGCCCGTGGCCGTCGTGGTGGCCGTCGTCGTCCGGATGGAAGTGCGGCTGCTGGGGGAGCCCCACCTTGTCCTCGAAGCCGGGCAGCGCGATGCGGTAGACGCAGGAGTCGCAGTTCATCCGCAGGTCGCCCGCCACCGCCTCCCGGTAGCGCTCCATGACCAGGTCCAGCAGCTCCGGCTCCGGGCCGATCACCTCGGCGGAGCGCACCTCGACCTCCGGGTGGGCGGCGGCCCAGCCCTCGGTCTGCCGGGCCACCCGCTCCGGGAGGATGCCGGTGAACAGGAAGTACGGCAGGACCACGATCCGGCGCGCGCCGAGCTTCACACAGCGGTCCAGCCCGGACGGCACGTCCGGGGCGGCCAGCGACACGAACGCCGTCTCGACGCCCGCGTATCCGCGGCCCTCCCACAGCAGCCGGGCCGCCTTGTGCACCTCGGCGTTGGCGTCCGGGTCGGTGGACCCCCGCCCGACGAGCAGCACCGTCACGTCGGCGCGGTCCTCGGGCGTGCGGGCCGTCCCGCCGAGCGCCTCGTCCAGCCGCCGCTCCAGCACGGCGAGCAGCGAGGGATGCGGGCCCAGCGGACGCCCGTAGGTGTACGAGATCCCGGGGTGCCGTTCCTTCTCCCGGTTCAGGGCCGCCGGGATGTCGCCCTTGGCGTGCCCGGCGGACACCAGCATCAGCGGCACGGCCGCGAACCGGCGCACCCCGCGCTCGACCAGTTCGGTGACGGCCTCGCCGAGCGGGGGCGGCGACAGCTCGATGAACCCGCCGGCGACGGGCAGTTCGGGATGGCGGCGGCCCAGCTCCCGGACGAAGGACCGGAACGCCTCGGCTCCGGCCTCGTCCCGGGTGCCGTGGCCGGCGATGAGCAGCGCGGGGGGAGGGGTGGTCACGATGTCTCCTTGGCGGGCGCGGTGGCCTCGGTGGCCGCCGGGCTTCCGGCGGCCGTGGGGGTGGGGGTGGGGTGGTAGAGCAGGGCGTTGAGCGCGGCGGCCGCGACCGCCGAACCGCCCTTCTCCGACACGTTGCTGACGGCGGGCAGCCCGCTCGCGCGAAGCGCCGCCTTGGACTCGGCCGCGCCGACGAAACCGACCGGCAGACCGATGACGAGGGCGGGTTCGGCGTCCAGCAGCAGAAGTTCCTCAAGCGCGGTGGGCGCACAGCCGATCACCCACAGGGCGCCCGGCCCGACCTGCTCGTAGGCGAGCCGCACGGCGTGCGCGGAACGCGTCAGACCGGGCCCGGACACGGCGTCCCTGAGGCGGCAGACGGTGTCGCGGCGGGTGATGCCGGCCGCGACCATCTCGACGTCCACCACGACCGGCGCCCCGGCGTGCAGCGCGGTGTGCGCGTGCCGTAGGGCGTCCTCGTCGGTGACGAGGTCGCTCGCGTACTCCAGGTCGGCGGCGGAGTGGATCACCCGCTCCACCACCGCCCGGGTCAGCGGCGGGAAGTGCGCGGTGTCCAGCCGCGAGCGCAGCCGCCGGAAGGACTCCTGCTCGATCGGGTGGACGACCCGGTTCCCCGGGAACACCTGGCTCACTCGGATCCCTCCTGCCAGCGGTAGCCGCGCGGGGTGACCATGCGGCCGGCGATCTCACGGGTCGCCGTGTTGCCCACGGTCACCACGGTCATCATGTCGACGATCGCGGGGTCCAGGGACCCCAGCGTCGTCACCCGGCTCGACTCGTCCGGCCGGGAGGCGTTGCGGACGACCCCGACGGGCGTCGCCGGTTCCCGGTGCGCGCCGAGGATCGCCAGCGCCTTCGGCAACTGCCAGTCCCGGCCCCGGCTGCGCGGGTTGTAGAACGTCACGACGAGGTCGGCCTCGGCCGCCGCGCGCACCCGGCGCTCGATGACCTCCCACGGGGTGTGCAGGTCGGACAGGCTGATCGACACGTGGTCGTGGCCGAGCGGCGCCCCCAGGATCGCGCCCGCGGCCAGCGCGGCGGTCACCCCCGGCACCCCGACCACGTCGATGTCGTCGGAGGCCTCGGCCAGCGCCGGCGAGGCCATCGCGTACACCCCCGCGTCGCCGCTGCCGATGAGCGCCACCGCCTGACCGCGCCGCGCCTCGGCCACCGCCGTACGCGCCCGCTCCTCCTCGGCGCCGAGCCCCGACTCCAGGACGAGCGTGCCGGGCCGCAGCAGGTCGCGGATCTGGTCGACGTACTGGTCGAGCCCGACGAGCACCGACGCCCGCCGCAACTCCCTTACGGCACGCGGCGTGAGCAGGTCGCGGGCGCCGGGGCCGAGGCCCACGACGGCGAGCCGGCCGCGCACCGGCCTGCGTACCACCGCGACGGTCGCCATCGCGGGCGAGCCGTCCGCGCGCACCGACTTCCGCTTGGGGACGAGGAGTTCACCCCCGCCCGCCAGCGCGGCGGCCTCTGCCACGGAGGGGGTACCGACGGCGGCGAGCGGCGCGTCGGACGGGTTCGGGACCGGGACCGCCGCCAGCTCCTCGGCGCTGTGGGTGACCACCGGCACACCGAGCCGGGCGGCGGCGCCGAGGATGCCGGGCTCCCCGGACTTGGCTTCCACGGTGGCCAGTTGGGCGACCGAGCGCACCGACAGACCGGCGTCCCGCACCGCCTCCTCCACCAGCCCGAGCACCTCCTCCACGGGTGCGCCCCGGGAGGCGCCGACCCCGACGACGAGGGACGGCGGGCGCAGGACCACCTCACGGGCGGCGGGCGCCGGAGCGCGGTCGGAGACGCGGATCACGGCGGCTCCTTCCCCGGCGGGACTTCCGACGTTCGGCGGCAGCGCGGGCAGCGGCCAGACCGTCTCCGTGTCCAGGACCACCGGCTCGCCGTCGAGCACGGCCCGCGAGACGGCCGCGACATCACCTTCCACGGGCAGGCCGAGCGTGTCCAGGCCGGGCATCCCCACCGCGTCCGTCGCCGTCGTCACCACCGGCTCGGCGCCCAGCAACTCTCCCACCTCACGGGCCAGTTCGTTGGCGCCGCCCGCGTGCCCGCCGACCAGCGACACCGCGAACCGGCCCGCCTCGTCCACGCACACCACACCGGGGTCGGACGCCTTGCCGGCGAGCAGCGGCGCGACGAGCCGGACGACCGCGCCGGTGGCGAGGAAGCACACCAGGTGGTCGCACTCGGCGAAGGCCCGCCGCACGGCGTCCGCCACGGTCCCGTCGTACACCCGGGTACGCGCGGGCCAGGCGGCGGCCAGCCGGTCACGGGCCGCCGCGCCCGCCGCCGTGGCGGAGATCAGGCCGATCACTGGGGAACTCCTTCGGTACGGGCCGGAGGCCGGACGCCCCACAGCACGAAAACGGGGTTGGTCGCCGCGAGCCGGGACACGTCACCGGGCAGCGGGGCGAGCCGTGCGGACTGGAGCAGCACACCGTCGCAGTCGTAGCCGGCGGCGGTCAGGGCGTCCCGGACGGCCGGCACCCGGTCCAGCGCGGCCATGGCGACCACGACCGCCCGGCGCGCCCGGCGGGCACAGGCCGTGACGATGGCGGGCAGTTCCCGTCCGCCGCCGCCGATGAAGACGGCGTCCGGGTCGTCGAGGTCGGACAGCACGGTCGGCGCGGACCCGTGCACGACGTGCACGTCCACGCCGTGCGCGGCGGCGTTGGCGCGGACCCGCTCACAGCCGTCGAGGGTCTTCTCGACGGCGGTGACGGCGGCGCCGAACCGCGCGCACTCGACGGCCACCGAACCGGAGCCCGCGCCGACGTCCCACACCAGCTCGCCGAGCCGGGGCCCGAGCCGGGCCAGCGCCAGCGCCCGGACCTCGAACTTGCTGATCATCGAGTCGCGGTGGGCGAACTCGGTCTCCTCCAGGGCCCAGCGGGCGGGACCGGCCGGCGGACCGGCGAGGGTGCGCACCGCGCCGAGAGCCCGGGCGGGGTCCAGACACAGGACGACACTGACCGCGGTGCCCCAGTCGCGGGCGGCGGCCTCGGCGGGGGTGACCCGCTCGACGCGCTCGTTCTCCGGGTCGCCGAGGGCGCTCGCCACGACCAGCACCCGGTCCGCGCCCCGGTGCGCGAGGGCGGCGCCCAGCTCGGCGGGCCCCGCGCCGGGACCGGTCAGCACGCCCACCTTGGGCCGCGACCGGCAGACCTGGACGGCCGTGCGCGGATCGCGGCCGTGCGCGCTGACCACCACCGCGTCGTCCCAGGGCAGCCCGATCCGAGCGAAGGCGGCCGCCACCGAGGAGACCCCGGGCCGCACGTCCAGCCGCTCCGCCCCGAACCGCTCGGCCAGCGCCCGGACGATCCCGAAGAACCCCGGGTCGCCCGAGGCCAGCACCACCACCGGCCCGTCCGGCGACCCGGCGTCCGTGTACCCCGCGACCCGGTCCAGCGCCGGAGCCAGCGGCCCGAGCACCACCCGCTCGGCCCGCCCCGGCGGCTCCGCCGCCGCGAGATGGCGCCGGGCGCCCACGACGAGCCCGGCCCCGGCGAGCACGTCCCGCGCCCCTGGCGGGAGCGGCGCGCCGGTGCCCGTACCGATGACGGTGATCACCGCGGAGCGGTCCGGCGGGCCCGCCCTCCCGGCGCCGTCCGCCGTGCCGAGGACGTCCACGCTCATGACGCGGGCCCCTGCGCCGCGTCCCGGCGGGCGGCGCGCAGCTCGGCGCGCGCCTGCGGGTCGGCCTTGCGGAAGCCGTGGAAGTGGCCCGGGTGGTACAGGTGCGAGCGGGTGCCGCTCGCGTCCAGCGCCGGGCCGACCAGGAAGAGGGTGTGCTTCCAGAGCTTGTGCTCCTTGACGGTCTCCTCCAGCGTCCCGATCGTGCACCGCACGATCAGCTCCTCCGGCCAGGTCGCCTGGTGGGCCACCACGACCGGCGTGGACGTCGGATAGCCGCCCTCCAGCAGCTCCCGTACGAGCTGGCCGCTGCGGGCCGCCGACAGGAACAGCGCCATCGTCGTGCCGTGCTTGGCGAACTCGCGCACCTCCTCGCCGGGCGGCATCGGCGTCTTCCCGCCGCCGAGCCGGGTCAGGATCACCGACTGGGCCACCTCGGGGATCGTCAGCTCCCGCCCGGCCAGCGCGGCCACCGCCGAGAACGAGGAGACGCCCGGCACGATCTCGGTCGCGATGCCGAGCGCCGCGCACCGGTCCACCTGCTCCTGCGTGCCGCCCCACAGCGCCGGGTCGCCGGAGTGGATCCGCGCCACCCGCAAGCCCTGCTCACGGGCCCGCTCGTACACCGCGACGACGTCCTCCAGCGACATGGCCGCCGAGTCGAGGATCTCGGCGCCCTCGCGCGCGTGGCCCAGGACCTCGGCCTGCACCAGGCTGGCCGCCCAGATCACCACGTCGGCCTCGGCGATGGCGCGCGCGGCACGGAAGGTCAGCAGGTCGGCGGCGCCGGGGCCGGCACCGACGAAGGTCACTTTGCCGGTGGGGGCATCGGCCATGGGAATTCGGTCCTCTCCTACGGAAAAACTGGGGTGATGCGGCACATCAGCGGGCACCGGGCAGGCCCCGAAGGTGCGCGAACGGGGGTTGATCGGATAGCAAGGGCCTATGGCGGTCCTCGTCGCGCTCGGCGCGTTCCTGATGACGCTGGCCGGCGGCTGGACGGCACAGCGGGTGACCGACCGCCGCCATCTGGTCCTCGGACTGGCCGGCGGCCTGATGCTCGGGGTGGTCGGCCTCGACCTGCTGCCGGAGGCGCTCGACGCGGCGGGCCGCGAGGTGTTCGGCGTACCGGCCGCGCTGCTGCTGTTCGTGGCCGGCTTCCTGCTGGCCCATCTGGTCGAACGGCTGCTCGCCCACCGGCAGGCCGCGCACGGTGGCGACGAGCACGACGGACGCGCGCCCGAGGTGGGCCTGACGGCGGCCGGCGCCATGGTCGGGCACAGCGCGATGGACGGCGTCGCCATCGGCGCGGCCTTCCAGGTCGGCGGGGGCATGGGGCTCGCCGTGGCGCTCGCGGTCGTCGCCCACGACTTCGCGGACGGCTTCAACACGTACACGATCACCAGCCTGTACGGGAACGCCCGCCGCAAGGCCCTGTTCATGCTGTTCGCGGACGCGGCGGCCCCCGTGGTGGGCGCCGCCTCCACGCTGTTCCTCACCATCCCCGAGGGGCTGCTCGGCGGCTATCTCGGCCTCTTCGGCGGGGTGCTCCTCTACCTCGCCGCCGCCGAGATCCTTCCCGAGGCGCACCACGAGCACCCGGCCCGCTCCACCCTGCTGTGCACGGTCGCCGGCGTGTGCTTCATCTGGCTGGTGGTGGGCATCGCGAGCTGAGCCCGCGCAGCCCCGCGACTGCGCGGGACGGGCCGCGTGCGCCGGACGGGCCGCGTGCGCCGGACGGGCTGTACGCGTGGGACCGGGCGCGTGTGCCGGACCGGCTACGTGTGCCGGAAGCGCCGTGCGGGCCGCGTGCGCCGGGCGGGTGGCGGTCACAGTTTCCCGCCGCGTTTCCCGTCGCGGGGCGCGGGCGCGATGAGCGTCGAGAGATACGGCAGCGGCTCCCCGTCGAGGTCGTCCGCCCGCCGGATCGACTCGCCCTCCAGGCCGAGCGCCGACCCCCACACCGCGGCCTCGATCCGCCCGCTCTCCCGCAGCGCCTCGGCGACCTCCCGCGCCTGCCGGCCGAACTTGTACGCGACGACCGTCCCCGGCCCGTTCAGCGCGTCCTTCAGCACGGCCGCGCCCGCCGTCACCGGGACCAGCGTCAGCGGCTCGGTCCCCTCGGTGAGCACCGCGCCGGAGCGGGCGGCGAGATCCTGCATGGCGGTGATGCCCGGCACGCTCTCCACGACCGTGCCCGGAACCAGCTCGCCGATGGTGTGCGCGAGATAGGTGAACGTCGAGTACACGTTGGGGTCCCCGATGGTCGCGAACGCCACCGTGGCGTGCCGGGCGAGGAGGTCCGCGACCCGGGCGCCCGCCGCGTCCCAGGCGGCCTCGCGCCGGGCGTGGTCGCTGCGCTCGTTCAGCGCGAACACCACCCGCAGCACCTTCTCCTCCGGCACGTAGTGCAGCACGGTCGCCTCGGCGCGCCCCCGCTCCCCGGTGTCCATCACGGGTACGACGACGACCTCGGCGGCGCGCAGCGCGTTGACGCCCTTGACGGTCACCAGTTCGGGGTCGCCGGGGCCGACCCCGACTCCGATCAGCTTGCTGCTCATGACGTCAGGCACCTCTCCACGAACCGACGGGCCACACCGGGCTCGGACGCCCAGTGCGTGTGCAGATAGCTCGCGTGCACACCGCGCCACACGAAACCTTCGACGCGCCGCTCCGGCGCGCGCACCCCCCAGGCGGGGGCCGGGCCGGCGCCGGGCTCGACGACGGTCCGGTGGAACTCGTGCCCGCGCATCCGGGTACCGGCCGCGGCGAGCACACTGTCGCCGACGGCCACGGCGTCCCGGTAGCCGAGGGTGAGCCGCTCGTGCATCCGGGCCGCGGCGTCGATCACCCCGCACATCGGCTGTCCGTCGAGTTCCCGGGCGAGATAGAGCAGCCCGGCGCACTCGGCCGCGACCGGCGCCCCGGCCGACGCCAGCTCCGCGACCGCCTTGCGCAGCGGCTCGTTGGCGGACAGCTCGGGCGCGTACACCTCGGGAAACCCGCCACCGATGACCAACCCGCCCGTCCCTTCGGGCAGTTGCTCGTCCCGGAGCGGATCGAAGGGTACGACCTCGGCACCGGCGGCGCTGAGCAGTTCGGCGTGCTCGGCGTAGGAGAAGGTGAAGGCGGGCCCACCGGCGACGGCAACGCGCCGCACTCCGACGGGAGTTGACCCCGGGGAGACGGAGAGCGTCGCCCCGCCTGCCGTGGAGCCGGAGCCGTGGAGCACGCGGGGAGCCGTCGCCCCGGCGGCCGTGTCGCCCGAGGCCCGCACCGGGGCGCCCGAGGTCCGCACGGCGCCGCCCGAGGTCCGGGCGGTGCCGTCCGAGGTCCGGGCGGTGCCGTCGGAGGTCCGCACCGCGTCGCCCGAGGTCCGCACCGCGTGCGCCGGTGACCAGTCCCCGTCCGCCGGCGACCAGTCCCCGTCTGTCGCCGGCCGGTCCGCCCCACCCGACGGCGACCACACCGCCTCCGCCGCGTCCCACGCCGCGCCCGGCAGAGCGCCCGCCCCGCGCGCCAGCGCGAACAGCCCCTCCAGGTCGCAGCCGGCGCGCACCCGCGCGGCCATCGCCTCGACCGCCTCGACCGCCTCCGCGTGCCGCTCGGCGACCGGCACGAGCCCCAGGTGCCGTGACGGGGTGCCGACCCGCGCGGAGCGCCGCAGCGCGCCGAGGACCGGCACCCCGGAGGCGTCCAGCGCCTCGCGGAGCATGGCCTCGTGCCGGTCGGACCCCACCTTGTTGAGGATCACCCCGCCGATGCGCACCTCCGGGTCCCAGGAGGCGAAGCCGTGCACCAGCGCGGCCACCGACCGGGACTGCGAGGAGGCGTCCACCACCAGCACCACGGGCGCCCGCAGCAGCTTCGCCACCTGCGCCGTGGAGGCGAGTTCACCCTCCCCGGCGGCACCGTCGTACAGGCCCATCACGCCCTCGACGACCGCGAGATCACAGCCGCGCGCGCCGTGCGCGAACAGCGGCGCGATCAGCTCGGTGCCGCACAGGTAGGAGTCCAGGTTCCGCCCCACGCGCCCGGTGGCGAGCGCGTGGTAGCCGGGGTCGATGTAGTCGGGCCCCACCTTGTGCGGGGACACGGCGAGCCCCCGCGCGGCGAAGGCCGCCATCAGCCCGGTGGCCACGGTGGTCTTGCCGCTGCCCGAGGAGGGCGCGGCGACGACCAGCCGGGGAACGGAGGACATCACCACTCGATGCCCCTCTGGCCCTTCTGGCCGGCGTCCATCGGGTGCTTGACCTTGGACATGTCGGTCACCAGATCGGCCAGCTCGACCAGCTTCTCGGGGGCGTTGCGGCCGGTGATGACGACGTGCTGGGTCCCGGGCCGGTCCCGCAGCACCTCCACCACCTCGTCGGTGTCCACCCACCCCCAGTGCATCGGGTACGCGAACTCGTCCAGCACGTACAGCCGGTACGTCTCGGCGGCCAGGTCCCGCTTGACCTGCTCCCAGCCCTCGCGGGCCTTCTCCTCGTTGTCCATCTGCGCGTCGCGCTGGACCCAGGACCAGCCCTCGCCCATCTTGTGCCAGTCGACGGTGCCGCCCTCGCCGGAGGCGCCGAGGACCCGCAGCGCGTTCTCCTCGCCGACCTTCCACTTCGCCGACTTGACGAACTGGAACACCCCGATGGGCCACCCCTGGTTCCAGGCGCGCAGCGCGAGCCCGAACGCGGCCGTCGACTTGCCCTTGCCGATCCCCGTGTGCACCACGACCAGCGGACGGTTCCGCCGCTGACGCGTCGTCAGTCCGTCGTCCGGTACGACACTCGGCTGTCCCTGCGGCACTACGCGGCCCTCCTCGACGTCCCCTGCGCATCCCGCACCAGCCCGGCGAGGGAGTCCGCGCGCAGCGCGTCCAACGTCACCGCCGTACCGCCCAGTTCATCCGCGAGCCGCCCCGCGAGCCCGAGCCGCACCGGCCCCGACTCGCAGTCGACGACCACCGAGGCGACCCCGCCGGCCGCGAACAGCCGCGCGGCCCGGCCGGCCGTCGCGACCGGTTCCGGCCCGCCGGTGGCGCGCCCGTCGGTCACCAGGACG
>NZ_JBEYFY010000033.1:0-26335 GCF_040703595.1 Streptomyces sp. NPDC007084
GCCGGCGTCATCGTCTTCCTGGTGTGGCTGTGGATCAGCAACCTCGCGATCCTGCTGGGCCTGGAGTTCGACGCCGAGGCGGTGCGCCAGCGGGCGGTCGCCGGCGGTCTGGAGCCCCACACCGAGCCGTACACCCAGCCCCGCGACACGCGTACCTGGGACGAGGACGACCTGCGCCGCCTGGACGAGGGCGACGAGTAGCCGCCCGGCGGGCGTGTCCTGCCAGGGCGACCGGAGGGCCTGCCCGTCGGGAATGGCCGGGGTGTGCGGCAGGGGCCGGCGCGACCGGCGGGGCCCTCCGGCACGGGCAGGCGCGACCAAGGGCGGGCCTGACAGGGGGTCAGAGGGGCTGTCCGGCCCGGCGGCGGGACCGGGCAGGCCTCTGTAGGGCCGTCAGAAGCCGTCACCCATGGGCTGTTTGAGGTATTTCTCATACTTCGCTCATGCGCCTCTCAGCTTTTCGCCTTCCTTCATGCCATTCATTACGTGTTCGCCCCGTTAGTACGACAATCGTTTCGGCTTGAAGGAGCCCTCATGTTCGTCTCCTCCCCCCTCCGCTTCCGCAGTGCCCGTGGCGGAGCCGTGCTGGCCGCCAGCGTCGCTCTCGCCGGCGCCACCCTGGCCGGAGCGGGTGCCGCCTACGCCGCCCCCGGCGACAGCGGCGACATCGACATCCGCTCGATCGGCTGGCACAGCCGCGGCGGCGACGGGGTCGAGGTCTGTGAGTTCGTGCTCTCGGCCAGCAACTTCGAGTCGTTCCCGGCCGTCGCCTGGACGATCACCGCCCAGCCGCCGACCACCCCGCCCGGCGACACCCTCCAGAGCACCCTGCCGCTGGTCAACGGCTCCGCGCGCAGCTCGAAGTACCTGCTCCCGGAGGGCACTTACCAGCTGGTGTGGACCACCCCGGCGGGCCCGAAGCAGAAGCGCTTCAAGGTCGACTGCGCCGCCCAGGCGCACCACAGCCGCGGTCCCGCCGAGATCAACCCGGGCAAGAGCGGCTGGACCAAGCCCGTCGGCGCGGTTCCCGCGGGTGGCGGCGGCGTCCCGGAGAGCACCGAGAACCTCAGCTCGGACAGCGACTCGTCCTTCGGGACCACCGCCGCGGTGACGGCCGGCGGGGTGGGAGTCGCGGCGCTGATCGTCGCCCGCCGGACCGCGCGCCGCCGTGCCCGCAACGAGGCGTGACGTCCCAAGCCGACGGCCGCGCCGGCGACGGGGACCGAGTCGGGCGTGCCGTCTGTCGATGACGCTGACGGTGACCTTCTCGCTCGTGTCGGGCATCGTCTGGGCGTGCTCCGACTCGTCCGACGAGCAGAAGGTCACCGCCGCCGCCCGTGGCACGGACGCCGTGGGCGGCGGGCCGGCCCCGCACCAGTCCCCGCCCGCACCGCAGGTACGGTCGCGGCCCGTGAAGGTGGCGATCCCGGCCATTTTCATCGAGGCACCGGTCATCGGCCTCGGCCTCGACGCGAAGGGCCAGTTGGGCGCTCCGCCGATGAGCAAGCCGAAGGAGGTGGGCTGGTTCCAGGACGGGCCCTCCCCCGGCGAGGCGGGAACGTCCGTGATCGTCGGCCATCGCGACACGGAGACCGGTCCGGCGATCTTCCTCAACCTCAACGCACTGCACCGCGGGGACGCGGTGAAGGTCACCCGGGCCGACGGAGTGACCGCCGTCTTCACCGTCGACCAGGTGACGAAGTACGCGAAGGACAAGTTCCCGGCGGACAAGGTGTACGGGCCCACCAACCGTCCTGAGCTGCGGCTCATGACCTGCGGCGGGCGCTTCGACAAGAAGCACGGCTACTCGGCCAACGTCGTCGTCTTCGCCCATCTCGCCGCGCTCAAGAAGGCGGCCTGAGCAGCGGGAGACCCCGAGCACCGGAAGACGCGGAAGCGGCCGGCACCTCACACCCGAGGTGACCGGCCGCTTCGCGCTGGACCGCCGGCCGGTCGCTCGGCCGCCGCCGCCGCCGGCCACGTCACGCGACCGTCGGCCCGGTCACGTGGCCGTCGGCCCGGTCCCGGCGCCGCGCGGACACCCGCCCGGCAGGAGGGCGGTGCCGCTTCCCCTCAGTGGCCGATCTCGTCAGTGGTCGATCTCGTCAGTGGCCGAACTCGTCCAGCTCGGCCAGGTCGTCGTCGGAGAGCGTGAGAGCCGCGCCGGCGACGTTCTCGCGCAGGTGCGCCACCGACGAGGTGCCGGGGATGAGCAGGATGTTCGGCGAACGGCGCAGCAGCCAGGCCAGGGCGACGGACATCGGGGTCGAGTCCAGCCGCCCGGCCACGGCGGAGAGCGCCGCGGACTGCAGCGGGGAGAAGCCGCCGAGCGGGAAGAAGGGCACGTAGGCGATGCCCTGTCCGGCGAGCTGGTCGATCAGCTCGTCGTCTTGCCGGAAGGCGAGGTTGTACAGGTTCTGGACGCAGACGATCGGCGCGATCGCCCGCGCCTCGGCGACCTGTTCCGGGGTCGCGTTGCTGACTCCGAGGTGCCGGATCAGGCCCCGCTCACGGAGTTCGACGAGGGTCTCGAAGGGTTCCGCGAGCGAGCCGGGCCGGGGGCCCTGGGCGTCGCCGAGCCGGAGATTGACCACGTCGAGCGCGTCGAGGCCGAGGTCTTCGAGGTTCTCGTGGACGGCACGCCGGATGTCCTCGGGCCGTCGGGCGGGGGGCCAGCCGCCCTGCGCGTCGCGGACCGCGCCGACCTTGGTCACGATGTGCGGTGCCCCGGCGGCGTAGGGGTGCAGCGCCTCCCGGATCAGCCGGTTGGTGACCCGGGGTCCGTACGCACCGGCGGTGTCGATGTGGCTGATGCCGAGGGCGGCGGCCTCCCGCAGGACGGCGAGGGCGCCGTCGTGGTCGGCGGGCGGACCCATGACCCCGGGGCCGGCGAGCTGCATGGCGCCGTAGCCGAAGCGGGTGACGGTCAGATCGCCGAGAGTCCAGGTGCCGCCGGGCAGAGGCGTGGGAGGCGGGTTCTTCGTTTCGCTCATACCGTCGATGCTCGCTCCGGGGCGTCCGGCGCGGCCAATACCGATACGGCCCTCAGTCATACCCGCCGGGTATCACAGGGGTACGGTGGGGTCATGGACACCCTGGAGACGCGTGAGCTGCGGTATTTCCTGGCCGTCGCTGAGGAGCTGCACTTCGGCCGAGCCGCCGAGCGTCTCGGGATGGCCCAGCCGCCGCTGTCCCGGGCGATCCAGCAGCTTGAGCGGCGGCTCGGGGTCTCGCTGCTGAAGCGCAACCGCAGGGGCGTGGCCCTGACCGGCGCCGGGGAGATGCTGCTGCACGAGGGGCGCGCGGCCCTCGACGCGACCACCGCCGCCGCGCGCCGCACCCGCCGCGCCGGTGGTGCCGGTGGAATGGGTGGCGCCGACAGCCCGGGCGGTCCCCGTAACCGGCTGGTGCTTGCGGTGAAGGCGGGCGCGTCCCACGAACTGCTGCACAAACTCCTCGACGCGTACGCGGCCGAGCCCGACGCCGCCGAGGTCGAGGTGCTGCCGAGCGGCACCTGTGAGCAGGAGGGGATGCTGCGCGACGGCCGCGCCGATGTGGCGCTCATGCACGCGCCGTTCAACTCGCTCGCCGGATTCGACAGCGAGGAGCTGATGACCGAGGGCCAGATCGCCGTCCTGCCCGCCGCGCATCCCCTCGCCGCGCGGTCCACGCTGACCCTGGCCGACATCACCGGCCTCCCCGGTCTGCCGCTCGCCCGCTGGTCCCGCGACGGCGTCTACCCGCCGGGCCCCGGCCCCGAGGTCCACGACCAGACCCAGCTCGCCCAGCTCATCGCCCTCGGACGCACCATGGCCGTCTACCCGGACTCGGCCCGCGCCTGGCTGTGGGCCGAGCACAAGGCCGTCCCCCTGACCGACGCGCCGCCGGTCGTCACCCACATCGCCTGGCCCGCGCACAGCCGCTCCCTCGCCCTCGCCGGTCTGGTCCGCACGGCCACCCGGCTGTGACGCGCCGCCTCCAGGGCTCCTGGCCTACCTCGAAAGGGGCGGTCACCGGCCCGGGCCCGGGCCCGACGGCGTACGCGGCGGGCGCCGGAAGGCGAAGTCAGGGGTGATTGTTTACGCTTCTGACCAGGGGGCAACAGGACATCGCGCTTCGGACCGAAGGCGCACGCCCCAGAGGGATCCCCCTGCCGGCCTGCGCTACGACCAGTACCGGCCAGGCGGATCTTCTGCGCGGCGCAGACACCCGACAGTTCCGTCCGGGCGGCGCGCTGAGACGAGCCGATCCGGCCGGGACCCGCCGTTCAGGAGCGATCAGCCCATGCTCACTGAAGTGACTGAAGACCGTCGGCCCGTCGCCGGCACCCCCGGTCCCGACTCCGGCGCCACTCCCCACCCGCACGACGACTCCCCCGACACCGCCGCCCTCTTCGAGCGGCTCGCCGAACGGCCGCCCGGCCCGGAGCGGGACGCGGTCCGGGAGGAACTGGTCGCCGCGTGGCTGCCCATGGCGCACCGCATCGCCGGCCGCTTCCGCGACCGCGGGGAGGCCCTGGAAGACCTCCGGCAGGTGGCCGCCCTCGGCCTGGTCAAAGCCGTCGACCGCTACGAACCCTCCCGGGGCGCCTTCGAGAGCTACGCCGTGCCGACCATCACCGGCGAGATCAAGCGCCACTTCCGGGACCGGGCGTGGGCCCTGCGCGTACCCCGCCGCGTACAGCAGCTCCGTAACCAGGTGCGCCTGGCCCGCCGTGACCTCACCCAGCGGCCGGGCAGCCCCGAGCCGACCCCGGCCGACCTCGCCGCGCACACCGGGCTCACCGAGGAGGAGGTCGCGGCGGGTCTGGAGGCGCTGGAGAGCTTCAGCACCCTGTCGCTCGACGCGGAACTGGCCGCCGGCGACGACGGATACAGCCTCGCCGACTCGCTGGGCGCCACCGACCCGTCGTACGACCTGGTCGTCGACCGCGAGGCGGCCAAGGACGAGCTGCGCCGGCTGCCCGAACGCGAGCGGGCCATCCTCTACCTGCGCTTCTTCGAGGACATGACGCAGAGCGGCATAGCCGACCGGCTCGGCATCTCGCAGATGCAGGTCTCCCGGCTCATCACCCGTAGCTGTACGCGGGTACGCGACGGGGCGCTCGCCCAGTCCGCGCCCCGCTCCCGGCGACGTCCGGCCCGCACCTGACCCGTACGTCCGCGTACGCCACGGCCGCCCCACGGCGACCCCCCCTTCGCGCAAAACCTCGATCCCCCCTGCCCCACGCGAGCCGTCCCGGGTCGCCGGGGTCCGAACCAAGGAGTCGCACCGATGTTGATGCCCCTCCCCGCCACGCTCCAGGGCCTGCTGACGCGGTACGAGACGCTGCTCGCCGAGCAGTCGGCGGCGCCCGAGGCCGCGCTCGGCGCGCGGGTGCGCGACCTCGAATACACGCTCTGCGTGTCCACCGGCACGCGGGAGATCTCCGAGGCCCTGGAGACCGCCCGCGCCTACCTCGCCGCGACGGCCGCGACGACCGCGACCACGCCGACAGGGTCCGGGGGCTGTCGCCGGGCGACTGCCGTCACGCGGCGCGAGGTCATCCCCGCGTCGGCCGAGCGGCCCGGCGCCTCGCGTGCCGCCGCAGCGCCCGTCGTCGTACCCCCGCCTGTCGCGGCGACCGCCGGAACGTGAGGTGGGAACGATGAGCGACCGGTCCGTCGTCGTCCAGCCCACCCGACGCGCGGGCCGTCAGGTCTGGGTGGACGGGAAGCACGCCGGTACGGTGCGCGGTCTGCACGGCCTCACCGAACTGCTCCGCCGCTCCGGCCGGCCGGACCTCGACGAGGTCGACGCCGCCGACCTGCCGGTCGTCGAGTGGCCCGGCGGAGGACCGGAGACCTGGTCGGTGGGCAGCGGCATCCAGGGCCTGCGTGCCCCGGCGGCCTGATCCCGGCCGGTGAAGCCGGGTCAGGGCTGGGCGTCGGCCCCGCCGTCGGCGTTCCGGTCCCGTTCGTCCGCGCTGTCGGACGGGGAGCCGTCGTCGCGGGACGCGTCACCGCCGGCGTCCTCGCCGGGCTCCCCGGACGTGGCCGGGGCGGAGGTGTGCCCCTGGCGTGCCGGGGCGCCGTCAGCGCCCCTCCCCGCCGCCTCGGGCGCTTCCGCGAACCCGCCCGCCGAGCCGACGAACACGGCCTCCTTGACCCGGAGGTCGGAGGGCAGTTCGACGGAACGCGGGCCCGGCGTCCCGCGGTGCCGGGCGATCCAGGCGACCGCCGGTTCGGTGTAGCGGGCGGTGAGCGGGCCGAGGACCACCAGGATCAGCACGTAGGCGGTGGCGAGCGGGCCCAGATCGGGTTCGATGCCGGCGGCCACGGCGAGCCCGGCGATGACGATGGAGAACTCGCCGCGCGCCACCAGGGTTCCGCCGGCGCGCCAGCGGCCCTTGACGGAGATCCCGGACCGCTTGGCCGCCCAGTAACCGGTGGCGATCTTCGTGCCGGCGGTGACGACGGCCAGCAGGAGGGCCGGCAGCAGTACCGGCGGGATGCTGGCGGGATCGGTGTGCAGGCCGAAGAAGACGAAGAAGACGGCCGCGAACAGGTCGCGCAGCGGGGCGAGCAGGTTGTGGGCGCCCTCGGCGACCTCACCGGACAGGGCGATACCCACGAGGAACGCGCCGACGGCGGCCGAGACCTGGAGCTGCTGGGCGACTCCGGCGACCAGCAGGGTGAGGCCGAGCACCACCAGGAGGAGCTTTTCCGGGTCGTCGCTGGAGACGAAGCGGGAGATGTGGCGTCCGTACCGTACGGCGGTGACCAGGACGAGTCCGGCGACGCCGAGGGCGATGGCGAGGGTGGCGCTGCCCGCCGCCAGTCCGGCCCCGGCGAGCAGGGCGGTGAGGATCGGCAGGTAGACGGCCATGGAGAGGTCTTCGAGGACCAGGATGCTGAGGATCACCGGGGTTTCGCGGTTGCCGAGGCGGCCGAGGTCGCCGAGGACCTTGGCGATGACGCCCGACGAGGAGATCCAGGTGACACCGGCCAGGACGACGGCGGCGACCGGCCCCCAGCCGAGCAGCAGCGCCATGGCGGCGCCGGGCAGGGCGTTCAGCGCGGCGTCGACCAGACCGGCCGAGTACTGCGTCTTCAGGTTGGAGACCAGATCGCTCGCGGTGTACTCGAGCCCGAGCATGAGCAGCAGCAGGATCACGCCGATCTCGGCGCCGATCGCGACGAACTCCTCGCTGGTGCCCAGCGGCAGCAGCCCTCCCTCGCCGAACGCGAGCCCGGCCAGGAGGTAGAGGGGGATGGGCGAGAACTGAAGCCGTCCGGCGAGCCTGCCGAGCAGCCCCAGGGCCAGGATGATCGCACCGAACTCGATCAGGAAGATGGCGGAGGAGTGCACGCCGTCTCACTCCCGTCCGAGTATCGCGGCGGCCGTGTCCACACCCTCGCGGGTGCCGATCACGATGAGGGTGTCCCCTCCGGCCAGCCGGAAGTCCGGCGTCGGGGAGGGTATGGCCTGCGCCCGCCTCAGCACGGCGACGATGGAGGCGCCGGTCTCGGTGCGCATCCGGGTGTCGCCGAGGACCCGCCCGTTCCAGTACGAGGTGGTGGACAGCTCGATCCGCTCGGCCACGAGTCCGAGGTCGGTGGTGGAGAGCAGGCTCGGGCTGTGGTGCGAGGGCGCCAGCGCGTTGATCAGCGAGGCGGCCTCCGGTTCGGTGAGGCGCAACGACTGGGCGCAGGCGTCCGGGTCGGTGACCTGATAGACGTTCACCGTCCGGGTCCCGTCCCGATGGGCGATCACCGACAGCTGACGATGCTCGCGCGTCGTGAGATCGTAGCGGACACCGATTCCCGGCAAGGGCGTGGTGCTCATGCGCGGAGCAGGCACAACCCCTCCCTCCCTGTTCAAATCCAACAACGTGCGGCCATGGCGGACCGCCGACGGTCCGTGCGGCGAGGGTTCATGCTGCCAGTTGTGAACAGGCCAGGCATATGGGTGTCAGCACGGATGGACAGGGTGCACCCGAAGGGACCAGAGTGGTGCGGGGCTGTCGTGTCCGCCCCAGGTCAGCGCTCTGAACCGGGTCGTCGGGCGGCGGTGGGAGACGACGAAGCCGAGGACCACCGGGAGAGGAGCGCGCGGGCATGACGTTGTACTGGAGGATCTTCCTCCTCAACGCCGTGGTGCTCGTCGTGGCGGTCCTGCTGCTCCTCGGTCCGGTCACCGTGTCCACACCGGTGGGGCTGGGCGAGGCGCTGCTGCTGATCGCCGGGCTGGTGGTGATGCTGACCGCCAACGCCATCCTGCTGCGGGTCGGGCTCGCGCCGCTGGCCCGGCTGACCGGGGCCATGGCCACCGCGGACCTGCTCAGGCCGGGCAACCGCGCGGCGGTCACCGGGCCCTCCGAGATCGCCGAGCTGACCCAGTCCTTCAACGCCATGCTCGCCCGCCTCGAGGCCGAGCGGGCCCGCAGCTCCGGCAGAGCCCTGTCCGCCCAGGAGGCCGAACGGCAGCGGCTCGCCCGGGAACTCCACGACGAGGTCGGGCAGACGCTCACCGCCGTACTGCTCCAGCTCAAGCACGCGGTCGACCACGCCCCGCCGAGCGTGCGGCCCGGTCTCCAGCAGGCGCAGGAGACCACGCGGGCGGGCCTGGAGGAGATCCGCCGGATCGCCCGGCGGCTGCGGCCCGGCGTCCTGGAGGAACTCGGCCTGCACTCCGCTCTCCGGGCGCTGACCACCGAGTTCACGAACAGCAGGCTGAGCGCCACCGCGCACATCACTCCCGGGCTGCCGGCGCTCGACCCGGCGACCGAACTCGTCCTCTACCGGGTCGCGCAGGAAGGGCTGACCAACACGGCCCGGCATGCTCACGCGACCCGCGTCGAGGTCCATCTGCGCCCCCTGCCGGACGGCAAGGTCGGACTGCTGGTCCGGGACAACGGCCGGGGCATCGGGGCGGCGCCCGAGGGCGCGGGCATCAGCGGCATGCGGGAACGGGCCCTGCTCATCGGCGCCGTCCTCGACGTGGCGCCGGGCCCCCACGGGGGAACGGACGTACGCCTGAACGTGAACAGCGACACCACCGGCGACCGCCTCCAGGAGAGCGTGCGATGACCGCACCGGCCCGCATTCTGCTCGCCGACGACCATGCCCTGGTCCGCCGCGGCGTCCGCCTGATCCTCGACGCCGAACGCGATCTCACCGTCGTGGCGGAGGCCTCCGACGGAGCCGAGGCCATCGCCCAGGCCAAGGAGCACGCCGTCGACCTGGCCATCCTCGACATCGCCATGCCCCGCCAGACGGGCCTGCAGGCCGCCCGTGAACTCTCCCGGATCCTGCCCGACCTGCGCATCCTGATGCTGACGATGTACGACAACGAGCAGTACTTCTTCGAGGCGCTCAAGGCCGGGGCCTCCGGCTACGTCCCGAAGTCCGTCGCCGACCGCGACCTCATCGAGGCCTGCCACGCCGCCCTGCGCGACGAACCCTTCATCTACCCCGGCGCCGAGTCCACCCTCATCCGCACCTACCTCGACCGCGTCGGCAACGGCGACCGGCTGCCCGCCCGGCCCATCACCGAACGCGAGGAGGAGATCCTCAAACTCGTGGCGGAGGGGCACACGTCGAGGGAGATCGCCGCGCTCCTCGTGATCAGCGCGAAGACGGTCGAGCGCCACCGCGCCAACCTCCTCCAGAAACTCGGCCTGCGCGACCGCCTGGAACTCACCCGCTACGCGATCCGGGTGGGGCTCATCGAGCCGTAGGGCGTATGCCGCCGAGTACGGCGAGGACCGGCGGCGGGGCACGGGGGACACGCCTCAGACGTGCCCGTCGGATACGCCCAGTGCCTCGCGCGCCGCGTCGACGAAGGCCTTCCTCGCCCGCTCCAGATCATCGAGCGTGCCGCCGCTCCTGCCCGCGACCTCGGCGAAACGACGGGCCGCCTCTTCCACGCCGCCGGGCCCCTCAAGCAGCACCGCCCCCAAGGACTGCTGCAGTTCCTGCCGCCCGGTCGGCTGCCCCTCCCCCGTCCGTCGCGCCAGCACAGTGGCCTCCGCCGCTTCGAGGAACCGGGTGTACGCCCGCCGCCGCTCCTCGTTCAGGCGGACCGCCCGCTGTTCCTCCAGCGTCATACGCGCGGTCTCCAGCACGGCCGCCGCCTGCCGGTCACCCGCGTGGCGCGCCGCCTCCGCCTGGCGGTGGCCCGCTCCACGGGTGAACCACCCGGTCACCACGCTCCCGAGCAACGCCGAGCCGGCCGCGAGCAATGCGATTCCCGATTCCGTCATACGGTCATTCTCTCCGTCCGGCCCGCTGCCAGGGCGGACTTGACGGCGATCTCCTGGCCCCCTCCTCCGAGGTGGCACGGCGATTTCCGCCGGAAGGGGGACCGGTACGATCTACGCATGCCGCCCGCGGAAGACGTCCCCCTGATCAGCGAAAACGCCGGACACGACGTCTCCCGCGCCGATAGGATGGAAGACAATCGGGCGACGGGCGACGGGCGACGGGCGACGGGCGACGGGCGACGGGCGACGGGCGACGGGCGACGGGCGACGGGCGACGGGCGACGGGCGACGGGCGAGAGGTTCTTTTCGCGGTCCGGTCGGCGGCGGCACTGTACCGACTCCTTGACGTGCTGCCCGTCTTCGCCGGTGACGAGCGGGTCACACGCTCCTTCGCCCTCGTTCCAGGCTCGGACTTCGGCATCGAGGCGCTGAGTTCCGTCGAGCGGGCCGGAGCCCACACCGTGCCGTGGAGCGAGGCCTGTTCCCGCTCCTACGATCTGATCCTCACCGCCAGCCCCAAGGGCGACATCGGATCGCTGAGCGGGCCGCGCGTACTGCTGCCCCACGGGGCCGGCTTCGGCAAGAGTGTGCCCGGAGAAGGCACCGACTCCGTCACGGCATCCGGCCTGGACCCCGCCTACCTGCTCTCCGGCGGCCGTCCCCTGGCGTCCCTTCACGCACTGGCCCACCCCAGCCAGGTGGCCCGGCTCGCCGCCACGAGCACGCGGGCAGCGGCGCCCGCCACTGTCGTTGGGGACCCCACCCTCGAACGCATCCTGGCCTCACGGTCCTTGAGGGACCGATACCGCGCGGCTCTGGACACAGGCGCCCGCACCCTCGTCGCCCTGACCTCCACCTGGGGCCCGGAATCGCTCCTGCGCCGCCGTCCGCGTCTGGCCGCCGACCTGCTTGCCGCGCTGCCCTACGACTCCTACCAGGTCGCGCTGATCGTGCACCCCAACGAACACAGCCGCATCGGCGAGTTCGACCTGTACGAGCGACTGGCACCCGCGCTGGACGCCGGACTCGTGGTGGCCGGACCCTACGAGGACTGGGCCGCGGTCCTCGTGGCCGCCGACGCCGTGCTCACCGACCACGGCTCCACGGCCCTGTACGCGGCCGCGCTGGGGCGTCCCGTCGTGGGCGTCTGTGAAGGGGGCGCGGAACTCATCCCCGGAACGCCGGTGGCCCAACTGCTCGAACACGGACCGCGTCTGCGAGAACCGACTCCCGGCGCTCTGCGGGAGGCGCTGGCCGCGCATCACCCCGCCACCGTACGGACCTTGGCGCGGTCCGCTTTCGCCGAGCAGGGCCGTGCGCTGGACCTGCTGCGGGACGCTCTCTACCGGCTCATGGGGCTCCCCCGGCCCTCGGCCCCCGTCACGGCCAGGGTGCTGCCGCCGCCGCGTCCCGCCACCCGTCAGCCTGTCGCGTTCGCCGTGCGCGTCCGGCGAACGGGCACGCATGTCGTGCTCGACCGGACACCCACGTACGCCGACACCCCGGCGCACCACCTGGCCGCCGAGTACGGCTCCGCCGGTGAACAGCACCTGCAGAGCGCGGCGCTGGTGTATCGGCGTGCGGGTCAGCCTGCGGCCGGCAGGCATCACACCCTCTGGACGGCGGCGGGGTGGACGGCGCAGGTCCTTGAGACGTATCCCGGCTGCCGTACAGCCGCGGCGATGGTGTCCGCGACGCTGTGTGTGGTGCGAAGGCGGGCGGGCGAGCTGCTGGCGGTACGCGTCGCTCCGTGTGAGCGGGACGGCCGGCTTGTGTGGGCCGATCCCGCCGCCGTCCTCAGCGCGGTGCACGCCTGGCTCGGCTCGTGCTCCGGGCCCCCGGACATGCCCGTCTCCGTCACCTGCTCGGTCGGGGACCTCTCCTTCCGGGCCGAGGTGTCGGAGGCCACCGCGGCTCAGGCGGAGGCGCCCTTCTAGTCGTCGTCAGAGCGCGCCGTTGCGCCGGCGGATGGCGTCGGCGGCCTCACGGTGGTGCTGGGCCCGCGCCGGGTCCCCGGTGGCGTCGGACAGCTGGGCGAGCGCGTCGTGGACACGTGCCTCCTCGTGCTCGGCGCCGCGCGTGCGGGCCGCCGACAGGGCCGCCTCGTACAGTTCGCGTGCCCGGCCGGTGCCACCGAGGCGGAACAGCGCCTGCGCGAGGGCGAATCCGGTACGGGCGGTCATGCGCTCGCGCCCCATCTCCGTGGCCAGGGCATGGGCGCGCTCCAGCACGGCGACGGCCTGTTCCCAGTCCTCGGCGTCCGCCAGGGTCTGGCCCCACCGGTAGGTCTGGAGCATGACGCCGTAGGTGTTGCCGATGGCCCGGTGGGTCTCCAGCGCCGTTTGGAAGTCGGCCGCCGCGCCGCCGGCGTCTCCTTGCGCGCGGCGGAGCATGCCGCGGAACTCCACGGCGGAGGCCGTGAGTTTGCGTTCCTGAGCGGACTCGCCCAGCATCCGGGTGACGTTCAGCGCCTGCCGCATCTGCTCCGTGGCGCCCTCGAAGTCACCGCTCTCCCAGAGCGGGCGAGCCACCTGGCATCGCATCCGTGCCAGGGCGGGCAGGTGTCCGGCGCGCTGCGCCGCCCGCACGCCGGTCTGGAAGGCGTCGACGACATCGCTGCCGTACGGGTGGTCGAGGTAGTGCGTCCACAGGGGTTCGCACAGGGTCCATGCCTCCGTGTCGAGACCTTGGTCGTAGGCAGTCCGGACGCATGCGGACAACGCGGGGCGTTCGGCCGCCAGCCAGCGCAGCGCGGCGCTCGCCGGTGAACCGGGAGTTCGGTCGAACGGGACGTCGGGCGCGCCTTCGACCGGCGGTACCGGCTCGGCCAGTGTGAGGCGCGGCCCGGCGGCGGTCGTGTCCGCGCGCTGGGCCTGGCGTACGTACCAGCGCACGATGCGCCGTTGTCCCGCCGCCCGCTCCTGCCCGTCGGGGTCGTCCCGCCGGGCGCAGCGGGCGGCGTGGGCACGGAGGAGTTCCGGCTGGCGCATGCGGTCGCCTCGCGGATCGATGAGGCCCGCGCCCTCCAGTTCCTCCAGCGCCTCGTCCGCGGCGTCGCGGCCTCGGCCCAGCAGGGCCGTGGTGCTGTCGGCCGTGAAGGATGCGGAGGGGGCGGCGGCCAGGAGCCGGTAGAGGAAGCGTGCCTGGGGGCTGAGGGAGGCGTACGCCGCGTCCCAGACCCGTTCCACGACGGTGATTCCCTTGTCGTTGAGTTCCGCGGTGAGTTCGGCGAGCAGGCGTTCCAGCGGGCGGCGGCGATGCCTGCGCATCCAGCGGCCGGCGACATGCAGTGCCGCGGGCAGACCGGAGCACAGTCCCACGAGGCCGGCCGCGGCTTCGGGCTCGGTGGCCAGCCGCGGATCGTCCACGATCTGCCGGAGGAGTTCCATGGCGTGGCCCTCGCCCAAGGGGCCGACGGGAAGGTCGATGACGGCTCCGTCTTCGAGGTCGTAGAGCGGGCCGTGACTGGTGACGACCACCAGGCTGCGTGCCGACGCCGGAAGCAGGGGGATCACCTCGGAGCCGTAGCGGGCGTTGTCGATGATGACGAGCAGGCCCTTGTCGTCGGTCCGTGTCCAGTACTGCTTGCAGCGCGCCTGGAAGGAATGTCCCAGCCACTCCGCGCCGACACCGAGTGACCGCAGCAACTCCCTGAGTGCGTCGTCGACTTCCACGACACCCTCGCGACGCCAGTCGTCCAGGTCGACGTAGAGCACGCCGTCCGGATAGCGCTCTCGGTGCGAACGGGCGATGCGAAAGGCCAGTTCGGTCTTGCCCACTCCCCCGAGACCGCTCAGAGCCAGACACAACGGGCGCGAACGGTTGCTTCCGCTCTCCACCGCGCTGAGCGCCCGCGCCTGCTCGCCCTCTCGATCGACGAAGCAAACGGCCTCCGGCGGGATCTGGTACGTCATACGAGGCGAACTCCGATGTCTCGGCAAGGACCGACGAGTGGTTCCCGACACAGACTCACGCAAGAGCGCACCCGGCACAACTCCGCCCCACCGTGCGGTCCTGCCGCTCCCTTGGACGGCGGGGTGCGCGGCACGAGATCCCGGTGACACAATCTTCTCCGCGGTACGGCCCGCGCAGGCGGGTGTGCCGCCCATCGCCCCCGAAGGAGCGGGCCGTGAGGAAGGATCGAAGGATGCGCGGCATCGAATGGGTGCGTCTGAGCACGGGTACCAGGGCGGTGCCTCAGCCCGTCGCCACCCCGCTCGTCTGGTTCGCCGCCTTCAGCAGCGCGCTGTTGTTGGTCGCGATCACCAACGGTCTCGTCGGCCATGGCCATCCGAACACCGCCTTGATCGGGCTGTCCCTGCTGTCCGCGCTGCTCGGTCTGCACGCCCGTATCACGGCCGCGCCCGGTACCGCCCTGCTGTGCTGGCTGCATCTCAACGGCTTCGCCATCCCGCCGGCCGGGCAGTTGACCTGGGCCGAACACCGCGACACCACATGGCTCGCGTGCCTGCTCGGCGCGGCGGTCGCCGGAACCGTCGTCGCCCGCGTCGTCAACGCCCGCGCCGCGTACCGTCGTCTCACCTAGCGGAGCCGAACTCGCCTTGGCTGTGCGAGGGTTCACTGTTTGGTGGCTGTGCGACGGGCCGCTACGGCACCGCCGCGGCGGGCAGCCTCGCCCTCCTCGGGAGCAGGAGGCCGCCGAGGATCGCCGGAGCCGTCAACACGGCTGCCCCCCAGGAGTACTTCGATCCTGCGCAGCCCGTTGCGGACGAAGTAGACGATGCTGCCCGCCTGGACGACGGAGCCAGCGACCCGGGGCCCGCCCCGTTGACGTAGCCGAGTTCGAGCCATCCCCGTCGTGAGTGATCCTGCGGGCGCCGTCGGCACCTTGGCGCGGGGCTTGCGTTGAGTCTGCCGTAACGACAGCAGTGACGGTTCTGCAGTCGAGGGTGACGGTCTGGCCGCCGTGTCGGCCGGGGCGTGGTGTCCCCCTGGCGGCGGTCGGAGAGTACGGAAGGCCAAAGACGTGCGAAAGCCTGCGGTAGCGCCCGTGTTCGGCGGCGGGTGGGCCGAGGGCCTGATCGGCCGGGAACGGGAGTCGGCCCTCCTGGAGGAGTGGCTGACCCGGCACCACCTGGTGACCGTGACCGGCCAGCCCGGAGTGGGCAAGAGCCGGCTGGCCGCCGAGGTGGCGGCGAGACCCGGCGGGCCGTGGCGACGCGTGGTCCACGTGCGCTGGCAGGACACCGGACCCGGCGTCCCCCGGGCGCTGACCTCGGCCATCGCCGAGGCGCTGACCGGCAGATGGCCGCAGCACCGGGAGGCCGACACCGCCGCGCTGGCCGGGCTGTTGCCGGACACCGGCGTCCTGCTCTTCCTCGACGACATCGACCCCGTCCACCGGGAGTGCATGGGCGTCGTACAGCGGCTGCTGGTCGCCGTGCCGGGGCTGCGCGTGCTGGTGACGTCCCGTCAGGCGCTCGGGCTCGGCGAGGAACAGGTCCTGCACGTACCGCCGCTCGCCACGACCACACCGGACACCGCGCCCGGGCGGGCGCCGGCCGTCGAGCTGTTCCTCCACCGGGCCCAGACCCTCACGGAGGGACTCCCCTCACCGCGGGCCGAAGAGACTTTCAGCACAGCGGAGTTGCGGTCGGTGGAGGCCATCTGCCGTTCCCTGGAAGGCGTACCGCACGCCATCGAACTCGCCGCCGAGCAGGTCGCGTCCAAGTCCCTTGGCCAGCTGGCCCACATGCTGGAGATCCACCAGTGCTGGCTGTCCAGTGACCGGCCGGGCCTGCGGCGGCACCGGTCGCTGCGCGACACCGTCGGCGCGAGCTACGCGCTGTGCACGCGCGAGGCCCGGATCGTGTGGGGCAGGGCCAGCGCGTTCGCCGGGTCGTTCAACGAGTCGACGGCGGTGTTCCTCTGCGCGGGCGGCGGCGTGGACCCCCGCCAAGTGCCGTCCCTGCTGGTCCAATTGGCGGCCGTCAACGTACTGGAGGCGGAACGGGACCCCGGTGACCTGCGCCAGCCCCGCTACCGTATGACCCGAGCGGCGCGGGACTTCGGGGCCGAGCGGCTGCGGGAGGCCGGGGAGGACGAGGTCGCGCTCGAACGCCGGGTGGCGCACTGCCGCCAGATCGCGGCCATCGCGGAGAACCTGTGGACGGTGGGCTGCCAGGACCAGGCCGTCCGTCTCGTCCAGGAGGAGCAGGCCGAACTCACCACGGTGCTAAGGCAGTCGCTGTGCCGTCCCTACCACGCGGCGACGGCCCTGGAGACGGTCGTGAACCTGTGGTTCTGGTGGGCGGTGTTCGGCCACGGCGAGGAAGGCCGCGGATATCTGCTCCGGCTCCTGCCGCTGTGTCCGGCCGACAGCGACGCGGGCATGCGGGGCCGCTGGCTGGCCGCCTGGCTCGGCGCCGGCTGCGCCTCCCAGGATTCCCGTGCGCTGCTGGGGCAGGCGTGGCCCGCGGCGGTCATGGCCGGTGACGACGCCACCCTCGGCCACATCGCCCATGTGCAGGGCGTGATCGCCCTGCACGAGGGGAACGCCCGCGCCGCCGCCCGGCACTTCGAGGAGGCCGCGCGTACCGACTCGGGCATTCTCGGCAGCGGGCCCTCACCGGCGGTGAGCCTCGCGGCCCAGGCCGTGGCCCAGACGTCCTTCGACCCCGACGCGGCGCGGCGCACCGCGCGGCGCGCCCTGACCCAGCCGAACCTTCGCGACGACTCCTGGGCCGCGCTCGTCGCCCACTACGCCAAGGCGTACGTCGACCTGAACCAGGGCCGCGGCGGCCGGGCCCGGCGGCGGGCGCAACGGGTGCTGTCCGCTCTGGACCCGGCTCTTCCCGAGCCGAGGGGCGGGGAGGCGCTGCGCAGGCTGATCACCGACAGCGCGGCCCGCGCGTCCGCCGGCCAGCGGCAGCGGCAGCACTCGCGGCGCGTCGGGGGCGACGCGCGCTTTCCCTTCGAGGGGGTGGCGCTCGCGGGGACGGCGCCGGGGTCCGCGTGTGCGGGCGGGGGGCCCGGGGGGCCGTGTCCGGCGGGGTGCGTCCCGGGCTGACCCGGGCGGCTGGGTCGGATGCGTGTGGGGGCGCTCTCCGGCGGGTTGGGCGCTCGGAGCCGACCGGCCGGGGGCGGAGGGTTGTGCGGGTTGGGCGCTCGGAGCCGACCGGCCGGGGGCGGAGGGTTGTGCGGGTTGCGTGCCCGGAGCCGACCGGCCGGGGGCGGAGGGTTGCGCGGGTTGCGTGCCCGGAGCCGACCGGCCGGGGGCGGAGGGTTGCGCGGGTTGCGTGCCCGGAGCCGGCCAGCCGGGGGCGGACGCTTGGGGGGCGAGACGGGACGGGGACGAGGGTGCGGGGGCGTGGTGGGGTGGCGCTTGTGCCGGGGGCCGCTCCCGGCGGGTTAGGCGCGCGAGCCCGTCGTCGGTCGGGGCGGGTGTGGTCAGTCTGTTCGGGGGCCCTCGCCCAGTTCGCGGCCGGTGACCAGCTCCGAGGCGATGCGGATGAAGACGTCCTGGGGCGAGGCGATCCAGGACCGGGGCCCCGTCCGGGTCAGGTGCTGGTGCTCGTCGGGGTCGTCCACCAGGGTGGCGTGGCCCGTCACGACGACGCTCCAGCCGGAGTGCGTCACGGAGTCCACCGCGTCGACCTCGAACGCCACCACGACGCCGTCGATCGACCGCACCAGTTCCGACTCCGCCGACGTCCGCAGGACGACGGCGAACTGGGCGTCCAGGCTGAAGTTCACCGGCAGGACCGCGGGCAGGGCGTTCTGCGTGTGCACGACCCTGCCGATGGGCGCCCGCCCGAGCCGGTCGAGGCATTCCTGCCGGCCCAGTTCGCGAATGCCGTCCTTGGTACTCATCACCGAAGCCCACTCTCACGCGGTCCACAGATCAACGCGCAGGTGACCCGGGATTTCCCGCCCCACGAGGCGGGGGCGGCAGGGATCACGGGACGACGATCCGTCGCCCGGTGATGCGCTGTTCGTCGATACGGATCCACAGGTTCCGGTCCTCGCCGCCCGCCCAGGGCCGGCTGTGGGCCAGGGAGTCGAGCCGGCGCACGGTGTCGTCGTCGGTCACGGCCTGCGCGCGGCCCTGGACCAGAACGCTCCAGCCCTGGCTGTGGGACGCGTCGACGTGGTCGACCTCGAAGGCGACCCGGGATCCGACCGCCGAGGCGATGGTCGAGCCGGGCGCGGTCCTGAAGGTGACCTCGCCGTCGGCGACGCTATAGTTGACCGGCAGGACGACCAGGCCGTCCGGGGTGTCGGCGGCGACCCTCCCGACGCCGTGCGTCGACAGCCTCTCCCGGCACTGCTCAGGGTCCAGCTCGACGAGTTCGGGGTGGCGTGCGGCCTGTCCGAGGCCCGGCGGCAGATCGGCGTCCCCGCCGTGCAGGGCGGAGAGGGTGGTGTCCAGCGCGCCGGCCACCCGGATCAGGACGCTCGTGCCGGGCGTCGCGGTGGGCTCTTCTTCGAGGTACTGGATATAGCTGGCGGCCGTGCCCGCGCGGGCGGCGGTCTCCTCGCGGCTCAGGCCCAGTTCCTCGCGTCGCGTCGTGATGCGCCGTCCGATGTCGCCCTGGGGAGCCGCCGACGACGCGGCACCGTCGGACGTCGTCCTGCGTGCATGTTCTGACATGGCCTTTCGCTCCCTCTGGTCGGCGCATCGAATGGTCGGAGGATCAGGTCCTTCCAGCATCTCCCGGCGGCGGTTCGCCCGCTTGGGCCGGTCGGTCCCCGTCGCGAGACCGGGCGGCCCAAGCGGCCGGCCCCGGCACCGGTCCCCAGCGGTCCGGGTCAGCCGTATCGACCCGGATCACCTGTATCGGTCTGGATCACCCGTATCGGCCCGGATCACCTGTATCGGTCCGGATCACCCGTGCCGACCTGGACACCCGCGCCGGCCCGGCTCAGTCGTGGGGGATCACGGCGACGGGGGCGACGGAGTGGTGCAGCACCGCCTGGGTCACCGGCCCGATGTGCGCGCCGACGGGGGCGGAGCGGTTCTTGCGGCCGACGACGACCAGGCCGGCGTTCCGGGAGGCGTCGACGAGGGCCGGGCCCGCGCCGCCGCTCACGCTCTGCTCCCGTACGTCCACGGCGGGGAACTTCTCGCGCCAGGGCCGCACGACCTCGGTCAGCCGGTGCTGGGCCGCGGCGAGCAGTTCGGCGTTGACCGTTGCGTCGGAGGCTCCGCTGAAGCCGTAGAAGGCCGGCAGGGTCCAGCCGGTCAGGACCCGCAGGCCGACCGACCTGCGCGCCGCCGCCTCGAAGGCGAACTCGATCACTGCGGCATCCGGGTGGTCCAGATCGAGCCCCAGGACGACCTCTCCGGCATCCTGTGCCCGCGCCGCCTCCGTCTCCGTCTCCGCCCGTACGAGGACGAGCGGGGTCCGGCTGCGGGCCGCGACCGAGAGCGCGACGGAGCCGACGAGGAAACCGTGGACACCGCTCAGGCCCCGCGACCCGAGCACCAGGAGTTCGGCGTCCTTGGCCGCGGCCAGCAGCCCGCCGGCCGGCTGGTCGGAGACGCACTCGGCGCTGACCGCCAGGCCGGGGTGCTCCAGGGTCAGCCGGGCGGCGGTCTCCCGGGGCAGGTTCTCGGCCCAGGCGCGCTGGGATTCCTCCACCGCCGGCGGGACCGAGACGCCGGCCAGCGGGGCGTATACGAGGGGCTGCCAGAGCCAGACGTGCACGACGTGCAGACGGGCGTCCGTGCGTACGGCCTCGCGGGCCGCCCAGTCCGCCGCGGTGACGCTTTCCGGTGTGCCGTCCAGACCGACGACGATGGTGCGGGACATGTTGGGGCCTCCTTGGGGCTGCATGATCAGGCTTGTGTTCACCGCGCCGGTGGGAGGCGCGGGGTCGGTCGGTCCTTGCCGGGGCCGATCGGCGTCAGAGCTGTGCGGGAGGTGTCCCGCCGGGCGGGTCAAAGCCGTGTGGGAGATGCCTCGCCCGCCGAGTCAGGCTGTGCGGGAGATGCCCCCGCCGGGTGGGCGGGGGCACGGTTCCCGGCGGGGATGTCACCGCAGCCAGGCGTTGTCGCGTACGAGGGGCAGCCGCTCCCAGAGCCGGCCGAGGCCCCACACGGCACCCGCGCCGACCGCGGCGAGGGCGATGAGGACCAGCGCGTAGATCACGTGGTAGTCCACGAACGGGTTGCTCGACATGCTGGGCGAGCCGTCGGACAGATGCCGGGCGGGCGGCCACTCGGCGACCCACATCATGGCCATCATCACGGTGCCCGCGATGGCGCCGAGCCGCAGCGCCACACCGGCCACGAAGGCGACGCCGACCGCGAGGAGACCGGCCATGAACAGCCAGTCCACCCAGGTGTCGCCGGCCCAGGAGTGGAACGTCGACTCCATCGGTCCGGCCGCCACGCCGCCGAGGAAGCCCTTGGTGGGCGAGCCGCCGTCGATCCAGCCCTTGCCGGACGGGGTGGCGTAGCCGAAGCCGAAGGTCTTGTCGAGGAAGGCCCAGAGGAACACGAACCCCGTCAGCAGGCGGAGTCCGGCGAAAGCGTACGCGCCGGCCCCTGTCGCCAAGGCGGTGCCGGCCTCGTTCGCCGCTTGCGCGGAGCGGTCCCTGCGCAGCGAGGCGAATCGGGATCCTGTGTTCCGGTGCGACTGTTCGTGGACGGCCATGATGCTCATCCCTCCCAGGGGTGTCCCCCGAGTTCGTGGTGGTCTGTTCGTCTGTTCGTCTGTTCGCGCTTTCAATGTCCTTCATCGGCACGGAAGTTCGCAGGGGCCGCGGGTCCCGGGTGGTTGGGCCGAACGGCCCTCATCGGGGGACCGGTCGGCCGCGCCGGGCGCGATCGCTCAACTTCGTTGCTCGGCTTGCTGGTTGGGAGGGGCGGGAGGAGCCCTCATGCCGTTCCGTCGGGGACGATGACGACCGGGCAGTGGGAGTGGCGCAGCAGGGCCCGGGTCGCGGCGTCCGCCGGAAGTCCCCGGTGCCCGCGGCCGGAGATCACGACCAGGCCCGCCCCGTGGGTCGCCTCCAGCAGCCCGCGTCCGGCGCGATGCGAGGGTCCGCGCCGGGCGCGGTGAGAGGGTCCGCGCCGGTCCGGGGTCGGGCGGTTCGTCCCGTCGCCGGGGGCCGCCGCCGGACGGCCCGGCGCGGAACGACGGGCGGGCCCGCAGCCGGCCGGCTCGCCGTCCAGGACGCGCACCGGGGTCCTGCGCCGCTCGGCCTCGGCGAACGCGAAGGCCGCGGCGTCCGCGTCCGCCCCCTTCGACGGCCAGAGCAACACCTCGCCTCCGCCGACCACTTGGTCGCCGCGCACGACGAGCAGCGGCCCGCGGATACGCGCCGCCAGACGGCGGCTCACCGAGCCGAGGAGCAGTCCGGCGAGCGGGCCCAGCGCGCGTGCTCCGACCACGGTGAGTTCGGCGTGCCGGGCGTGCCGCTCCAGGGCACGCACCGGGTTGCCGGCGACGGCGAGCGCGGTGACGGCAAGGTCGGGGCAGCGCCGGCCGACCCGTAACACGGCGGAGGCCAGCACGGGTCCGGCGATGTCCACGTCGGGTACCGCGTACACGATGGCCAGCGTCGCGCCTCGTAGCACCGCCTCCTCGGCGGCCCGGTCGAGCGCGCGTACGGCGGTCAGTGAGCCGTCGACACCTACCGTCACCTGGCGGATGGCCATGGCTGTTCCTCCCCTCGGTCGTGGCCGCACCGGGTCAGCCCGGTCAGCCGGGTCAGCCGGGTCAGCCGGGTCAGCCCGGTCAGCCGGGTTGGAGCCTCGTCCGCCCGGTCAGCCGGGTCAGCCGGGTCGGAGCCTTGTCCGCCCGGTCAGCCGGGTCAGCCCGGTCGGAGCCTCGCCCGCCCGGTCAGCGGGCTGCCTGCCGCACGCCTTCTCCCTTCGAGCGTGATACGGGGCTGCCGCCGTGGGCAGGGGCCGGACAGGCCCTTTCGCAGGGCCGTTCGGCGCGGGCCGGTGCCACGCGGACCCCGGGCAGGGCCGAGTGGCCCATGGCGACAGGAGGGGTGCCGTAGGAGGTTGGGGGTGGAAGGGTCGCGCTCCGGAAAAGAGGCAGGCTCATGAACGCTTCTCCCACAACCATGCTGCGGGCATTGCCCGTCGACCACCGGGACCGGCTGATGCGGCTGGCCCGTGAGGTCTCCATCCCCGAGGGGGCCCGGCTGTTCGAGGAGGGGCGGCACGCCGACCGGTTCTGGATCATCCGGACCGGCACGGTGGCGCTCGACCTGCGGGTGCCGGGGCGCCGGGCCGCCGTCATCGAGGTGCTCGGCCACAACGAACTCGTCGGCTGGTCCTGGCTGTTCGCACCCCACGCCTTCCATCTCGGCGCCGAGGCGACGACACCCGTGCGCGCCTACGAGTTCGACGCCGAGGCCGTACGGGCGGTGTGCCATGCCGATCCCGTGCTCGGCATGGCGGTGGCGGAGTGGGTGGGCGGCATCGTCGCGCACCGCCTCCAGTCCTCCCGGACGCGGCTCCTCGACCTGTACGCCCCTTACGGCAGCGGCAACGCGCGCTGAGCGGGACGGAACGGGACGAGGAGCGGGACCGGGACGAGACGAGGAGCGGGACCGGGACGGGGAGCGGGACTTGCCGGGGCGGCTTGGGTCACCGGGGTGCTGGAGCCACCGGGGCCGCCGAGCCGCTGGAGCGACCGGGGCCGGTGTGGCCGTAGGCGAAAGACGGGCCGTAGGCGTAGACGGCCCGCTGGCGTAAGACGGGCCGTAGGCGTAGACGGCCCGCTGGAGAAAGGCGGGCCGTAGGCGTAGACGGCCCGTAGGCGAAAGGCGCCCGTACTCGGATTGGGCCGGTCGGCCCTGGTGTACCCGGGCCTCAGGGACGATGATCGTCCTGACAGGGGCCCACCGACCGTGGTGTGCCCTCCGGCCGGTCTGAACGAGGGGTCGTCATGGCAGGGACGCGTACGTTCTCCGAGCAGCACCCCATCCGGGTGTTCCTGCTGGACGACCACGAAGTCGTACGCCGCGGTCTGACCGACCTGCTGGACGCCGAACCCGACATCTCGGTGGTCGGCGACGCTGGCAACGTGGAGCACGCGCTCGCGCGCGGCCCGGCCCTGCGTCCGGACGTGGCGGTCCTCGACGTACGCCTGCCGGACGGCGACGGCATCAGCGTGTGCCGGGAGCTGCGCAGTCAGATGCCGGAGCTGGCCTGTCTGATGCTCACCTCGTTCGACGACGAGGAAGCGCTGCTGGACGCGATCATGGCCGGCGCGGCGGGCTACGTGCTGAAGCAGATCAAGGGGTCCGACCTGGTCTCGGCGGTCCGTACCGTCGCGTCCGGCCAGTCGATGCTGGACCCGGCGACGACCGCCCGGCTGATGAGCCGGCTGCGCGCCGACCCGGCCGAGGAGCCGGCCCTGCCGCCGGAACTCGCCGGCCTCTCGCCCCGGGAGCGGGACGTTCTCGCGCTGATCGGGGACGGGCTCACCAACCGGGAGATCGGCAAGAGGCTGTATCTGTCGGAGAAGACGGTGAAGAACCACATCTCCCGGCTGCTCGCCAAGCTCGGCGTGCAGCGCCGGGTCCAGGCAGCGGTCCTGGCCAGCCACCTCGAACACCCCGACGCGTCGCCCGACCAGCACCGGCCTCGCTGAATCCCGCGATCACCCTCACCGATCCCGCGATCACTCTCACCGATCCCCCGATCACCCTCACCGATCGCGCGATCACTCTCACCGATTCCGCGATCACCCTCGCTGATCCCCCGATCACCCTCCCCGATTCCGTGCCGGTCCGGCCGGATGGGGCGGCTCACACGCGGGGCCGGCCGGGCGCGTCCTCGGCGCTCCTGCCTCACCGCCCCGCTCAGCCCGGCGCGGTCCCGCCGGCCGCCACCGGCACGCGCCACTCCAGTAGCGTGCCGCTGCCCTCCGGGCGCTCGGTGAGGGTCAGGGTGCCGCCGAGTACGGCCGCCCGCTCCTCCATGTTCTTCAGGCCGCTGCGGGGCACGTCGTCCGCGATGCCGCAGCCGTCGTCCGTGACGGTCAGCGTCAGTTCGCCGGCGGCGAGACGCAGCCGGACGTCGACGGACTGGGCGCCCGAGTGCCGGGCCGTGTTACTGAGGGCCTCGCCCAGCACGGCCAGCGCGTGGTCCGCGATGCCGCCCGGCACGTCGGTGTCGACCAGGCCCTCGATCCGGAGCCCCGGGGCGAACCCCAGGGAGTGCGTGGCGGTCTGCACCGCCTCCGACACCCGCCCGCGCAGACCGGCGCCCTCCCGGGAGCCGCCGTGCGCCCGCAGGCCGAAGATCGTGGACCGAATGATCTTGATGGTGTCGTCGAGGTCGTCCACGGTCCGGGTCAGCCGCTCCCGGCCCTCGGGGTGTTCCATGAAGCGCTGCGCGCTCTGCAAGGTCATCCCGGCCGCGAAGAGGCGCTGGATCGCCAGATCGTGCAGATCACGGGCGATACGGTCCCGGTCCTGGAGCAGCGCGATCTGCTCGGCGTCCCGGCGCCGCTCCGCCAGCTCCAGCGCCAGCGCGGCCTGGCCGGCGAACGCGAGCAGCGGTCCGGTGGCCGCTTCGCCGAACGGGGCCGAGCCCGGCAGCCGGCCCAGCAGCAGCACCCCGCGCGCCTTCCCTCCCGCACCCAGCGGTACGGCGACCACCGGGCCGAGCCCCACCGCCCACTGCGGCACACCACCGGCCGCCCCCTCGTCCAGGGCGCCCAGGGCGTCCAGGGCGACGTCATCGGCGACCACCGGCTCCGAGGAGGTCAGCGCCGCGGCCACCAGGCCGTCCCGGGCCGACATCACCAGGCCGTGCCGCCGCTCGGCGCCCAATCCGACCGCGAGCGCCGGGCTCAGGGCCTCCTCCCCCGGCAGACGCTCGGCGATCATCCCCATGTCGGCCGAGACGATCGTGCGGGCCGCGTCGACGATCTGCTCCAGCACGCGCGCGCTCGGCGCCCCCGACAGCAGCAGCCGCGTCACCTCTCCGCTGGCCTGCTGCCATCGCTCGCGAAGCCTCGTCTCCTCGTACAGACGGGCGTTCTCGATGGCCACCCCGGCCGCGACGGCCAAGGTCGACAGGACGGCCTCGTCCTCGGCGTCGAACTCCTTGTCACTGCGCTTCTCGGTCAGGTACAGGTTCCCGAACACCTCGTCCCGGACCCGGATGGGGACGCCGAGGAACGAGTGCATCGGCGGATGGTTGGGCGGAAAACCGTGGGAGGCCGGGTGCTCCGACAGCTCCGGCAGCCGCAGCGGCTCCGGGTGCCGGATCAGTTCGCCGAGGATGCCGTGCCCGCTGGGCAGGTCACCGATCTGTTCGCGCCGCTCCTCGCCGATGCCGACGGTCAGGAACTCGGCGAGCCTGCGGTCGGCGCCGATCACGCCCAGCGCGCCGTACTCGGCGTCGACCAGCACGACGGCGGCCTCGACGATGCTCCGCAGCACCTGCGGCAGGTCCAGTTCGCGCCCGACCGACAGCACCGCCTCCAGCAGGCTGTGCAGCCGGTCCCGGGTGCCCCGCACCGCGTCGATACGGACCTGTAGCTCACCCAGCAGCTCGTCGAGGCGAAGCTTCGGCAAGTGGTCCTGCGAGCGTTCGCGCCCGTCCCCGCTCATCGCATCCTCCGGCCGGCACAGCGGACAAGGCAACCGCCCCTGCCCTCACCGTACCGCCCGGGGAGCGGGTGGCAGGGCCGTCTCTTCGACGGGGACGAGGCTGGTTAGGGTAGAGCCTCCCTTCGAACACCCGCTGTCGCCCAGGAGGCACCCATGAGGCCAAGTGAGCCTCTTCCGGTACGGGTGCCGGTCGGGGAGGGTGCCGGGAGGTGGGTCAGCCGGGAGTCGAGCCGGCACGTGCTGCTGGTGGTCCACAACGTGACCTCGGCCGGCCGCCTGCTGGACGTCCTGCCCTTGTTCCACGACGACCTGCGGATACAACTCCTGGTCACCTCAACGGAGTCCTCCGTGTTCCAGGGCGGACTCCACGACCTGTTCGGCGAGTTGGGCCTGCCCGTACTGCCGTGGCGACAAGCCCTGTCGACACCGGTCGACCTCGCGATCTCCGCCAGCTTCGGCGGTCAACTTCCCCTGATTCAGGGCAAGTTGACTGTATTGTCGCATGGGGTCGGGTACACTAAGAGACTGGCAGCA
>NZ_JBEYFY010000033.1:26434-41460 GCF_040703595.1 Streptomyces sp. NPDC007084
ACCGAGCACCGAGCACCGAGCACCGAGCACCGAGCACCGAGCACCGAGCACCGAGCACCGAGCACCGAGCACCGAGCACCGAGCACCGAGCACCGAGCACCGACGTTCGGTCTGTCGCCGGAGTGGCTGCTCGCGGACGGGGTGCCGTTCGCGGACGGTCTGGTCATGTCCCATCCGGAGCAGGTGGAGCGGCTGCGCCGGGTCTGTCCCGCGGCCGTGGACGCGGCGGTCGTGGCCGGGGACCCCACCTTCGACCGGATGCTCGCCGCTCGCCCCTACCGGTCCCGCTTCAAACGCGCGCTCGGCGTACGTGAGGGTCAGCGGCTCGTCGTACTCAGTTCCACCTGGAACCCGGAGGGCCTCTTCGGCAGCGGCGACCCCGATGTCCTGGCGAGCCTGCTCCCGCGGCTCGCCGCGGAGCTGCCGGCCGACGACTACCGGACGGCAGCCGTACTGCACCCGAACATCTGGCACGGCCACGGCCCCGGGCAGGTCCGTGCGTGGCTGGACCGCGCGTGCCGCGGCGGACTGACCCTGGTCGACCCGCTGCACGGCTGGCAGCAGGCGATCGTCGCCGCCGACGCCGTGATCGGCGACTTCGGCGCCGTCACCTACTACGCCGCCGCCCTCGGATCGCCGGTGCTGCTGACGTCCGACGGGGCGGGCCGGCTGGACCCCGAGGCGCCGCTCGCGGCGTTCGTCGGGCGGGCGCCGAGGCTCTCCCCGCACGGCTCACTCCGTGCGCAGGTGGACGAGTTGGTCACCGGACGGGGGCAGGCGGCGGGGGCGGCGCCGTTCGTGTCGTCGGTTCCTGGAGAGTCGGCCGCACTGCTGCGGCGGCACTTCTACGGCCTGATGAACCTGCCCGAGCCGGCGGCTCCCGCGCTCCTGGAGCCTCTGCCGCTGCCCGCCCACGAACCCGTGCGCAGGACCGCGCCGCTGCGGGTGCGTACGCGGGTGCGGGGGGCCGGGGTGACGGTGGAACGGTCCGCGTCGCCCGCCTACGGCGCCCCCGGCGACGTACATGTGGCCGTGCACGAGGACACCCTCGATCCCGGCGACCTGGAAGTGGCCGATGTCATCGTGCGCGAGGGACAGCCGGACGATCCGCGCCTGGGCGGCTGGGAACGGTGGTCGGCGGAGGTTCTCGAACGGTTCGGACAGTGCGCGATGGCGGCGTTCGTCGCGGGCTTGGACGTGTGTCTGGTACGGGTCCGGGACGCAGGCCTGTTCGAGTTGTCGGCGGGCGCCGACGCGGACGCGGACCCGGCCGCTTACGCCTCGGCGCTCTACGCGTGGCTGGCCGCCGGGCATCGGGTGCCCGACGGCGGTGTCACGCTGCGCGCGCGGGCCGCCGGCCGGGTTCATCCGGTGGTGGTACGGCCCCTCAGCGGGCGGCCTCGCAACGGCGCCGCAGGTCGCCCAGGTACTCCAGGTGCGGAGCGGCTGCCGGGGTGAGCAGGTGTTCGGCCTCGGAGATGTGGGCGAGCGCCTGGCGGTTCTCGCCCCCGTCGTGGAGGGTCTCGGCGAGGTCGGTCAGTACGCGCGCGGTGTTGTAGGCCTCTCCCTGCTCCCGGAAGAAGTCGACGGCGCCGCGCAGCAGGCGTTCCGCTTCGTCCAGCCGTCCCATGCCGCGCAGGGCCCGCCCCTGGTGGCGTGCGGCCAGCGCGCGGGCGCGGGGCAGATCCGCGGCGCCTTCCTGGCCGGAACTGATCTGTCCGTAGAGGCGTTCGGCCTCGGTGAACCGCTCGTAGGCGGCGCGGAATTCCCATCGGTAGAGGAGGAGCAGGCCTTGCAGCTCGACGGCCGACGCCTCCCCTCTGACATGGCGGGCCGCCCGCTCGCAGTGCACGGCGGCGAGCGCCTCGCGGTCGGCTTCGTCCGCGCGTTGCAGTTGGCTCAGGCAGTGGGCGAGCTGGAAGTGCAGGGCTCCGGCCATGCCGGTGAGGGGCTGGTGGGCGTCCGCGCAGCGCACGGCCACCCGCAGGGCGGGGAGCACTTCGTCGAAGTGTCCGGCCTTGAGCTGGAGCGGCCACAGCGCGCGGGCCAGCCGCAGGGCCGTGGGAATGTGCTGGTACTCCTGGGCGAGGGTCACCGCCCTGACGATGTTGGCCTTCTCGGCGGCGAGGACCGCCAGGCCCTCGGCTTCGTCGGCGTGTGGGGTGCCCTCGTCGGGGCGCGGTTCGGTGCGCCAGCTCTGCGGGAGGGCCGCGTGGGCGGCGTGCAAAGCCCGTAGCAGTTCGGCGTTCAGGGAGCGGGTGACCGCGGCCGCGCATTCGGCGATGCCGTGTTCCGGGCCGGCCGTGTCGGCCAGGTAGCGGCGGACTTCAGGCCGGAAGCGGTAGCGCTCGTCGCCCACCGGTTCCAGGAGTTGTACGTCGGCGGCTTCGGCGAGCATACGGGCGGCGTCATCCAACTCCACGTCGGCGGCTGCCGCGGCCAGGTGGGCGTCGAGGCTGGGCCATCCGCCGAGTGCGCTGAGCCGGCACAGCCGGGCGGTCGGCTCCGGAAGGCCGTCGACGGCGTGCCGGGCCGCCGAGCGGACCGGATGGTGGCCCTCGGCCGGGGCTGTCTGCCCCGCAGTGTCGTCATCGTCGGCGTCGAGGCGCGTCGCCGCGGCTCTCAGGGCGAAGGCGTTGCCCGCGCACTGGTCGAGCAGGTGCGGGATACGGGCTTTGGCCCGGGCGTAGCGTTCCTTGCCCGCCACGTCCCGCACCATCTGCTTCGCGTAGTGGTCGCTGAGCGGCTGGACCTCGACGCGCTGTGCGTCGAGCGCGAAGGGCTGTCCGGAGACGACCACGAGGAGGAAGACACCGGGTGTGGAGGGGATGAGGCTCCGGACCTGGGCGAGGGAGGTGGCGTGGTCGATCACGATCAAGGCGTGGCGGCCCGCGCTGAGTTGGCGGTAGAGCTGTTCCCGGCCGGCCGTGCTGGGCGGCATCTGCTCGGCGGTGACGCCCATCTGCCGGAGCAGTCGTTGCAGTACGGCGGCCGGCTGGAGTCCGCTGTCCGCCGCCGCGTCACGCAGGTCGATGTAGAACTGCCCGTCGGGGAAGCGGTCGTGGTGCGCGGCTCCGAGGTGCAGCGCGGTGGCGGTCGTGCCGATGCCGGGCGGCCCGTAGAGAAGGGCGACGCGGGGCCGCCCGTCGGCGGGGCGGGTCGCCTCGCGTGCCAGCGCCTTGAGGACTTTCTGACGGTTGGTGAAGTGGCGTGGCGCGGGCGGCAGTCCGCCTCCGCCGGCGAGCGTCCGGCTCGCGCCCTGCTGGTGTACGCCCATGAGCGACGCCCATTCGCCGGCCACCCGGGGGTCCTGGCTCATCCGCGTGTGCACCACACCCGCGAGCGCGGCCTGTTCCTCCGCCCCGGCCGGCAGCGGCGTCGGGCGCCCCGTCGTCCTGCGCACCAACGCGCCGGTCGACACGAGGAGTTGCTTGCCCATCTCGTTCCCGGCGCCGTTCACCATGTTGGTGAAAAACGCGGTGAGCGCGCTGAGCGCCACAACCTCCAGCACGTCACCCCTCCTGCTCCCCGATCCCGACACCGGCCCTGGCCGGACTGTATCTCCGCAGCGCCCGGTCGGGGACATATTTGAGTCTCCGGAGGGGCGGCGGCATACGAGGGCTTGGCGGAGTGAGTGGCCGCGAGAGTGCCCGGAACGGCTGTTGGCGTTATCCGGGGCCGGGCTCCGGGGGGCCAGGCCGTGTAGCTGGGTTCATGAGGGCTTGGGTGGTGGACTCGTCGTGGGGGCGGGTTGGGGTGAAGGTGGTCGGGTGGGCGGGGTTCCAGTGCCAGCCGTGGTCGGCCATCGCCTCCCTCGTCCACTCCAGGAGGCAGCGCGCCCCCTCCTCGCCGCGTTCCGTGTCGTGTCCGCCTCCCGAGGCGAACCAGAAGAGAAACGCGCCGGCCGCCGGCTTCTCGCCGTCGCATGTACCGCACAGTTCCAGGTGGATCGGCCGGCCCGCCGTGTCGTTCCTCGGCGCCACGCAGCTCACGAACAGGCTCCCGCCGCACCGGGAGCACGGCGGGAGTCGGTCGGATGTCTCCAGGCTGTGCACTGCGCTCCTTGCCGGTGGGGGTTGCCGATGAGAGGGGGGCTTCCTCAGCGGAAGAGGGCTGTCAGTCCGTTCACCCGGATCGCGACGAACACCAAGGCCGACACCAAACACCCCGCCCCCACCACGGCCCGACTGTAGTGCCCGCCGGGGGCCCTCGGAACGGAGATCCGTTTGACGCGCCCCAAGCGAATCAGGACCACCCCCTTCCCCGTACCGACCGGTCGGTACTAGCGTCGCCGCGTCGAGCACGCACCGCCGCGTGCCACGGAGACCTCCAGGGAGGCACTGTGTCGATCTCTCCTCCGGCGACCGACGGGCCATCGGCCGCGCCGGCGTCGGCGCCGCTACGGGGACTCGTCGGCCGTCGGCTCCAGCACTACCCGGAACGCGGGCCGCGCTACTGGTACCTGGCGCTGGTCGTGCTCGTCACGATCGTCCTGTACTACCAGTTGTACGTGCAGTACGCGGTGTCGACGGCGGTGATCGCCGACTACCACATGTCGTTCATGTACTTCGTGTACATCTCGGTGGCGGCGAACGCGGTCGGCGCCTTCGCCTCGCTCGCGGCGGGGCTGGCCGACCGCTGGGGCCGGGCCAACATCGTGGTCTACGGTCTGCTGCTGGTCGGTGTGCTGACCACCTTCGCGCTGCCCAACGCGCCGGGAAAGCTGAGCTATCTGCTCACGTACTGTGCGATCGCCCTGGTCGAGGGCATGATCCTGGTCGCCACACCCGCGCTCATCCGGGACTTCTCCCCGCAGTTGGGCCGGGCGTCCGCCATGGGCTACTGGACCATGGGCCCGGTCATCGGCAGCCTGGTCGTCACCGCCGTCACCTCCCGTACGTACGGCTCCTCCGCCACCTGGCAGGACGAGATCCGGTACGCGGGGATCAGCGGTCTGGTGCTGTTCGTCGTGGCGTTCGCCGGGCTGCGCGAACTCGCTCCCGCGCTGCGCGACCAGATCATGGTGAGCCTGCGCGACCGCGCCCTGGTGGAGGCCCGCGCGCAGGGCATCGACACCGAGGCCGCCCTCAAGGGGCAGTGGCGGCAGATGCTCCGCCTGGACGTCATCGGCTCGGCCGTCGCCGTCGCCCTGTTCCTGCTGCTGTACTACGCGGCGGTCGGCAACTTCGTCGTCTACTTCGCCACCGCCTTCGGCTACACGACCCAGCGCGCGAACGCCCTGCTCAACTGGTACTGGGGCGCCAACGCCGTCGCGTTGGTGGTGGCCGGACTGCTGTCCGACCGGCTGCATGTGCGCAAGCCGTTCATGCTCGGCGGCGCGCTGGGCTCGATCGGGTTCACCCTCGCGTTCACGCTGCGCGCCACCGAACCGGGCACCGGCTACTACACGTTCGCGTTCATCGTGGCGGGCATCGGCGTCACCAGCGGCTTCGCCTACTCGCCGTGGATGGCGAGCTTCACCGAGACCGTCGAGCGGCACAATCCGGCGGCGACCGCGACGGGCCTGGCGATCTGGGGCTGGATCGTACGCATCACCGTCGCCCTGTCGGCGGCCTTCCTGCCGCTCGTGGTGAACACGGTGACCCCGATCGTCGAGCACGGCGCGGAGGTCCGGCAGGCGTCCGTGCGGGCCGCCGACGCGCTCGCCATCACCCGCGCCCACCCTGCGCTGTTCGCCGAACTCGGCCGGTACGCGCCGGACAAGGTGCCGCCGGCGCTGCTCCAACAGGCGGTGCGGGAGGTCGGCGCGGAGGACCTGGCGACCGTACGGAAGGCCGCGCCGCAGCTCAAGATCCTTCAGGAGCACGGCGACGAGGTGCGGAAGGCGAGCGCCGACAATCCGCGCAAGTGGCAGATCTGGTGGTGGGTCTCGCTGGCCGGGCAGGTGTTGTTCGTGCCGTTCGTGTTCCTGATGTCCGGCCGCTGGCGGCCCCGCGACGCCCGGCGTGACCTGCGCGAGCACGAGGAGGCGGTGGCCCGTGAGGTCGCCGGGATGCGGCGGTCCGACGCGCAGGAAGGGGCGTCCGCGTGAGCACCCCGACCGCGCCGCACGCGCTCACCGCGCTCGAACAGGCCGCCGCCGTGCGCGCCGGCGACATCTCACCGGTGGAGCTGGTCCGCCATCACCTCGACCGCGCCGAGGAGTTCGACGCGCGCTACGGGGCGTTCCTGACCCGTACGCCCGAGGCGGCCCTGGACGCGGCGGCCACGCTGGAGAAGGCGGGGCGCGGCACTTCGCCGGGTGCCCTGTTCGGCGTGCCGACAGCGGTCAAGGACCTGGTGGAGACGGCCGGGGTGGTGACGACGTACGGCTCGAAGGTGTTCGCCGGGCATGTGCCGGATGCCGACGCTCACAGTGTGCGGCGGCTGCGGGAGGCCGGCACCGTCAGTCTGGGCAAGACCAACACCCCCGAGTTCGGGTGCTGTTGCTATACGGACAACGATCTGGCGGGTCCGGCGCGCAGTCCATGGGACCCGGCGCTGTCGGCGGGCGGGTCCAGTGGCGGGGCGGCCGTCGCCGTGGCGCTCGGGCTCGTGCCCGTCGCGCACGCCAGCGACGGCGGCGGCTCGATCCGCATCCCGGCGAGCGTGTGCGGGCTCTTCGGCCTCAAACCGGCCCGGGGACGCGTCAGTTCGGGCCCGTTGGGGGCGGAGGTCAACGGGCTTGCCGTACAAGGGCCGTTGGCGCGGTCGGTGCGTGACGCGGCGGCCCTGCTCGACGTCCTCGCGGGGCCCGAGCCAGGCGATCCGCACTGGGCGGCGCCGCTGCCGCCCGGCGAGACGTTCCTCGGGCACGCCGGCCGCGAGCCGGGCAGGCTCCGCATCGGCCGGTACGCGGTCCCGGCGGCGGACGGCATCACCGTCGACCCCGTCTGTCTGGCCGCCTGGGAGCACGCGTCGCGGCTTCTGGAGAGCCTCGGTCACGAGGTGGAGGACATCCCGACGCCGTTCGGTCCGGAGGTCGGCGACCAATTCGTGACGGCGTGGGGCGTGCAGTCCCTCGGCCGCGCGGTCGGGCCGGAACAGGAGGCCTCGCTCAGGCCGGTCACCCGGGCCTGGCGCGCGTACGGACGGCAGGTGAGCGGCGAGCGGTTCGCGGCGGCGATCACCGGGATGCACCGGGCGACGCGCCGCGCGGTCGAGGCGACAGGGGCGTACGACGCCGTCCTCACCCCGGCCCTGGCGACGCTGCCGCGGCCCGTCGGGCACTTCGACGAGTCGGGCGACCCGCTGGTGAACCTGCGCCGGCAGAGCCCGTTCAGCGCGTTCACCAGCCCGTACAACATGACGGGCCAGCCCGCGGTGAGTCTGCCGCTGTACTGGACCGCCGAGCACGGGCTGCCCGTCGGGGTGCAGCTCGCGGGCCGTCCCGCCGACGAGGCGACCCTCATCGCGCTCAGCGCTCAACTGGAGGCGGCGGCACCCTGGCGGGACCGGTACGCGGCGCTGTTCTGAGCGGGCGTGAAAGACGCGCCGGCTGGGGTACGGGCCTGGTCCCGGGCCCGTACCCCGGCTCGCGAACGCTCCCGTCGCCCCAACGACCCAGCAGCCCGGCACGTTGGCCGTCGCGGACCGGACCGGCCTGGGCTTGGCCGTCGCGGACCGGACCGGCCTGGGCTTGGCCGTGGCGGTCGAGGCCGCCGCCGGATGTTTGTCGCCGGCTCCAAGGTTGTTTGTCGGCTGAGACGTAGACGCCACGTCGGGGCGGGCGTAGAACTACGCCTGCGATCGATTGCGTTGCAACTTGGTGAGTTCTGTTCGAAACGGGCGGGAGTCATGGGGCCACGTCCGGCTGTGCTCACGACGTCGTCGACCCGCGGTTCGGTTCCATTGTTCACGCCCCTGGAGGCATCGTGTCGGTTGGCGATCTGCGCAACAGCCTTTTCGGTTCCGCCCCTTCGCGCAGAAGTCTGCTCAAGGGCGCCGGTGCGGCCGGCCTGACCGTGGCCGCCGGAGGACTGCTGTCGGCGTGCGGCGGCGACTCGGACACCGACGACTCGGGGAAGTCGTCCGGCCCCGTCGCGGGCAGCACGGTCACCTTCGGGTCGAACTACTCCGACCCCGCGACCCGTTCGGCCTTCGCCGCCCTCACCTCGGCCGGAACGGCGGCCACCAAGGTCAAGGTCAAGATCAACACCGTTGACCACAACTCGTTCCAGCAGAACATCACCAGCTACCTCCAGGGCACGCCCGACGACCTGTTCACCTGGTTCGCCGGCTACCGCATGCAGTACTTCGCGGCGCAGGGGCTCGCGCAGCCGCTCGACGACGTGTGGAAGAAGATCGGGGGCAACTTCGGCCCGGCGGCCAAGCAGCTCTCCACGGGACTCGACGGCCATCAGTACCTGGTGCCGCTGTACAACTACCCCTGGGTCGTCTTCTACCGGAAGAGCCTGTTCAAGAAGAACGGCTACTCCGTGCCGACCACCTGGGACGCCTATCTGGACCTCTGCAAGAAGATGAAGTCCGACGGGCTGATCCCGATCGCGTTCGGCGACAAGGACGGCTGGCCGGCGCTCGGCACCTTCGACATCCTCAACCTGCGGCTCAACGGCTACGACTACCACGTCAAGCTGATGAAGCACGAGATCCCCTGGACCGACCAGGGCGTGCACACCGTCTTCCAGCACTGGGCGGAGATGATGCCCTATGTGCAGAGCGGCGCCAACGGCCGGATCTGGCAGGACGCGGCGAAGACCCTGGAGTCGAAGAAGGCCGGGATGATGTTCCAGGGCACCAACCAGGTGGCCGCGCAGTTCGTCAGCGACAAGGCGGACCTGGACGACCTCGACTTCTTCCCCTTCCCCGCGATCAACCCCAAGTGGGGCCAGGACTACATGGACGCGCCCACCGACGGGTTCATGCTCAGCAAGAAGGCGAAGAACCCCGCCGCGGCGAAGGCGCTCCTGGAGTACATCGGCACCGGCGACGCCGAGGCCGAGTACCTCAAGACCGACCAGTGGGACGTCGGCCTGGCCAAGGGCCTCAAGGTGCCGTCGTACAACGCCATCCAGAAGAAGTCGGTCGCCGAGATCGGCAAGTGCAAGGCGGTCGCCCAGTTCATGGACCGGGACGCCGACCCGGCCATGGCCACCGCGATGATCTCCCTCATCCAGAAGTTCGTCGGCGACCCCTCGACCGGCGGCATCGCGGCCCTCCAGAAGAGCGCCGAGTCCCAGGCGAAGGCGATCTACACCGGATGAGCAACGCCACCCGCGCCCCCCGGACGGCGCCCCCGCACTCCGAAGGCCCGCCCGGTCCGCCGCCCGGCCCCGGCCCGCGGCGGGTACGGCGCACGCCACCGCGTGACCGGCTCGTCGCCGCCCTGCTGCTGGGCGTACCCCTGCTGCTCACCGTGGCCTTCATCTGGGTCCCGGCGCTCGGCACCGTGCTGCTGTCCTTCACCCGGTGGAACGGCGTCGGCGACCTGCACACCAAGGCCTGCGACCCGCACCTTCCGCCCATCCTCAACAACGGCTGCCTCAACGGCGTCCAGAACTACCACCAGGCCGCCACCAACTACCCGGAGTTCTGGCCCGCGGTCCAGCACAACCTGATCTGGCTGGCCGTCTTCGTCGTGATCGCCACTCCCCTCGGCATGCTCTTCGCCGTCGTCATCGACCGGGGCATCAGCGGCAGCCGGATGTACCAGAGCATCCTGTTCCTGCCCGTCATGCTCTCGCTGGCCCTGGTCGGCATCATCTGGGAGTTCGTGTACTCGCAGAACTACGGCGTGATCAACACGGTCATCGGGCGGTCCGGGGACAGCGACGCCATCGACTGGCTGGGGAACCCGGACCTGAACCTGTGGGCCGTCCTGGTGGAAGCCACCTGGCGGCAGGCCGGCTATGTGATGGTGCTCTACCTGGCCGGTCTGAAGGCGGTCGATCCGACGCTGCGGGAGGCCGCCGTGATCGACGGCGCCAACGCCTGGCAGACGTTCTGGCGGGTCGTCTTCCCGGCGATGAAGCCGATCAACATCGTCATCATGGTCATCACCGTCATCGAGTCGCTGCGCGCCTTCGACCTCGTCTACATCACCAACAAGGGCATCAACGGACTGGAGTTGCTGTCGGTGCTGGTGACCTCCAACATCGTCGGGGAGACCCAGCGGGTCGGTTTCGGCTCCGCCCTCGGCGTCGTCCTGCTGCTGATCTCCCTGGTGCCGATCTGCCTCTTCCTCCGCCAGACCTTCCGCAGGGAGGAGACACGGTGACATCCGAAGCCGTACCGGCCGCCGCTGCCCTTCCGGGCGGCCGTGACCGGCGCCCCAGGGTCCAGCTCCTCGCGCAGATATTCCTGGTCAGCGCCTCCGCGCTGTGGCTGCTGCCGATCCTGTTCGCGCTCTACATCGCGGTCCGCCCCTACTCCGACACCCGCAAGCACGGTTATGTGTCCCTGCCGCACGACCTGACGCTGAGCAACTTCAGCGACGCCTGGTCCCAGGCCGACATGGGCCGCTTCTTCTGGAACTCGGCCCTGATCACCCTGCCGGCCGTCGTGATCGTGCTCTGCCTGGCCGCGGGCGCCGCCTTCGTCCTCACCCGGGTGAACGTCAGGATCAACGTGGCCCTGCTCATCCTGTTCACGGCAGGCAACCTGCTCCCCCAACAGGTCATCATCACACCGCTGTTCAGGATGTACCTGAAGATCCCGCTGCCCTCCTTCCTGGCGGACAGCGGTCTGATGTACAACTCCGCCTTCGGTCTGATCGTCATCAACGTCGCCTTCCAGCTGGGCTTCTGCGTCTTCGTGCTGAGCAACTACATGAAGTCCGTGCCGGACGAGATGTACGAAGCCGCGCTGGTGGACGGGGCGAGCCTGTGGACACGCTTCTGGAAGCTCACCGTCCCGCTGTGCCGCCCCGCCCTGGCCGCGCTGGCCACCCTGCTGACCACGTGGATCTACAACGACTTCTTCTGGGCCATCACCCTGATGTCCTCCGGCGACAAACGCCCGGTCACGTCCGCGCTGGCCAATCTGCAAGGGCAGTTCGTGAGCAACCAGAACCTCATCGCGGCCGGCGCGATGATCGCCGCGATCCCGACCCTGGTGGTCTACATCCTGCTCCAGAAACAGTTCATCGCGGGGCTCTCCCTCGGGTCGAGCAAGGGGTGAGCGGGCCGTGGCTCAGTCGCCCCGCCGGTTCAGCAGCCACCACGAGGTCACCAGGTCCTCGGTGCGCCCCAGATCGAGGCCGGTGAGCTGCTGGAAGCGGTTCACCCGGTAGCGGACCGTGTTCGGGTGCACCGCGAGCCGCCGGGCGACCTCCCGTACGTCCTGGTCGCAGGCGAGGTACACCCGCGCCGTCTCCGAGATCTCCCCGCTCGAACGGCCGGCGGCGGCCAGCGGCGCCAGGTGCCGTGCGGCGAGACCGTCGGCGGTGTGGCCGGCCGCGAGGACGAGCGGCCGTGGCCCGAGGTCGGCGAGGGAGACGACGTCCGACATGGCGAACCGCGTCGCCGTCTCCAGCACGAGCGTCGCCTCGTCGAAGCTCGCGCTGAGCCGGTCGAGCGGGGCGGCCGGACCGACGGCCACCAGATGGCCGGCGACGGACTCGGGCGCTCTCGGCGCGACGCAGCCGAGGACCGCGCCGACCTCGGTGATCAGCAGCCTGTCGGCGGGCACGCCCACGGCGGTGGCGACGGCCCGGCGGATCGCGGCGGCGTCTTCCCGGGACGCCGCGCGGGCCGCGAGCGCCACATGGTGGTACTGGGGAGCGAGCCCGACGAGGTGGGCGTCGCGCTTGATCCGCTCCGCCGTGAACGCGCCGCTCAGCACCCCGGCGACGAAGGCCGACCGGCGCTCGGCGTCGAAGTGCTCGCGTTCCAGGGCGAGATCGTGCCGGACCCGGGCGAACACGGCGGACGCCTCGTTGGACAGCTCCCAGGTGCTGTCGTGCACCGCGAGCAACAGGTCGTCGGGCAGGGCCACTTCCGCCGCGGCCTCGTCCAGCAGGGCGAGCAGCTCCCGCGCACCGAGCTGGTATCCGACGGCGAGCACATCCAGCGGCACACCCTGCGCGGCGCGCTCCACCGCGTACTCCCCGAGCATCTTGCGCAGGGCCGCGTCGGGAACGCGCCGGGCGGACAGCTCGGCGACGAGGACGTCCAGGAAACGCCGGGCGGAATCCCGTATGTCGTCGTCCGAGAGCACCGCGTAGCCCGGGACGTGCCGACGGATCAGTGTCAGGAGCCGGTCCGCGAAGACGTCGTGCAGTGCCCGCAGCCGTTCGGCCACGGCGACCACGGCGGTACGGGTCGTGTCGTCGAGGGCGTCGAGGGCGGGCATCCGCCGGCGGACGGGCCAGTCGCCGGGTGTCTCGGGCTCCATCTCGGCAGCCTACTCACCGGGGTTGCCGGGGAGAACAACGTTGTCGTCGGAACGCTGTCTCGTCCGGGTGACGCGTCATCCTGTCACCCGGGTCTCGAAACAGTCCTCCTTGGCGGCCTTCGCCGGCCGGTAGCAGGCCCGGACGACGGTGCCGGGGGGTGTGACCGTCATGGGGGTGTAGACGAAGGAGTCGGTGTCGACGTCGTCCGCTATCCCGGCAGCGCGTACCGGTCTGCCGGCGGCGGCCACGCTCACCTCGATCCGGTCGCCGATCCTCGCACCCCACGTCCGCGCCCAACTGGCCCCGCACCGGCGGTTGTACCGCACCTCCATCCAGGCTCCGGTGGACATGCGGCGCCGGGCGAGGGTGTCGGGCTGGGCACCGCACCGCGTCACCATCGGGCTGCGGCCCTCGCAGGCGGCTCCTTGGCAGTGCGGGCGAGGTGAGGACGAGACCGACGGCGAGGGTGGCCGCGCGGAGGAGCGCGGCTCCTCGTGGTCGCGGGTCAGCAGGAGCAGCGCCACCGCCACGGCTCCGACGACCACGGCGCACACCGCCGCCAGCACGGCCATGAGCATCACGGTACGGCGACCGGCCGCGGAGGGCGCGCGGGGCGCCAACTGGGCGGGCTGAAGCGCTGTTTGAGCGGCCCCGGGGGGCAGTCCCGTCCCCGTCCGCTCAGCCCCCTCGCTCCCCGCCGCTCCCCCACTCCCCGACGCTCTTCCACTCCCGGCCGCTCCCTCACTCCCCTCGGTCTTCTCAGTCCCCTTCCGTGCCTCCGCCTCCGCCTCCGCATCCGCGGCCTCTGTCTCCGCGCTCGGCGGCGGCGCGCCCGGTGGCGGCTCAGCCGTCGGTGCCTCCCTCGCCCTGCCGCTCCAACCGGACTCCGCGATCTCCCAGAGCGCCACGGCGCGGCCCTCCGGTTCGCCGGCCAGTTGGCACAGTTCCCGTACCGCCCGGCTCGGCGGCAGGGTCCTGCCGTTGAGGTAGCGCTCCCATGACGACCTGCTGTACGCCGTCTTCGCCGCGAGGCCGGACAGGCTCAGGCCGGTACGCTCCCGCAGCGCCCTCAACTCGGCCGCGAGCCGGGCGTGTTCGGGTGAGGGAGTCATCCCCGCAGGGCTTTCCAGGTGTGCGGCCCGGCGATGCCGTCCACGTCGAGGTGTTCCTGGAGCTGGAAGCGCTCGACCGCGCCCAGTGTGAGCGGGCCGTACATCCCGTCGATGCCGCCCGGCGAGATGCCCGCCCTGCGGAGCAGACACTGCAACTCGGCCACCTGGGGCCCGGAGTCGCCGTACGCCACCGTGGCGTCGACGGCCTGGCTGTTGCCCGCGTACCACCCCTCGCCGGTCCGCTCCAGCCGGCAGTGGTACGCGGCCTTCGTGGGCGCCGGTGCCTGCTCGGTGCCGGACGCCACATGCGCGGCGGGCACCGGTGCGCCGCTTTTCCCGTCGTCCATGAGACGTACGGTCACGAGCACCGCGGACGACACGGCCAGCAGCAGGACCGCGCAGGCCGACACGAGCGCGATGGTCAGCGCCCGCCGGGACACGCGGAACTCCTCGGCGGCCCAGGTCGACCTGATCTCCGGCTCCACGTCGGTCGCCTCGGACACGACCGGCGCCCGCGACGGGGGCGCCTCAGGGCCGGGCGCCTCCGGTATCCGCACCTCCGGTACCCCCGCCTCCCGTACTCGCGCCTCCGGCACGACGCCCGCACCGGCACCAGCACCGGCACCGGCACCGGCACCGGCACCGGCACCCGCACCCGCACCCGCGCCCGCGTGTCCCTCGCGCCAGGCCTCGGCGGCGACCTCGTGCAGGGCGAGAAGCCGCGTCGTGTCCTCACCGGCGGTTCTGGCCAGGGCCTCCACGGCGTCGCGCGGTGGCACCGAGCGGCCGTTCAGATACCGCTCCCAGGACTTCGCGCTGTACCCCGTGCGCGCCGCGAGCTGCCGCAGGGTCAGCCCGTTGTGGTCCTTCACCCGGCGTAAGCGAACCATCAACTGCCTTACGCGCGGATCGAGTTCCGCGGGCAGCGCCTTCCAACGCGACATGTTCCCCCACCACGCGTTCATGATCAGCGGTCCTGGTCAGTGCCCCCTGTGCCGTCGCATTGTGCATCAGGGGACACCGGGCCGCACGGCAACGTGGTTCCTGCACCCAAGTGCCATCGCGCGACCACCGCCGCCGCCGTCCCGCGGAACCGTCGCTTCGGCTGGCGTCCCCGCAGGTCAGCGTGTGTGACGTCCCACCGTCGGCGCACTTGTGCCGCAGCGCTGGTGCCCCTGGCTCCCCGCCCCGCACTCTCGTCTCGCCACCCGCACCGCAACGGTGTGGATGTGCCCGACGACCCGAGAGGGAAACGACGTATGCGATCCACAGTCTTGGCCAGGACCCTGGTGGGAACCGCCGCCGTGATCGGACTCGCCGCCGGCGGTCTGGCGACCGCGGGCCCCGGCTTCGCCGCGCCCGCCGCGGCGCCGAGGACCCAGTCCGTCTCCGTCCTCGCGACGAACAACCTCGGTCTGAGCACCACCCAGGCCAAGTACGTTCAGTGCTTCCTGCGCGGCGCCCCGGCGAGCTACACCGGCGCCATCGACGGCGACCTCGGCACCAACAGCTGGAAGGCGATGCAGCGCCACCTGCGGGCGTACTGGAGCTACACCGAC
>NZ_JBEYFY010000033.1:41559-74118 GCF_040703595.1 Streptomyces sp. NPDC007084
CAGCATCGACGGCGACCCCGGCCCGAACACGATCAAGGCGCTCCAGCGGATGCTGAAGTTCGGCTGGAGCTACACCGGCGCCATCGACGGCGACCTCGGCACCAACAGCTGGAAGGCGATGCAGCGCCACCTGCGGGCGTACTGGAGCTACACCGACAGCATCGACGGCGACCCCGGCCCGAACACGATCAAGGCGCTCCAGCGGATGCTGAAGTTCGGCTGGAGCTACACCGGCGCCATCGACGGCGACCCGGGCTCGGGCACCCGCGCCGCGTTCAAGCGCTTCGCCAACGACTTCTCGTCCGCCTACCCGTGCTGAACCCCCCGCCGTCGCAGAACCGAAGGAGTTGTCCCCCGGACATGGGAAGACCCGCGATCCACGCCTACGCCGACAGCGCGCCCCCGCGCCGCCGGAGCCACCTCCACGGCGGCCCGGGGTGGCAGACACGGCTCGGCACCTTCGCCGCGACCGCCGCGCTGCTCTCGGCCGGCGTCCTGATCGGCGCCGGCCCCGCCACGGCCGCGCCGGCGGCGGTCAGACTGACCTCGTCGTCCTGCCCCGCCGAGATCGTGCAGGGCCAGAAGAGCGGCTGTGTAACGGAGTTGCAGCAACTGCTCAACGCCCACGGCGCCGGTCTCCAGGTGGACGGTGAGTTCGGGGCCAACACGTACTACGCGGTGCGCGAGTACCAGGCGGCCACCGCGATCGCCGTGGACGGCCGGGTGGGCCCTCAGACCAAGAGCAAGCTGTACGCGACCGGGGGCTCGGCGCCCGCGCCGGTCAACCTCATGTCCTCGTCCTGCCCGGCGAACATCGTCAAGGGCAACAAGGGCGGCTGTGTCACCGAACTCCAGCGGCTGCTGCGGCACCACGGCTACTCGATCGAGGTGGACGGCGACTTCGGCGCGGGCACGGAGAGCACGGTCCGCAGCTTCCAGTCCGCCCACGGACTGTCGGTCGACGGTCAGGTCGGCACGAACACCAAGCGGGAGCTGTACGACACCGACGAGTCGCCGTCGACGGGTCTCGACCTGAGGTCGGCGTCCTGCCCGGCGAACATCGTGGAGGGGCAGACCGGCGGCTGCGTCGCCACGCTCCAGGCGCTGCTGAACGGCAAGGGCCAGCACATCGGCGTGGACGGCGAGTTCGGGCCGCAGACGCTGGCGGCCGTGAAGGCCTTCCAGTCGGCGAGCGGTCTATCGGCCGACGGTGAGGTGGGACCGAACACCAAGACCGCGCTGTACTCGAACATCGGCGGTGGCGGCGGCAACGGCGCTCCGGCGCCGGTCAACCTGAACTCCGGGTCCTGCCCGAACGAGATCGTGAAGGGGCAGAAGAGCGGCTGCGTCACCGAGTTGCAGAGTCTGCTCAACCATCACGGTGCCGATCTCGCCGTCGACGGCGACTTCGGGTCGCTGACGGACAGTGCCGTGCGGGACTTCCAGGCCGAGAAGGGCCTGTCGGTCGACGGCCATGTGGGTCCGAACACCAAGGCGGCCCTGTACGGGGCGGTCGCCCCGCCGTCGTCACCGCCGCCCGGCGGCGGCTACAGCAAGATCCTCAGCGTGGCCTCCGCCGAGGTCGGCACGACCGAGGGCAGCGCCCGGGCGAACAGCTACGGCTCCGCCGTGGGCCTGTCGCTCTCCACGAACGACTACGCCTGGTGCGCCACGTTCGTGAGCTGGGTCGGCAAGCAGACGGGCGCCACGTCCTACCGCAACACCTATGTGTCGGGCTGGGTCAAGCAGGCCCGGGCCGGCAACTACCACCTGTCGGTGACGAGCAGCCCGCAGCCGGGCGACATCGTGGCCTACGACTGGAACGGGGGCAACGACTTCACCGGCGGTCACGAGCACATAGGCATCGTCCGGACGGTGTCCGGTTCCAGCTTCACCGCCGTCGAGGGCAACACCGGCAACCCCAACGGCAGCGGCGAGGGCGTCTACATCAAGAACCGCAGCACCAACAGCAATTACGACGTGCTCTTCATCCGGGTCCGCTGAACGGACGCGGTGAACTGACGCGCCACTGGTGACCGGACGCTCGACAGGCCGGGTGCGCCGCAGGACTTCTGCGGCGCACCCGGCCCAGTCGCGTCCCGTAAGAACCGTAAGAACCGAGAGGGCCGAGAGGACCGAGAGGACCGCGAGGACCGCGAGGACCGCGAGGACCGCGAGGACCGCGAGGACCGCGAGGACCGCGAGGACCGCGAGGACCGCGAGGACCGCGAGCCAGCCAGAGCCGTCGGGCCGGGCTCAACTCGCCTTCTCGATGGTCACCTTGACGTGTTTCATCAACGGCTGGTCGCTCTGGAGGCTGTAGTCGCCGATCGCGCACAGGACGTTCATCTCCGGCATGTAGCCGGCCGCGCAGCCCCGGGGGATGCCGTAGGGGATGGCCAGATAGCCGTCGAGGCGGCGGTGGCTGCCGTCCTTGGCGGTGGCGACGATGTTCACCGGGTCGAACTCGCCGACGCCGCGTTCGCGCATGTCGTCCTCGTTCATGAAGACGAGCGTGCGCAGGTTCTTGATGCCCCGGTAGCGGTCGTTGTCGGAGTAGATCGTCGTGTTCCACTGGTCGTGGGAGCGCATCGTGCCGAGCGCGAGGGTGCCGGGCGCGGGGATCACGTCGGGCAGCGGCGCGGTGGAGAACTCGGCCTGGCCGCTCGGGGTGAGGAAGACCAGTTCACGGGCGGGCTGCTTGATGCGGAAGCCGAGCGGCAGCCGGACGCGCCGGTTGCAGTCCTCGAAGCCGTCGAGGGTCTGCGCCATGGTGTCGCGGATGCGGTCGTAGTCCTCGACGTACCACTCCCAGGGTGTGGTGCTGTCGGGCAGGGCGGCGCGGGCCATGCCGGCGATGATGGCGGGCTCGGACAGCAAGTGCTTCGAGGCGGGCCGCTTCATGCCGATGGACAGGTGCACCATGCTCATCGAGTCCTCGACGGAGGTGCTCTGCAGGCCGCCGCGCTGGTGGTCCTTCTCGGTCCGGCCGAGGCACGGCAGGATGAGCGCCCGCCGGCCGTGCACGAGGTGGCTGCGGTTGAGCTTGGTGCTCACCTGGACGGTCAGGTCGCAGTTGCGCAGTGCCGCGTAGGTGTACGGGGTGTCGGGCGCGGCGAGGGCGAAGTTGCCGCCCATGCCGACGAACACCTTCACGTCGCCGCGGTGCATGGCGTGGATCGTGGCGACGGTGTCCATGCCGTGCTCGCGGGGCGGGTCGATCCCGCAGACCTCGCCGAGCCGGTCCAGGAACTCCTGGCCGGGCCGGTGGTCGATGCCGCAGGTCCGGTTGCCCTGGACGTTGCTGTGGCCGCGCACCGGTGAGGGTCCCGCGCCCTCGCGGCCCAGATTGCCGCGCAGCAGAAGGAGGTTGACGATCTCCCGTACGGTGTCGACGCCGCGTTCGTGCTGGCTGACGCCGAGGCACCAGCTCATGATGGAGCGGTCCGCCTGGCGGTACACCTGGGCGGCCTTGAGGATGCCGTCCCGGTCGATGCCGGACTGGCGCTCGATCTCCTCCCAGGGCGTGGCCTCGCACAGGGCGCGGTAGTCGTCGAAGTAGGCGGTGTGCCGGTCGATGAACTCCTGGTCCAGGGCCTTGGGATCGGTCTTCGCCTGTTCCAGCACGGCCTTGGACATGCCGCGCAGGAGCGCCATGTCGCCGCCGACGCGGACCTGGAGGTTGAGGGTGCTGGTCCGCGTCGACTTGTTGAGGGCCATGTCCGTGAAGTCGTGCGGCACGATGGTGCGGGTGGCGGCGGCCTCGACGAGCGGGTTGATGTGCACGATCTGGGCGCCGCGGTCGTAGGCCTCGGCGAGGGCGGTGAGCATCCTCGGCGCGTTGGAGGCGGCGTTGACGCCCATGATGAACAGGGCGTCGGTGGTCTCCCAGTCCTTGAGGTCGGCGGTTCCCTTGCCAGTGCCGAGGGATGCCGTGAGCGCGCGCCCGCTGGCCTCGTGGCACATGTTCGAGCAGTCGGGCAGGTTGTTGGTGCCCAGCTCGCGCGCCATCAACTGGTACAGGAAGGTCGCCTCGTTGCCGAGCCGGCCCGAGGTGTAGAACGAGGCTTGGTTCGGGTCGTCCAGTTCCCGCAGCGTACGGCCGACGAGTTGGAACGCGTCGCGCCAGCTGATCGGCACGTAGTGGTCGGTGTCGGGGTCGTAGACCATCGGCCCGGTGAGCCGGCCCTGGTCCTCCAGGTCGAAGTCGCTCCACTCGAAGAGTTCGCTCACCGAGTGCGCGGCGAAGAACTCGGGGCCGACGCGCTTGCCGGTCATCTCCCAGGTGACGTGCTTGATGCCGTTCTCGCAGATGTCGAGGTGCAGGCCCTTGTTGTCGTCGGGCCACGCGCACCCCGGGCAGTCGAAGCCCGTTCGCTCGTGGTTCATGCGCATGATGGCGCGCGGGCCGTCCACGAGGGCCTTCTCGCTCACCAGGACGCGGGTGACGCTTTTGGCAGCACCCCAGCCGGCCGCCGGGTGGTGGTACGGATGGAATTCCGGTTCACCGTCGGGGGTGGGTCCCACATGGGGTTCCACACCGTCGCGGCCGTTCTGGGATGCGTTCAAGAGTCTCACCGAGCCTGGAGCCGGGTCCGCCTGGTCTCAAGTCGAGCTACGTCTGGGGTCGTTTCCCGTGGTTCGCGGCGTGCTTGCGCCTGCTCTTCTTCTTGCGGCGTCGCTTCGAGGACATACGGGACCTCCCTCACTCGCGGACTGCGGACGCGTCCTGTCGCGCGGTGCGGCAGAACGGGTCCGGGAACACCGCGTCCCACGATTCCATACATCACAAACCGTCGCGATTCGACCTAGGATCGAATGATCTGCTCCGTCCGGCGCGGCAGCCTGCCGGACGGTCCCCTATCCCGAGGAGCGGGCATGCCCAGCGAACCAGCGCCGATCAGCGAGGCCGCCCGGCAGGCCCTCGAACAGGAACTCGCCGACCTGCGCACCGAGCGCGATACCGTCTCGGCGACCCTGCGCGGCTCCGACTCCGAGGTGGGCGACCGCGCCGACGAGGCGGACGAGTTGCAGCGCGCCGACGACCTGCGACGGCTGGACGACCGGATCACGGACGTCACCACGCGGCTGCGCCAGGCGGACCTGGCGGGGCCGCCCCCGACCGGCCAGGTCGGCGTGGGCAGTACGGTCACCGTCCGGTTCGGCGACGGCACGGTGGAGACCGTACAGATCGGTGAGACGGCGGTGGCGCGGGACCGGACACTGGTCACCGCCGACAGCCCCCTCGGCCGCGCGCTGCTCGGCCACGGCCCCGGGGACACGGTGACCTTCGACGCCCCGGACGGCGAGGAGAGCGCGGTCGTGGTCTCCCTCGGCGACGGGTCCGCGACGGGCGACGACGGCTGACCGGGACACGGCCGGCCTGCGACCTGACCGGGACCGGGACACGGCCGACCTGACCAGGCCACCGCCGGCCTGACCGGGACCGGCCTGACCTCACCTGACCAGGACACCGCTGACCGCGGGGCCACCGTCACGTACACGGTCCGTCGCGCACACGGTCCCCGCGGTCGGCCGGCGCCGGCCGGTCTTGTCGCCCGGCCACTCCGGTTGCCCGCTCCCTCAGCCCTCGTAGTGCGACGGCGGGAAGGGGTCCCGCTCCCGTCGGGTGAGCCGGCCAGACGGCATCTCACCGGTGCCGACCTCGCGGTCGATCTCCTCGCGCTCCTGCCGGTAGTCGGCCTCCGGGTCGTCCGTGGGCCCGCCCGGCAGGCCGACCTCGCGCCGGTCGCGTTCCGTACGCGCCTGGAGTTCGTCCTCGTCGACCCTGCGGGGCATCCCCCTGCTGTGGCCGTGCTCCGGATCGCCTTCGACAGCTCGGTTGGACTTGTGGTGCGTCATGCGCAGCCTCCTCAAATGGACTGCCCGGCAGGGGAGTTCCCCCGGCCGGGCACGCCTTTCGGTGTCAGGAGCCCTCCGTCCCGTCGTTCGTCGCGCCGTCCCGCCCGTCCGCCGCGCCGCCGGCCGGCTCCCCGCTCCCCGGCGTCTCCGCGTCCCCGTCCCCGTCCGCCGGGCCCTCGCCCTTGCGTACGGTGCAGTGGAGGGAGTCGTCCACGACGTCGGCGACGATCGTGTCGCCGGGTTCGGCGTCGCCGCTGAGCAGCAACTCCGCGATGCGGTTGTCGAGTTCGGTCTGGATGGTGCGCCGCAGCGGGCGGGCGCCGAACTCCGGCTGGTGACCGTGGGCGACGAGCAGCTTCTTCGCCGCGTCCGTCACCTCCAGCTTCATGCCCTGCGCGTGGACCCGGCGTTCGCTCTGGCCGAGCAGATGCTCGACGATCTCTCCGAGGTCGTTCTCGCTGAGGCCGTGGAAGATGATGATGTCGTCGATGCGGTTGAGGAACTCCGGCAGGAACCGGGTCCGCAACTCCTCCATCAGCACGTCCTTCAGCTCGGACACATCGCCCTTGTGGTCGAGGATCAGATGCGCGCCGATGTTGGACGTCATGATCACGACGCAGTGCCGGAAGTCGACGGTGCGCCCCTGGCCGTCCGTGAGCCGGCCGTCGTCCAGGATCTGGAGCAGTGTGTTGAAGACGTCGGGGTGCGCCTTCTCGACCTCGTCGAACAGCACCACGCTGTACGGCTGCCGGCGGACCTTCTCGGTGAGCTGGCCGGCCTCGTCGTAGCCCACGTATCCGGGCGGCGCGCCGACCAGGCGGGCCACCGTGTGCTTCTCCTGGAACTCGCTCATGTCGAAGCGGGTCATGCGGTTCTCGTCGCCGAAGAGGAGTTCCGCGAGGGTCTTGGCGAGTTCCGTCTTGCCGACGCCGGTCGGGCCGAGGAACAGGAAGGAGCCGACGGGCCGGTTGGGGTCGCCCATGCCGGCGCGGTTGCGGCGTACCGCTTGTGAGACGGCGGTGACCGCCTCGTCCTGGCCGACGATGCGGGAGTGCATCTCCTCCTCCAGCTTGAGGAGCTTCTCCTTCTCGCTGGCGGTGAGTTGGGAGACCGGGATGCCGGTGCGCCGGGACACGATGTCGGCGATGTCGCGGGCGGTCACGGAGACCACGCCGGCGCGCCGCTCCTCGATGCCCGCGAGTTCGCCCTCGGCCTCGGCGATCTGTTCCTTGAGCCGGCCGGCCCGCTCGAAGTCCTCGGCGGCGACGGACTGGTCGCGTTCGCGGCGCAGCTTGGCGATACGGTCCTCGCGCTCGGCGACCTCGGTCGAGCGGCTCGCACTGCGCAGCCGTACCCGCGCGCCCGCCTGGTCCATCACGTCGATGGCCTTGTCGGGCAGGAACCGGTCGCTGATGTAGCGGTCGGACAGTTCGGCGGCGGCGGCGAGGGCGCCGTCGGCGAAGCGGACCTGGTGGTGGGCCTCGTAGGCGTCGCGCAGGCCTTCGAGGATCTGCACCGTCTCCTCGACGGTGGGCTCCGGGACCATCACGGGCTGGAAACGGCGTTCGAGCGCCGCGTCCTTCTCCACGTACTTGCGGTACTCGTCGATGGTGGTGGCGCCGACGACGTGCAGTTCGCCGCGCGCGAGGGCGGGCTTGAGCATGTTGCCCGCGTCCATCGAACTCTCGCCGGAGGCGCCCGCGCCGACCACGGTGTGGAGTTCGTCGATGAAGAGGATGATCTCGCCGTCCGAGTCCTGGACGTCCTCGATGACCTTCTTCAGGCGCTCCTCGAACTGGCCCCGGTACTGGGCGCCCGCCACCATGCCGGACAGGTCGAGCGAGACGACCCGCTTGCCCTTCAGCGTGTCGGGCACGTCGCCGGAGACGATGCGCTGGGCGAGCCCCTCGACGATGGCGGTCTTGCCGACGCCGGGCTCGCCGATCAGAACCGGGTTGTTCTTGGAGCGGCGGGAGAGGATCTCGATGGTCTGCTCGATCTCCTCGGCGCGGCCGACCACCGGGTCGAGCTTGCCCGCCTTGGCCTCTTCGGTGAGGTCCCGCCCGTACTCGTCCAGGGTCGTCGCCGGTTTGTCGGGCTCGGCGGAGCGGCTGTCCTGGCGTGCGGCGCGCTCGGTGAGTCCGGCCAGTTTCCGCGCGTCCTGGCCCTCGGCGCGCAGGAACCGGGAGGCGCCGCTGTCGGCGTCGCCGAGCAGGGCGCCGAGGATGTGCTCGGGGCCGATGTAGGAGACACCGGCCGCCTGCGAGCGGGCGTAGGCGGTGGCGAGGGTGCGCTTGGCGGCGGGGGTGAGGCCCGGCTCCGAGGACGGCTCGCCGGCCTCCCGGGGCAGCACCTCGGCGAGCTGCCCGGCGAGGGTGTCGGGATCGGCCCCGGCCTGGGCGAGCAGCGAGCGCGCGGGTTCCACCTTGGTGGCCGCCCACAGCAGGTGCTCGGTGTCGAGGTCGGAGGTGCCCTCCTCCATGGCGCGCCCCGCGGCGAGGTTGAGCAGTTCCTGCGAGGACTCGGTCAGCAGCCGCCCGATCGGCACACGCTGCACCGCGGGAGGCGATGACGCGGGTGACATACCGAAAAAGCGGTTCAGCAGTTCACCGAAGGGGTCGGACGAGCCGAATCCGTACGTCGACATCGACATGAGCAGCTCCCGGAGCGGCGACGAGTACTCTCCACCATTTCGCGGGGCCTATTGCTCCGCAACCGGAGGGAATGTCGCGGATGCCCGGTCCGCCGAGCGCGGTGATTGTGGGGCGAGCGGCCAACTCGCCGTAGGGGAAGACGCGTTGGACAGACCGACCGACCGGGGGGGGGTGCCGTACGCACGGCACCGCGGGACCGCGAGCGGGAAGGGCGGTGCCGTCAGCCCTTGTCCGTGCCCGCACCCGTGCCCGCACCCGCGCCCGTCTCCGTGCCCGCACCCGCGCCCGTCTCCGTGCCCGCCCCTGTGTCCGTGCCCGCCCCTGTGTCCGTGCCCGTCTCGGTCCACGGGTCGAGGGCGACCACGGCCTCGTCGGTGTAGACGAGGAAGGTGAAGGTCTGCCGGAAGTAGAGGTCGATGCCGGAGGCGTCGTGCGAGGTGTAGCCGATGGCGAGATCCTCGCCGAGCCGCAGTTCGTAGTCGCCGCCCCGGGTGGTGAGCAGGAAGGCGCCCTCGACGGCGGGCGCCCAGACGAGCCGGCCGTCGAGCATCCGGCCGAGGTGGGCGGCGATGGGGTAGCCGTGGTCGGAGGTCTCGCTGACCGCCGTGTACGCCTCGGCGCCCAGCAGCAGCGTGTACGGGCCCTGGACGCCGGCCAGCCGCAGGGTGCTCAGGGCGTGGCTGACGGCGTCGGGGAAGTCGCGCGGCTCGGCGGGCAGGCGCAGCACCGGGTTGGAGGTCCGGGCGCGCAGCCCGTCGACGCTCGCGGCGGCGTAGCCGTTGAAGACGGCCTGGTCCTCGGCGAACGCCATGGTGCGGGCGGCGTCCTTGACCGGCTGCCAGTCGGAGTCCTTGGCGCCCCGCTCGACGTCGTCCACGGCGTCGCGGCCGACCCGGAACGGCACGGTCAGCTCGACCAGCGGCTGCACCTGGCGCAGCCGGGCGGTGACCCCGGGTGAGGGTCCGTCGATGCCGGAGAGGTGGCCGGTGCCGACGGCCGCGAGTTCCGGGCCCTCGGGGCCGGTGACGTCCACGACGCGCCGTCCGGCGAGGTTGCGGCGGAAGGTGCGGCGCGCCTCGTCCTCGATCTCGGCCCAGGCGGCGGGCGTGATGGGGGCGAGTTCGCGGTGCAGGTTGCCGGTGCCGTCGAACGTGGTCATGTTCAGACTCCTTTGAGGCTGCCGATGCCCAGCGAACCGTTCGCCACGGGCCGCTCGGAGGGAGCGGGGGGCCGCTCGGAGGGAGTGGCGGGCCGCTCGGTGGGAGTGGCGGGAGGCTCGGCGGGGTTGGCGGGCAGGTCCGCCGCCGTCTCCGCCGTCTCCGCCGTTTCCTCGCCGGGGGGCGCGGAGACGTCCGCGTCCACTGTGCCGGGGGCGGCGGGAAGGTCGTCGAGGAAGTCGACGGTCGGGACGTGGAAGAGGCAGCCGGTGATCGCGGTCGAGAAGTCGAGGATGCGGTCGTGCGGGGCCGGGCCGTCGCCGAGGAACATGTTCCGCAGCATCTGCTCGGTCACGTCGGGGGTGCGGGCGTAGCCGATGAAGAAGGTGCCGAACTCGCCCTCCCCGGGGGCGCCGAACGGCATGTTCTCCCGCACGATCTTGCGTTCGTCGCCGTCGTCGTCGGTGATGGTGTTGAGCGCGACGTGGGAGTCGGCCGGTTTGACGTCGTCGGGGAGTTCGACGTTGGCCATCTTGGTGCGGCCGATGACCCTCTCCTGCTCGGTGTCGGGCAGCGCGTTCCAGGCGGCCATGTCGTGCACGTACTTCTGGATGATCACGTAGCTGCCGTCCGCGAAGTCCGGGTCCTCCTCGCCGACGAACACGGAGTCGGCGGCGAGCTGCCCCTCGGGGTTCTCGCTGCCGTCGACGAAGCCGAGCAGGTCGCGCTCGTCGAAGTACTTGAACCCGTGGACCTCGTCCACGGTCGCGCACGCGCCGTCGAGGCGTTCCATGACGAGCCGGGCCATTTCGAAGCAGAGGTCCATGCGGTCGGCGCGGAAGTGGAAGAGCAGGTCGCCGGGGGTGGCGGGGGCCCGGTGACGCTTGCCGTTCAGCTCCACGAACCGGTGCAGCTCGCGTGGGCGGGGCCCGCTGAACAGACGCCCCCAGACATCGGAGCCGATGCCGACAACGCAGGCGAGCCGCTCGCCGGGCGCGCGGAAACCGACGGAGCGGCCGAGGCCCGACACGTCCTCCAGGAGGTCGCGGACCGTGTCCTCGTGTCCCGGGGTTACGGTGAGCACGAGGAAGACGGTGGCCCTGGCCGGTCGGGCGATCACGGCCTGTCGCTCAGCCAAGAGTCGGCCTCCTCGTAAGACGCGGGACGCGGGACGCGAGGGTGCCCCACGGGTGCGGGACGGTCGGTGCTTTCCCCATCCTGCTGCGTACCGGAGGAATCCGCACGAGATCCGAACGGCCGGCACGCGATGCGAACGGCCGGCACGCGCTCCGAACGGCCCGCACGAGATCCGAACGGCCGGCACGCGCTCCGAACGGCCCGCACGAGATCCGAACGGCCGGCACGCGCGACGCGCGGCGCCGGGGCCCCGCTCCGGCCGGGTCAGCCGCTGACGATCCCCACGACGACGTTGATGGCCGTGGCGAGGATGCTCGTGCCGAACACGTAGGAGAGAAGGGAGTGCCGGAGCACGATCGAGCGGATCTCGGAGCTGGACACGTCGGTGTCGGAGACCTGGTAGGTCATGCCGAGGTTGTAGCTGAAATAGAAGAAGTCGCGGTACGAGGGCGGGTCGTCCGCGTTGAAGTCGATGCCGCCGTTGTGCTCGTAGTAGACGTAGGCGTAGCGGGTGGCGTACATCAGGTGCAGCGCGGACCAGGCGAGGAAGACGCCGCACAGGGCGGTGACGGCCGCCGCGTGACCGTCGTCCGCCTTGCCGCCGCGCAGGAGCAGCAGCACGATCGCGAACAGCCCGCACAGGGAGACCGCGACGACCACGAACTCGTCGGTCACCGGCCGGAAGTCCTCGCGACGGGCGTTGCGGCGGGTGGCGGCGGCGTCCATGGGCCACAGCACGGCCCAGCCGGCCATGACGAAGAACAGTTCGGTGGCCGCGATCCCCGCCAGCAGCCCCAGCAGGATGTCGGTCGGGAACGCCACGGCCACCCCGACCGCGGCACCGAGAACGATCGCGCCGGTGAGGCGCGGCACCGCGTCCAGGGGGAGCTTCGTCCTCATACACGGCCACGTTAGCCCTGTTGCGGCGGGCCGGCCCGGCGGGGTCGGATGGCCCGGCGGGGTCGGATGGCCCGGCGGGGTCGGATGGCCCGGCGGGGTCGGATGGCCCGGCGGGGTCGGGTGCTCCGGCGGCCCCCGCGACGGGAACCGACGAGGGGCGCCCGCGCCGCGTGAAGCGACGTCCGGCGGGTAGGTACGGAACACCCTGGACGGGACCGGCCCGACGGCCGCGCGGCGACGGAAGGAACGGTTGGGCCATGACACTGGAGCAGACCGCCCGGGACACGGTGCAGGCGGTCGTCGTGGACGACGGCCTGCTGCTGCTCATCGACACGCCGGACGGCCGCCGGCTCCCCTCGGGCCCTCCCGAACTCGCCGAGCGTCCCCAGGCGACGGCGGCGCGGGTGGTCTACGAACTCACCGGCTATCTCGTGGACGGCTCCTCGATCCTGGAGCCGGAGGAGGAACCGGCCGAGGGCCCGGTGGCGGGACCCTCGACGGTGGTGTGCCGGCTGCTGAGCGACACGCCCTCCGCCGAGGCGCGGCTCACCCCCGAACAGCTCCGCTGGACCCCGTTCGCGGAGGCCATCGGCGCCGGACTGCCCGACGCCGTACGGCAGTACCTGGAGGGTCACACCCCCCTGTAGGCAGCCCCGACGTTCCCCAAGTCGCCCGCTCCTCAGGCGGGGACTTCCTCAGGCGGGGACTTCCTCAGACGGGGACGGGGAACAGCAGGCAACTGCTCGTGGTGTGGGCGAGCAACCGGTCGGCGGCGTCGAAGAGTTCGGCTTGCGCGAGGGCGGTGCGGCGCCCGCTGTTGAGGACGGTGCCGACCGCGCGGACCCTGCCGGTGTCCACGGTGACGGGCCGCAGGAACTTCACGTTCAGGTCGAGCGAGGTGTACCCCATGGCCGGGGGCAGCACGGACTGCACGGCGCAGCCGGCCGCGGAGTCCAGCAGCGTCGCGTAGACGCCGCCGTGGACGCTTCCGATGGGGTTGTAGTGCTCCTCGCCGGGGACCAGGGCGAAGACCGCGCGGCCGTGTTCGACCTCTTCGAGGGTCATGCCGAGGGTCGCCGCGATCGGCGGCGCGGGGAGGCGGCCGGCCTGCACCTCCCGGAGGAACTCCAGACCGCTGTACCGCCCGACGGCGGCGGCGGAGACGGCCGGGTCCTCCCAGTCGTAAGTGCGTGACCTGCCCATGACTCTCCCGCTCGCTCGACCGTCCGGCACGTGCGCCGCACCGGGTGCGTAATTCAGACTGGCTTCTTTTTTCGAAGCTAGCCAGTGCGCAGGCTGGCTGTCAATGTCGCAGCCAGCCTACGATGGGCCCCATGACATGGCTCGACACAAGCACCGAGAACTGCACGGTGCGGCGGACGCTCGACCTGATCGGCGAGAAGTGGTCGATGCTGGTGCTCCGGGACGCCATGAACGGCGTACGGCGGTTCGACGACTTCCGGCGGCATGTCGGGCTGTCCGAGAGCGTGCTGTCCGACCGGCTGCGGAAGCTGGTCGCGGCCGGAATCCTGGACACCGTCCCGTACAGCGAACCGGGCAGCCGCACCCGCCACGAGTACCGGCTCACCCGCAAGGGCTGGGAGCTGTGGCCCGCCATGATCGCCCTGAAGCAGTGGGGCGACCGTTACACGGCGGACCCCGAGGGGCCGCCCCTTGAGGTGCTGCACAAGGGCTGCGGTGACGAGGTCCGCGCGGTGGTGGTCTGCGGCGCGGACCACGGCGAGCTGACCCCACCGCAGGCCCGTACCCGCCCCGGCCCGTCGGCGAAGCGGGCGGCCGGGGCGGCGCCGGGGCCGGCATCGAGGTCGGGGCCGGAGTCGGAGTCGGAACCGACGGAGGCGTCCGCGCGCCCTCGGTGAGCGCGTCGCTCCGGACGGCCCGCGCGTCTCGGCAAACCGCCTGCCCATCCCGGCGGACGGCGGGCACCTCTCGCCGCAGCCGGCCGGCGCATCCCGCCGGGTCCGTGTGACCGGCGGCGCGGTTCCTCTCGTACGGTGAGCGCAGTGCGCCAGGGACCGAGCGGTGGAGGAACGATGACGGACACGAAGCCGCCCGCCCGCGAGCGGTGGGCGGCGCGGGCCGCGTTGGCCGCGGCGGCGCTCGCGGTGGCCGTACCGCTCTTCACCGGCGGGGTCCGGGGTGTCCTGCTCGTGGTCGCGGCCGTCGTCGGCATGGCCGTCGCGGCGGCGGCGCTGTGGTGGACGCTCACCCGGCGGGGACCCGCGCGCTGGATCGCGGGGACCCTGGCGATCGCCGTGCCCCTCGGCGTGATCGTGGTCCTCGCGGTCACCCTGCTGTGGACGCTGCTGCTGTCTCCCGTGCTGTGGGTCCTCGCGGTGTGGTGCGGCCGGTACGCGCTGCGCAGCGCCCGCGGCCGGGTCCGGCCGATGAAGGAGCACCGCACACCGCCGCCGCGACGGCCGTTCGTCCTGATGAACCCGCTCTCCGGCGGTGGCAAGGTGGCGCGGTTCGGTCTGGTGGAGAAGGCGGAACGGCTCGGCGCGCGGGTCGTGCTGCTCGATCCCGAGGAGCATCAGGACGTCACCGCGCTGGCCCGGCAGGCGGTCGCGGACGGGGCGGATCTGCTGGGCGTCGCGGGCGGCGACGGGACGCAGGCGCTCGTCGCGGCGGTCGCCGCCGAGCACCGCCTGCCGTTCCTCGTCGTCTCGGCCGGCACCCGCAACCACTTCGCGATGGACCTCGGTCTCGACCGCGACGACCCGTCGGCCTGCCTCGACGCCCTGCCGGACGGCGTGGAGCTGCGGGTCGACCTCGGCTTCGCGGGCGGCCACCCCTTCGTCAACAACGCCTCGTTCGGGGCGTACGCGGCGGTCGTCCAGGACCCCGCCTACCGGGACGACAAGATCGGCACCTCGCTCCAGCTCCTCCCGGACCTGCTCACCCGCCAGCGCGGGCCGCGGCTCACCGCGGAGGCCGCCGGGGTGGTCCTCGACGCCCCGCAGGCGCTGCTGGTCAGCAACAACCCGTACCGCACGGACGACCCGGCCGGGCTCGGCCGCCGTGAGCGGCTCGACTCGGGGCTGCTCGGCATCCTCGGCGTCAAGGTCGACAGCGCGGTGGAGGCCGCCGCCCTGCTGCTCGCCCCGGACCCGGCCGGTCTCTCCGTGCTCACCGCCCGTGAGGTGGTCGTCGGCGCCGACAGCGAGGAGCTGGAGGTCGGGATCGACGGCGAGGCCATGATGCTGCCGACCCCGGTGCGCTGCCGTGTCGAGCCGGGGGTGCTGCGGGTGCGCGTGCCGAGGAAGCGGCCCGGCGTCCCGGAGGCCCAGCCCCCGATGGACTGGCGGCGGCTGCTGTCCCTGGCCCTGCTGGTGGGCCGTACGGCCGGTGTGCGCCGCCCGGGCCACAAGCCGCCGGGACCGGACACCGTACGCAGAATCGTCTGACCCGGGGTCCGCCGGCTCTCTCCCCGATCGGATCGCACCTCGACCGGCGCTCCCCACCCAGCGCCCCCGATCGGCGCGTTCGCTGAGCACACTCGCGCAGCTCATCCAGGCAGCACATCCACGCAGCTCAAACGGCTATATATCCGGTGTATACACCGTATGTATAGTGCTCGCATGCCTTCTCCGCCCTGGAAGATGAAAAGACCCCTGCCCGGGTTCCGTACGGTGGCCACGATCTTCGCGGCCGCCGCGCTGGCCCTCCCGCTGGCGGGGTGCACGACCCTGCGCACCACCGCGCCGAGCGCCGCGCGGGCCAACGCGGGCGACGGCACCCTGCGGGCGGGGTTCGGCACCGTCGACTGCCGCCAGGCCAAGTGCATCGCGCTGACCTTCGACGCGGGCCCGAGCGAGCACTCGGCCCGGCTGCTCGACATCCTCAAGGAGAAGAAGGTCCCGGCGACCTTCTTCCTGCTGGGCAAGCGGCACATCGAGAAGTACCCGGAACTGGTGCGGCGCATGGCGGACGAGGGGCACGAGGTGGCCGGCCACACCTGGGACCACCGGATCCTCACCCGGATATCCCCGAAGGAGATACGCGAGGAGCTGCGCCGCCCGGACGACGCCATAGAGCGGCTCACCGGGCGCCGGCCGACCCTGATGCGACCGCCGCAGGGCCGCACCGACGACACCGTGCACGAGATCGCGCGGGAGGAGGGGCTCGCCGAGGTCCTGTGGAGCGTGACCGCCAAGGACTACATGACGAACGACTCCGCGCTGATAGAGAAGCGTGTCCTCCAGCAGTCGTCCCGGGACGGGATCATCCTGCTGCACGACCTCTACCCGGGCACGGTGCCCGCGGTGCCCGGGATCGTCGACGCGCTGAAGGAGCGGGGGTACGTGTTCGTGACGGTGCCGCAGCTTCTCGCGCCCGGCAAGGCGGAACCGGGCACCGTGTACCGGCCCTGACCTCGCGGCCCGGGCAGTGACCTCGCGGCACCGGCCCTGACCTCCGGTACCGGTCCTGGACTCGCGCCTGTCCGCGCGGCGCTTAGGCTCGTGCCGTGGTCCTCTTCGTCCTGGAACGCGTGTCCCGGCACTCCGTCGCCGAGAGCTGGCGCCGGCTGACCGACTGGCCCCGGCACGCGGACGTCGTCCCGCTGACCCGGGTGACCGTGCGCACCCCGGCGCCGACCCGGCGGGGCACGGTGTTCGTGGCGCGCTCGGGCATCGGCCCCCTCGCGTTCGACGACCCCATGGAGGTCACCGACTGGCGGCCACCGCGTGACGGCGGCCCGGGGCGGTGCCGGCTGGAGAAGCGCGGCGGGGTCGTCACCGGGTGGGCCGAGATCGAGGTCCATGCGGCGGCCGGCGGGGGTTCGCGGGTGGTCTGGCGCGAGGATCTGGACGTACGCGGGCTGCCCCGGTTCGCGGACCGTCCGCTGGAGCGGTCGGCGCGGTGGATGTTCGGACGGGCGACGGACGCGCTGCTGCGCGAGGGGTGAGACGCCGGTCAGCGGGCGGCGCCGTCCAAGGGCCGGGGGACGGCGCCGCCTCGCCGACAGCGGTGCGCCGCCGTCCGGGAGCGGCGGCGCACCGAGCTGACGGGCCCTCAGTTGCCGGGCAGAAGGGGCGGGTTGGCGAACCGCACCAGTTCCAGGGCCTGTTGGGGGAACCAGTCCCCCGCGGCCGGGTCGACCGTCCCGCGTTCCGGGTCCTTCGGGCCGGCCGTGCCGCGCAGGCAGAGGCCGTCCGACTCGCCGGGGGTCTTGATCCACAGACGGGCGTCCTGCAAGGGGTCGCCGGTGCGGAGCGTGGGTCGCGCGCCGAGGCCGCGGTCGGGCGGGTTGCACCAGTCCTGCGGGTCGGAGTACGTGCCGGCGGGCGGGATCCAGGGGCCCCGGCCGTTGCGGCTGGAGTCGGTGACGAAATGCTTCATCCGCGAGGCGGGCGTGTGCACATGGGCGTCGATCCAGGCCTGCGCCTCGGCGCGCGGCCGGTCCTGGTTCGGGCAGGCGGCGACGTCTTTGCCACCGGCGGCGTAGGCGAGGCAGGACGAGATCAGCTTGCCGTACCAGGAGTTGGCGTCGTCGGTGTTGTAGTTCGAGGCGTTGGTGTAGAAGCCGGAGGCGCGGGCGATCCCGCCCTTGATCAGGCGCGGCACGATGGAGTCGACGGTGTGCCAGCCGGGGTGCCCGGTGTCGAGATAGACCCGAGTCCCGGAGAGCGGCTCCAGCTTGTCGACGGCGTAGTTGACCTCGGCGTAGCGCGCGGCGGTCTTGGTGCCCTGCGCGTCGTCCTGGCCGCAGTCGTCCGGAAGCAGGGCGAGGGCGTCGGGTTCGAGGGTGACGATGGTGTCGCCGTGGCCGATCCCCCGGGCCACGGCGTCGATCCACTTCTGGTACTCGGCGGTGTTCGAGGCGCCGCCCGCCGAGTAGTTGGAGCAGTCGCGGCCGGGGATGTCGTACAGCGCGAGCACGGCGGTCGCCTCGTCCCGCCCGGCGTCCCGCACGACCGCCCTGACCTGCCGCTCCACCTCGCCGGGCGTCTGGTCGCCGAACCACACGGCCTGCGGGGTGCGCACCATGGCGAGGATGCCCGCCGCGTCACGCAGCCGGCCGGTCCGGGCGAGGTCGGCGGCCTGCCGGTAGGCGTCCGGGTTGGCGTCCGGGACGTACAGCGCGGGCGTCCGACCGGCGGCGGGGGCAGGGGCGGAGGCTGTGGCAGGCACGTCCGTGGCGTGGGCCGGGGGGACGCCGAGCAGCGCGGCGGCCCCCAGGGACAGGGCCGCGAGCAGGCCGGGGGTGCGTCGTCTCATGCGGGGTCTCATGCGGGTTCACTCCTGGGTCACAACGGTCGCGAGGGACGTGCGGGAGCGCTCCCACAGGAGACTCGCCGAGCTGTCTGCCTACGTCAATACACGCGACGGAATCCGGGCGACACGAGGGGAATCGGCTCACTGGAGCAGTGGGACGAGCGTCCGGGAGTACTCGCCGGGCCGTCCGGCGGTACTCAGCGGGCCGTCCGGGGCTGCCTTGGACGGGCCGGTGGGTGCCCGGGGCTGCCTTGAGGCGGCCTGGACGACAGAAGGCCCGCCCCGGTGCGGGGCGGGCCTCGCGCGCGGACGGCGGTGCGGTCAGGCCACCGACCCGATCCGGCGGCCCGGCGTCGCGGCCGGGTCGTGGTGGATGGGGGTGTGGGCGCCGGTCAGGGAGCGGCCGGTGCCGCCGCGGCGGTTGGCGACGATCTCCGAGGCGATGGACAGCGCCGTCTCCTCGGGGGTGCGTGCTCCGAGGTCCAGGCCGATGGGCGAGCGCAGGCGGGCCAGCTCCAGTTCGGTCACGCCGACCTCGCGGAGCCGCGCGTTGCGGTCGAGGTGGGTGCGCCGGGAGCCCATGGCGCCGACGTACGCCACCGGCAGGCGCAGGGCGAGCCGCAGCAGCGGGACGTCGAACTTGGCGTCGTGGGTGAGGACGCACAGGACGGTCCGGGCGTCGACCTCCGTGCTCTCCAGGTAGCGGTGGGGCCAGTCCACGACGATCTCGTCGGCGTCGGGGAAGCGGGTCCGGGTCGCGAAGACCGGGCGGGCGTCGCACACGGTGACCCGGTAGCCGAGGAACTTGCCCATGCGGACCAGTGCCGAGGCGAAGTCGATGGCGCCGAAGACGATCATGCGGGGCGGCGGGACGGACGACTCCACGAGGACGGTGAGCGGTGCTCCGCAACGAGAGCCCTGCTCTCCGATCTCCAGGGTGCCGGTGCGGCCCGCGTCGAGCTGGGCGGCCGTCTCCCCCACCACCGTGCGGTCCAGTTCGGGATGGGCGCCGAAGCCGCCCTGGTACGAGCCGTCGGAGCGGACGAACAGGGCGCGGCCCATCAGTTCGGCGGGGCCGCTGACGATCCGGGCGACAGCGGTCGCCTCACCGGCCGCGGCGGCGGCCAGCGCCCCCGCGAGCACCGCGCGGCGGGCGGTGTCCCGTACGCGGACCGGGGTGACGAGGATGTCGATGACTCCGCCGCAGGTCAGGCCGACCGCGAAGGCGTCGTCGTCGCTGTAGCCGAAGCGTTCGAGGACGCTCTCGCCGTCCTCCAGCGCCTGCCGGCACAGTTCGTAGACCGCCCCCTCCACGCAACCGCCCGAGACCGAGCCGATGGCCGTGCCCTCCGCGTCCACCGCGAGGGCGGCGCCCGGCTGGCGGGGCGCGCTGCCGCCGACCGCCACCACGGTGGCGACGGCGAAGTCACGGCCCTGCTCGACCCACCGGTGCAGCTCTTCGGCGATGTCCAGCATCTCGGTCTCCTTAACAGCGGTGCCAACAGCGGTTGCGTGGAGCGGGCCGGGCGTCCGTGGACGCCGGCCCGGGCGTCAGTGGACGCCCATCCAACTCTCGATCGGGTTGAGCGCGAAGTAGACGAAGAAGATCACCGTGAGGCCCCACATGAAGGCCCCGATCTCCCGGGCCCGGCCCTGGGCGATCTTGATGGCGACGTAACTGATCACGCCGGCCGCCACGCCCGCGGTGATCGAATAAGTGAAGGGCATGATCACGACGGTCAGGAAGACGGGGATCGCGGTGGCGCGGTCGGCCCAGTCGACGTGGCGCGCGTTCATCATCATCATCGCGCCGATGACCACCAGGGCGGCCGCCGCAACCTCGCCGGGCACGATCGCGGTGAGCGGGGTGAAGAAGAGGCAGGCCGCGAAGAACAGGCCGGTGACCACCGAGGAGAGGCCGGTGCGGGCTCCCTCGCCGACACCGGTGGCGGACTCCACGAAGACGGTCTGGCCGGAGGCTCCGGCCACCCCGCCGACCGCGCCGCCGGCTCCGTCGATGAACAGCGCCTTCGACAGGCCCGGCATCCGGCCCTGGGCGTCGGCGAGCTTGGCCTCGGTGCCGACGCCGATGATGGTGGCCATCGCGTCGAAGAACCCGGCGAGCACCAGCGTGAAGACGATCATGCCGACCGTCATCGCGCCGACCTGGCCCCAGCCGCCGAACTCGACCTTGCCGAAGAGCGAGAAGTCCGGCATGGAGACAGCGCTGCCGTGCAGCTCGGGTGCGCCGCTGGCCCACTGCCTGGGGTCGATGACCCCGGCGGCGTTGAGCAGCACCGAGACCACGGTGCCGGAGATGATGCCGATGAGGATCGCGCCCGGGACACCGCGCGCCTGGAGCATGAAGATCAGCAGCAGGGTGGCGGCGAAGAGCAGGACGGGCCAGCCGGCGAGTTCACCGGTGGCGCCGAGGCTGACCGGGGTCGCCTTGCCCTGGTGGACGAAGCCGGCCTTGACCAGGCCGATCAGCGCCACGAACAGGCCGATGCCCATGGTGATGGCGTGCTTGAGCGCCAGCGGGATCGCGTTCATGATCATCTCGCGGAGGCCGGTGACGACCAGGAGCATGATGACCACGCCGTACATCACGCACATGCCCATGGCCTGCGGCCAGGTCATCTGCGGGGCGACCTGCGAGGAGAGCACGCCGGACACCGAGAGGCCGGCGGCGAGGGCCAGCGGCACCTTGCCGACGAAGCCCATGAGCAGCGTGGTGAAGGCCGCCGCGAACGCGGTCGCGGTGATCAGCGCCTTCTGGCCGAGCACGTCCCCCGCCGCGTCCTTGCCGGACAGGATGAGGGGGTTGAGCAGCAGGATGTACGCCATCGCCATGAAGGTCGTGACGCCGCCACGCACCTCACGCGCGACCGAGCTTCCCCGCTGGGATATGTGAAAGTACCGGTCGAGCCAGGACCGTCCGGCCGGAACGCGGCTGCCCGCGCCCGCGTCCGTCGCGGCGGTCTTCGGCTCGATTGACTGCTGGGTCATGTGGGCCTACTCCCAAGGTTCAAAGGGGCACCCGCGGCAGCCGTCCTGACGGCTGCTGGAACCGCGCACGCGGTTACGGGATTTGGGAAGGTGCTTCGGCCGCACGACCCGGGGGACGGCCCGAGGCGAACGAGTGAAACCAGAGGAACTCTCATGCGGTACGTGCCTGTTGTGCTGCTGTTGCCTGCTCCCGGTCCGCGAGCGGTGCGGTTCCGGGACTCCGGGCGGCGGGGTGAAGTGTGACGTTCCCCGCGCCGCCCGGAGAGTTCCGGCGGTGCTACGCGGCGCCCGTGCCCGTGAGGTGTTCGGGGCGGACCGGCGTCCGGTTCAGCTCCAGACCCGTCGCGTTCCGGATCGCCGCGAGGACGGCCGGTGTTGACGAGAGGGTCGGGGCCTCGCCGATGCCACGGAGCCCGTAGGGGGCGTGGTCGTCGGCGAGTTCGAGCACGTCGACGGGGATGGTCGGCGTGTCGAGGATGGTGGGGATGAGGTAGTCCGTGAAGGAGGGGTTGCGCACCTTCGCGGTCTTCGGGTCGACGATGATCTCCTCCATGACCGCCACGCCCAGGCCCTGGGTGGTGCCACCCTGGATCTGGCCGATGACGGACAGCGGGTTGAGCGCCTTGCCGACGTCCTGGGCGCAGGCCAGTTCGATGACCTTGACCAGGCCGAGTTCGGTGTCCACCTCCACGACGGCGCGGTGCGCGGCGAAGGAGTACTGGACGTGTCCGTTGCCCTGCCCGGTACGCAGGTCGAAGGCCTCGGTGGGGCGGTGCCGCCACTCGGCCTCGATCTCCACGGCCTCGCCTTCGAGCACGTCGGCCAGGTCGGCCAGGACCTCGCCGCCGTCGGTGACGACCTTGCCGCCCTCCAGCAGGAGTTCGGCGGTGGCCCACGCCGGGTGGTAGGTGCCGAACTTGCGGCGGCCCAGCTCCAGGACCTTCTCGCGGACCAGCTCGCAGGAGTTCTTGACGGCGCCGCCGGTGACGTACGTCTGGCGTGAGGCGGAGGTCGAACCGGCGCTGCCCACCTGGGTGTCGGCGGGGTGGATGGTGACCTGGGTGACGCCCAGCTCGGTGCGGGCGATCTGCGCGTGGACGGTGACGCCGCCCTGGCCGACCTCCGCCATCGCGGTGTGCACGGTGGCCACCGGCTCGCCGCCGACGACCTCCATACGGACCTTGGCGGTCGAGTAGTCGTCGAACCCCTCGGAGAAACCGACGTTCTTGATGCCGACCGCGTAGCCGACGCCGCGCACGACGCCCTCGCCGTGCGTGGTGTTGGACAGGCCGCCGGGCAGTTGGCGTACGTCGGCCTCCTCGCCGGCGGCGAGCCACTGCTGCTCGGGCGGCAGCGGCATCGCCTTGACGCGGCGCAGGAGTTCGGCGACCGGGGCCGGCGAGTCCACCACCTGGCCGGTCGGCAGGAGGGTGCCCTGCTCCATGGCGTTGAGCTGACGGAACGCGACCCGGTCCATGCCCACCTGGTCGGCGAGTCTGTCCATCTGGGCCTCGTAGGCGAAGCACGCCTGGACCGCGCCGAAGCCGCGCATCGCGCCGCAGGGCGGGTTGTTGGTGTAGAGCGCGATGGCCTCGATGTCGACGTCCTCGACGACGTACGGGCCGACGCTGAGCGAGGAGGCGTTGCCGACGACCGCCGGGGAGGCCGAGGCGTAGGCGCCGCCGTCCAGGACGATCCGCGCCTTCATATGGGTCAGCTTGCCGTCCTTGGTCGCCCCGTGCTCGTAGTAGAGCTTCGCGGGGTGGCGGTGGACGTGCCCGAAGAAGGACTCGAAACGGTTGTAGACGATCTTGACGGGCTTGCCGGTGCGCAGGGCCAGCAGGCAGGCGTGGATCTGCATCGACAGGTCCTCGCGCCCGCCGAAGGCGCCGCCGACCCCGGAGAGCGTCATGCGGACCTTGTCCTCGGGAAGGCCGAGGACGGGCGCGATCTGCTTGAGGTCCGAGTGCAGCCACTGGGTGGCGACGTAGAGTTCGACGCCGCCGTCCTCGGAGGGCACCGCGAGTCCGGACTCGGGGCCGAGGAACGCCTGGTCCTGCATGCCGAAGGTGTACTCGCCCCTGACGACGAAGTCGGCCTTCTTGGCGGCCTCTTCGACGTTGCCGCGGACGATCGGCTGCCGGTGCACGATGTTGGGGTGCGGGACGTGGCCGATGTGGTGGTCGTCGCGGCCCTCGTGGACGAGGATCGCGTCGGGCGCGGTCGCGGACGCCTCGTCCGTGATGACCGGCAGCTCCCTGTACTCGACCTTGATCTTGGCGGCGGCGCGGCGCGCGGTCTCCGGGTGGTCGGCGGCGACGATCGCGACGGGCTCGCCGTGGTGGCGTACCTTGCCGTGCGCGAGGACCGGGGTGTCCTGGATCTCCAGGCCGTAGGTCTTCACGGCGGTCGGCAGGTCGTCGTAGGTCAGGACGGCGTAGACACCGGACTGGGCGAGCGCCTCGGAGGTGTCGATGGAGACGATCTCGGCGTGCGCGACGGTGGAGCGCAGGATCTGCCCCCACAGCATGTCCTCGTGCCACATGTCCGAGGAGTAGGCGAACTCGCCGGTGACCTTGAGGGTGCCGTCCGGGCGGAGCGTGGACTCGCCGATGCCGCCCTTGGTCTTGGAGCCCTGTGTGATGTTCGTGGGTGTACCGGTCGTACCCATGGTCAGGCCCCCTCGGACTGCCGTGCGGCCGCGAGGCGGACCGCGTCCATGATCTTCTCGTAGCCGGTGCAGCGGCACAGGTTGCCGGAGAGCGCCTCGCGGATGTCCGCGTCGGTGGGGTTGGGGGTGCGCTCCAGCATCTCGTCCGCCGCGACCAGCAGACCGGGGGTGCAGAAGCCGCACTGGACGGCGCCGGCGTCGATGAACGCCTGCTGGATCGGGGAGAGTTCGGTGCCCTCGCCGGTCTGCGAGTCCTGGCCCTTGGCGGCCCAGCCCTTCGCCGCGTCGAGCGAAGTCCCGCTCCCCTCACCGCTGTCGCAGGCGCCGGTGGCGCAACCGCCGTGCTCCGCGCGCTGCTTGGCGAAGTCGGCGAGCCCCTCGACGGTGACGACGTCGCGGCCCTCGACCTGTCCGGCGGCGACCAGACAGGAACACACCGGTACGCCGTCCAGCCGGACGGTGCAGGAGCCGCACTCGCCCTGTTCGCAGGCGTTCTTGGAGCCGGGCAGGCCCATGCGCTCGCGCAGCACGTACAGGAGGCTCTCGCCCTCCCAGACGTCGTCGGCTTCCTGCCGGCGGCCGTTGACCGTGAAATTGACGCGCATCAGGCGACTCCCTCCGTGCGGGCGGCGGTGCCGCGGTAGGACTCCCAGGTCCAGGTCAGCGTGCGGCGGGCCATGATGCCGACCGCGTGGCGGCGGTAGCTCGCGGTGCCGCGCACGTCGTCGATCGGGTTGCAGGCCGCCGAGCACAGGTCCGCGAACTGCTTGGCGACCGACGGGGTGATGATCTTCCCGTTGTCCCAGAAGCCGCCCTCGTCGAGCGCCGCGTTCAGGAACTCCTCGGCGGCCTTGGCGCGGACCGGGGTCGGCGCGGCGGAGCCGATGCCGGTGCGGACGGTACGGGTGTCGGGGTGCAGGGCCAGGCCGAAGGCGCACACGGCGATCACCATCGCGTTGCGGGTGCCGACCTTGGAGTACTGCTGCGGGCCGTCCGCCTTCTTGACGTGCACGGCCCTGATCAGCTCGTCGGGTTCGAGGGCGTTGCGCTTCACGCCGGTGTAGAACGCGTCGATCGGGATCATGCGGGTGCCGCGCACCGACGCGACCTCGACCTCGGCGCCGGCCGCGAGGAGCGCGGGGTGGGCGTCGCCGGCCGGGGAGGCGGTGCCGAGGTTGCCGCCGACTCCGCCCCGGTTGCGGATCTGCGGGGAGGCCACCGTGTGGGAGGCGAGGGCGAGGCCGGGCAGCTCGCCGCGCAGGTGCTCCATGATGCGGGTGTACGGAACGGAGGCGCCCAGACGCACGCTCTCCTCGCCGACCTCCCATTCGCTCAGCTCGCCGATGCGGTTGAGGTCCAGCAGGTACTCGGGCCTGCGGTGGTCGAAGTTGATCTCGACCATCACATCGGTGCCACCCGCGATCGGCACGGCCGTGGGGTGCTCTGCCTTGGCGGCGAGCGCCTCCTCCCAGCGTGCGGGGCGAAGGAAGTCCATGAGTGGCTCTCTTCATTCGTGTCGTCGGTCGTTCTGATCAAGCCAGATCGTGTGCGGGCGGCCCGGCTCGTTCATGAGGTGTTAACGCGGAGTGAGGTCAGTACACAGCGCTGTCGCGCATGCGGGTCAGTCACCGAAACCATGAAGGAGTTGGCTGGCCAGCGCGCGCATCTTGTAGATTCGTATGAACGGAGGCCGTCGGTTACCTCCCTGGTTTCCTCTGGAAACAGTGGGCACAGCCTCTGGAAACAGCGGGCACGGCGCACGGAAGGGCGAGGCCGGGACTGGGGACCGGCTCACCGGCGCCCGGTGCTCGCGGACCCGTTCCGCGGCGCCCCGGGACCCGCTCGCGGGGCCTCCGCGACGCTTCATCGTAGATTTCGAGACAAAGAACGGCGGCGACGAGAATGCGGCTGCGCGCACTGCTGGACACCGACGCGCTGGGGCTGCGGCTGCTCGGCGGCGAGGACGAACTCGACCGTGCCGTCCGCGGTGTGATGACCACGGACCTGAAGGACCCGAGCCGGTATCTCTCGGGCGGCGAACTGGTCCTCACCGGCCTCGCCTGGCGGCACGACGCGAGCGACTCGGAGCCGTTCGTCCGCATCCTCGCGAGCACCGGGGTGGCCGGCCTCGCGGCGGGCGAGGCGGAGCTGGGCGACATCCCCGACGACCTGGTCCTCGCCTGCGCCCGGCACCGGCTGCCGCTGTTCGCGGTGAACGAGTCGGTGGCCTTCGCCACCATCACCGAGCACGTGGTGCGCCAGGTGTCCGGCGAGCGCGCCGGGGACCTGGCCGCCGTGGTCGACCGGCACCGCCGGATGATGACCTCGGGCCCCGCGGGCGGCGGCCCCGACGTGGTCCTCGACCTGCTCGGCACCGACCTCGACCTGCGCGCCTGGGTGCTGTCGCCGGCCGGGCGGACCGTGGCGGGCTCGAAGGCGGCGGGCGGCGAGCTGCCCGCGGACGTGTGTGCCGGGCTGGCCGCCGAGCACCTGGCGGCGGCCCGCACCGGGCGGCGCGGACCGCACCGGGTCACGGTCGGCCAGGCGACGTACTCGCTCTTCCCGATCCGCTCGGCCACCCGGCCCGCGACCGGCTCGCGGGACGTGCGCGAGACCGTGCTGTCCGACTGGCTGCTCGCCGTCGAGGCGGACGCCGGGGACTGGCCGGAGGAACGCCTCGACCTGCTCCAGGGCGTCACCCAGCTCATCGCGGTGGAGCGGGACCGGCGGGACGCGGCGCGCACGGTGCGGCGGCGTCTCGCGCAGGAGGTCCTGGAGCTGGTCCAGACGGGCGCGGCGCCCGCCGAGATCGCGGCGCGGCTGCGGGTCGCGGCACCGGTGCTGCTGCCCGGCCTGGGCGCGGCCCCGCACTGGCAGGTCGTGGTGGCGCGGGTGGAGTGGCAGGGCGGCGACATCGAGGGCGGTCCGGTCGCCCAGTCGCTGCTGGAGGAGATCCTCGTGGACCCGCTGTCCCCGGGGCCGGAACATTCCGACCGGATAGCCGTCGCCCACACGGGTGACGAGGCGATCGCGCTGGTCCCCCTTCCGGCGGTCTCCGCCGACGAGGACGGCTCGGGCACGGGTCTGCACGCCGACCGGCTCCTGGAGGCGGTACGGGCCCCGCTGTCGGCCGGGCTGAACGACGACGGGCGGCTCACCCTCGGGGTCAGCGCGGCCGTGCACTCGGCGGAGGGGCTGCGCGGCGCGCTGGAGGAGGCCCGGCACGCCCGCCGGGTCGCGGCGGCGCGCCCCGGCCGGGTCTGCGCGGCCGGCCACCAGGAACTGGCCTCGCACGTGCTGCTGCTGCCCTTCGTGCCGGACGACGTCCGCCGGGCCTTCACCGCCCGGCTGCTCGACCCGCTGCGCGAGTACGACGGCAGGCACCGCGCCGAGCTGATCCCCACCCTGGAGGCGTTCCTCGACTGCGACGGTTCCTGGACGCGCTGCGCGGCCCGGCTGCACCTGCACGTCAACACGCTGCGCTACCGCGTGGGCCGGATCGAGCAGTTGACGGGACGTGATCTTTCGCGCCTGGAGGACAAGTTGGACTTCTTCCTGGCCCTGCGGATGAGCTGATCCACGGCGGGGGCGCGGGCGGCCGGACGCGCCCCCGCCACTTTGTGAAATCCTTCACCCACCCTCTTGGCCGGGCCCGGTGATCCGTGCTGAGATGCCACCACTCAACAGCTCAATGGTGTGCTCGGGGAGGGCAACGTGGCGCATACCGCCATGTCTGGTTCCGGAACCACTGCAGGGGACGATCCACTCCAGACCGCGGTATGGCGGCTGCGCTCACGCGCCTGCTGGGCCGACGCGGCGGCACTGCTCCAGCCGCACTCGGCGGCGGCGGCGCTCCAGCGGGCCGCGCTGCTCGTCGAACGCTGCCTCTACACCGAGCAGGGCTGGGCGGAGGCGGAGGACGCGCTGCGCACCGCCGAGGCGCTCGCGCAGAGCGACGACGAACGCGGGGCGGCGGCCTGCGAACGCGGCCAGCTCGCCTACGCGGCAACGCTGCTGCGTGTGCGCGACCGGGCCGACGAGGCCCGTGCCGCGCTCGGCCGGGCCGCCGCCCTCATCGCGCCGGGCGCCCCCGGGCGGGCCCTGCTGGACTTCCGGCGCGGACTGGTCGCCGAGAACCTGGCCCACGCTCCGCAGGCGGCCCGGGCCGCGTACCGGCGGGCGCACGCGGGCGCGACCTCGGCGGGCGATCCGCTGCTGCTGTCCTTCACCTGGCGGCACCTCGCCGGACTCGCCCTGCGCGAGGGCGAGTTGGCGGAGGCCCGGCACGGTTTCGCGGAATCCCTGCGGATCCGCGAGGAGTTGGGCTACCTCGTCGGTACGGCCCCGGCGCTGGCCTCGCTCGCGGACGCCGAGGCGGAACCGGAGGCCTCGCGGCTCCGCGCGGAGGCGGGCCGGCTGTTCCGGCTGCTCGGCGGTGTACCCACCTGGCTGGCCGCCCAGTTGGCGCCCCCGGCGGCGACGGCCTGACCGGCGGAGGGCCGGCAAGGCTCCCCCGGCCGCGGCCTAGCCGCTCTGGACCCGGGTCAGCAGGTCCCGCGCGAAGGCCGTGACGTCGTCCCGCAGTCCCGGGTCGCGGACCAGGCAGACGACGACGGCCACCACGACCAGGAGCAGCGGGAAGCCGCCGAGGCCACCGCTCCGGCCACCGCCGGTGTGGGGCGCCGGGCGGTGTGCGCGGGCCTGGCCCGCGTGCAGGCGGGCCATGTCGTGGGCGTGACGGTTCATGTCGTGGGCGTGGGCGTGGACCCGGACATGGTTGTGGTGGATCCGCTGGGCTTGCCCAGCGGCCTGCTGGGCCTGCTGCTGTGCCGTCCAGGACGGGTCTGGCATGTCTCTCTCCCCCGGTCGCGGTCCGGCTCTCGCCCGGGACCTGTGCACGGGGCACGCCCCGGGGGCGCGCCCGGTTTCCCGGCGGCCGGGAGTGTCGCACGGACCGTACGACTCCGTGACGGAGGGGCTGCGGACGGTTACGTACGGGGCGCTTGAGGGGGGCCGGTGACGGTGACGGTGACGGTGACGGTGACAGTGACAGTGACAGTGACAGTGACTACGAGGGTGTCGGTCGCGGCGGGCGCCGGTGACCTCGGGGCGCGTCGGCTTGAGGGGGCGTCGGCTTGAGGGGGCGCCGGGGCCTCGGCTTCAGGGTGCGCCGGTGAAGTGTTCGCGTACCAGGGACTGGACGACCGCGAGGTCACCGGCGATCAACGCGTCGAGCAGCGCGGTGTGTTCGGCGGCGTCCGCCACCAGGTCGGCGCGGCCCCTGGAGACGGGACCGCCGACGAGGGGCCACTGCGCGCGGCGGTGCAGGTCGTCGGCGATCCGCACCAACTGGGCGTTGCCCGCGAGGGTGAGGACCGCGCGGTGGAAGGAGCGGTCGGTCTCGGCGTAGGTCGCGCGGCAGCCCGAGGACGCGGCGCGGACGGTCGCCTCGGCGAGCGGGCGCAGTTCGGCCCAGCGGGCGGCGGGCACCGTGCGGGCGAGCCGGAGCATCACGGGGACCTCGATCAGCCCGCGGATCTCGGCGAGTTCGGCCAGTTCACGGGTGCCGCGCTCGATGACGCGGAAGCCCCGGTTGGGGACGACCTCGACGGCGCCTTCGAGGGCGAGTTGCTGCATCGCCTCGCGCACGGGCGTGGCGGACACCCCGAAGCGCTCGCCGAGGGCGGGCGCCGAGTAGACCTCGCCCGGCGCGAGTTCGCCCGCCACCAGCGCGGTGCGCAGGGCGTCGAGGATCTGCCCGCGTACGGAGGCGCGCCGCACGACGGGACGGGTGCCCTGCGCGGGAACGGCGGGCGGGGAGCCGGCGTCGCGCGCGTAGGGAGTCGGCGCCTCCCGGTGGGTCTGCGGGACCGGCGCCTCGCGAGGGAGGTGCGGGACCGGCGGCTCGCGATGGGTCCGCGGGGCCGGGGGCTCGCTGTGGGTGTGTTCGCCGCGGGCCGAGGCGGTGGGAGCGCCGTGCGCTCCGGCTCCGGTGCCGTCGCCGGCGGCGGCCGGCGCGACGCCTCCCCCGGGCCGGGCCGGGCCGGGGGCTCCTGGCTCAGGGGGTCGCGGCTCGGCGGTTCGCGGCTCGGCGGGTCGCGGCTCGGCGGCTCGTGGTTGTGCCGGGACGCGGAAGGGGGCTGCCGCGGCGTCCGGGCCCGCCGGACCCGGGGAGCCGTGTGTGCCGCGCGTACCGGCCTGCTCCACGGGTCCTCCTCCGGATCGGTGCCGCACGGGGGCGTCGCGGCGGGCCGACCCCTTGGTCGCCGCCTCTTGATTCGCCGCCTCTTGATTCGCTGTCTCTTGGTTCGGTGTCCTGCCGGACGAGCGCGCGCCGCTCGCAAGCGCGTGCCTCTTGTCCGACAAGCACGATAGGCGCACATCGCCTCAGTTCAAATATTCGAAAGGGAGGGTAAGGTAAGGCTTACCTGCAAACGATCGTGAAGCGATGGTTCCGCATGTCCGCTCCCGTTCTGCCCGCCCAGGCTCTCGCACCCGCCCCGACCGGCCCCGACGCGCCCTTCACCGCCGTGTCGCCGCTCGCGGGCGCGTACGCGCGGATGACCGAGGTGCTTCCGGACCTGAGCGTGACCGAGCTGGCCGACGGCGAGGCGGCGCCCCGCGGCGAAGGCTGGGCGAACGCCGCCCGGCTCGCGGAGGGCGGTCCCGAGCTGGACGCGTTCCTCGCCTGGGACGAGGCGCAGGTGATCCGGGACTACGCGCAGCGGGCCCGGCCCGATGTCGTGGCGAGCTTCGGACTGCACCGGTACGCCTGGCCGGCCTGCCTGCTGATCACCGTGCCGTGGTTCCTGCGGGGCCGGGTGCCCCGGATGCCCGTGGAGCACGTCACCTTCAACCGGGAGCTGGGCCGGTTCGCGGTCCGGGTCACCACGTTCGCCTGTCTGCCGGACGACCCGGCGGCCGGGCTGCCCGGTGCGCGGGTCGTACCGGACGAGGAGGCGCTGCGCGCCGAGGTGCGGGCGGCGGTGGCCGAGCACCTGGAGCCGGTCCTCGGCGGATTCGGGCCGCGGATGCGGCGGCGCGGCCGGGCGCTGTGGGGCATGGCGACCGACGAGATCGTCGAGGGGCTGTGGTATCTCGCTCCCCTGTTCGGTGAGGAGGCGCGGGGCCGGCGCGAGCTGGAGCTGCTGCTGCCCGGTTCCACGCGGCCGTACGTCGGCTCGGCGGCGTTCCGCGACCTGACCGGCCCCTCCGGTGAGCCGCTGCCCACCCGGGACCGGGCGAGCTGCTGCCTCTTCTACACACTCGACCCCGAGGACACCTGCGCGACCTGCCCGCGCACCTGCGACGCGGACCGGGTCCGCAAGTTGACGGCCGCCGACGCCGGTTGAGGCACCCCCGGCGGGACGCCGCCCGTGTATGCCCTAAGATCAACACCGCCTCAGGGCGCTTCGGAGACGTACGCGGGATCACAGGTGGTTCACAACTTCCTCACTTGTCGCAGGAACTTTCCGTCGAACCATCCGTACGGGTAATCTTATTCGCACTCAACTCCCGTCCCTCGCGCGGCAGTTCGAGCAGAACGTCGCCCTGCGCATCCCCTTGCACTCCCTTGGCGGCCTCTTGCCCCGAAACCCCCTGAGGGCCGACGTGATTGGGCCACTATGGCGGGCGTTACGCCCTATCCCAATGCAAGGGACCCCAGATGAGACTGACCGACATATCGCTGAACTGGCTGCTTCCAGGCGCCGTTCTGCTCCTGGGCCTGCTGGCGGCGGTGGCGGTGCTCGCGCGCGGCAAGCGGTCCGGGGACACGAGCGGCGACGACTCGTGGGAACGCAGCGAGGAGCGCCGCAGGCGTAAGGAGGCCATCTACGGCTCGGCCTCCTATGTGCTGTTGTTCTGCTGTGCCGCGGTCGCCGCGGCACTCTCCTTCCACGGCCTGGTCGGCTTCGGCCAGCAGAACCTGGGCCTCTCCGACGGCTGGGAGTACCTCGTCCCGTTCGGTCTGGACGGCGCGGCCATGTTCTGCTCCGTCCTCGCCGTGCGCGAGGCCAGCCACGGTGACGCCGCGCTCGGCTCCCGCATACTCGTGTGGACGTTCGCGGGTGCCGCGGCCTGGTTCAACTGGGTCCACGCTCCCCGGGGCATGGCCCACGCGGGCGCTCCGCAGTTCTTCGCGGGCATGTCCCTGTCGGCCGCGGTGCTGTTCGACCGCGCGCTGAAGCAGACCCGTCGTGCCGCGCTGCGCGAGCAGGGTCTGGTGCCGCGTCCGCTGCCGCAGATCCGTATCGTCCGCTGGCTGCGGGCTCCCCGTGAGACGTACAGCGCGTGGTCGCTGATGCTCCTGGAGAACGTGCGCACCCTGGACGAGGCCGTGGACGAGGTGCGCGAGGACCGGCGCCAGAAGGAGCAGAACCGACTGCGCCGCCGGAACGAGGAGCGGGTCGAGCGGGCCCACCTCAAGGCCCTGAGCCGTGGTCACCGCGGCTTCGGCGGGCGGGGCGGCGGCCGGGAACTGGAGACGGCGACCGTGGAGCGGGCACCCGCCCCGGGCTCCGCGGAGCCTGCCATATCCACCGCGGAGCAACTGCCCGTACGCTCGCGGCCCTCCCTCACCCCGGTCCGCAAGAGCACTGAGCCGATCACCGTCGACCTCACCACGGAGGACGACACGATGGCCCTTCCGCGGCTCGACTCCCTGGAGCGCAAGCTGAAGGACCTGGAGCAGCAGTTCGGCTGAGGCACGGCTCGACTCGGCCGGGCCCGACTCGGCTCGGCTCGGCTCGGCTCGGCTGAGTAAGGCATGGCCCGTTCCTTGACGGGGACGGGGCTACGACGACGGCGGCGGGGGGGGGGGGTTTAACCCTCCCCCCCCCGCGAGGTTTTCACACACCCCCGAAAGCCCCCCCGGGGGCCCCCCCCCCCCCCCGGCCCCCCGGCGCGGCCGCAGGGCACGACCAAGTGC